>CAYGYQ010000060.1:0-5655 GCA_964354035.1 uncultured Bordetella sp.
CCAAGAACTTCTCGCCGACCTACCGCGCGCTCGAGGGCTACGACGTCGAGAAGCTCTACGTCGAGCGCGAATCGCTCGAGGCCCGCGGGCTCGCCGAGGCCGATCTGATCGTCGACGTCACCGTGCTCGGCGCCACTGAGCTGGGCACACTCATGGAGGAGCAGGACGTCGTCGTGTCCTGCTGACCACGCGGAAATCCGATGCTGCACATCGTCAACAAGTCGCCTTACGAGCGCAACACGCTGGACGCCGTCCTGCGCATCGCGCAGTCCGGGAGCCTGCTCCTCATCGAGGACGGCGTGTACGCCGCAGCCCGCGGCAGCGCTGCGGAAGCGAAGCTCACGGCCGCCATGGCGCGGCTCAAGGTGTACGCGCTGCTGCCGGACCTCGAGGCGCGCGCCGTCGCCGACCGGGTCATCCCCGGCGTCACGCCTGTCGATTACGGCGGCTTCGTCGATCTCGTCGCCGCGAACCGGAACTGCCAATCCTGGCTCTGACCACCCCGACCCCCTTCAATCGCAACAGGAGACGCTGATGCCCATCATCGAAGTCAACGGCAAGTCGTACGAAACGGACGAAGAAGGCTATCTCGTCAACCTCGGCGAATGGAACGAGGATGTCGCCAACTTCATCGCCAAGACCGAGAACGTCGAGATGTCCACCAATCACTGGGAGGTCGTCAACTTCCTGCGCAACTACTACGAGGAATACCAGATTGCGCCCGCCGTGCGCGTGCTGACCAAGGCGATCGGCAAGCAGCTCGGCCCGGAAAAGGGCAACAGCCAGTATCTGTACGAGCTCTTCCCCTACGGTCCCGCAAAACAGGCCTGCAAGATCGCCGGGCTGCCGAAGCCCACCGGCTGCGTCTGATGCGAGAAGCGTCGTCATTCCCGCGCCGGCGAAAATCCAGCGAGTTTCGAACAACGACACTGGGTCCCCGCCTGCCCGGGGACGACGGCTGAAGGCGCCGGCATACAGGAAGGAGCGCTATGTCCACGGCGACGGTGTCCTTCGGCGTGCTGTTCTTCCTTGCGACCGCGGTGTTCGCCGGCGGGCTCGCGTACCGGATCTACGATTACGCGCGCACGCCCGCGCCGCTAAAGATCCCCACCACACCCGCGCCCACCACCCGGCGCGGCGTGGCGCTGCGACTCGCGCGCGAGGTCGTGCTGTTCGAAAGTCTGTTCAAGAGCAGCCTCTGGACCTGGGTGTTCGGCTGGCTGTTCCACGCGGGCCTGGCGCTCGTGCTGATTCGTCATCTGCGTTACTTCACCGAACCGGTCTGGGGGTGGGTCGCGCTTGTGCAGCCGTTCGGGATCTACGCCGCATTCGCGATGGCGGCGGGCCTCGCCGGGCTCTGGGTGCGGCGCCTCGCGGTCGCGCGCGTTCGCTACATCTCGACACCCTCGGATCACCTGATGCTGGCGCTGCTCCTCGCGATCGCCGTCTCCGGCCTCGCGATGACGTACCTCGCGCACACGGATGTCGTCGCGGTGAAGGCATTCTTCCTGGGGCTGATGGTCGCCGACTGGCAGCCGCTGCCGGCTGACGGCGTTCTCTACGTGCACCTCGCGCTGGTCGCGTTGCTGATGCTGATCTTTCCGTTCAGCAAATTGCTGCACGCGCCCGGCCTCTTCTTCTCGCCGACGCGCAACCAATCCGACAATCCGCGCGAGCGACGCCATCTGTCCGCTTGGGCCGCCCGCCTGGAGCAGAAAGACTGAGATGGCCGCCGACGTCAAGGCCCCGCCGCTGCGCGAATTTCCGGGCGCGCCGCAGGCACTCCTGCCTGGCGCCATGGCGGCGTCGAAGCCGTATGTCGCCACCGACAAGATGCAGCAGGCACTCGGCTTTCCCGGCGAGCTTGCCGACGACTGGCAGGAGAAGGCGCTCGGCAAGATGGGCGAGCTCCTCGGCAAGTACCGCTCGCTCAAGGTCTACATGGACAGCTGCGTCCATTGCGGGGCGTGCGCCGACAAGTGCCACTACTTCATCGGCACGCAGGATCCGCTCAACATGCCGGTCGCGCGGCAGGACCTGATGCGCAGCGTCTACCGGCGGCATTTCACGGTGGCCGGCAGGCTGTTCCCGAAGCTCGTCGGCGCGCGGGAGCTGACGAAGGGCGTGCTCGACCAGTGGTACACCTACTACAACCAGTGCTCCGAGTGCCGCCGCTGCTCGGTGTTCTGCCCCTACGGCATCGACACGGCCGAGATCACCATGGCCGCCAAGGAGATCATGGACTCCGTCGGCTACGGGCAGAAGTACTCGAACGAGATCATCGGCAAGGTCCACCGGATCGGCAACAACCTCGGCCTCCCCGGCCCGGCGCTCGCCAACACGCTCGAGGGCCTCGAGGAGGACGTGAAGGAGGAGACCGGCGCCGACGTCCGCTTTCCGCTCGACGAGAAGGGCGCCGAGGTGCTGCTCGTCACGCCGTCGGCCGACTTCTTCGCCGAGCCGCACGTCGACAGCCTGATCGGCTACGCCAAGGTGTTCCACGCCGCCGGGATTCGCTGGACATTGTCGTCGCAGGCGTCGGAGGCCGGCAATTTCGGACTCTTCATCGGCAGCTACGAGCAGTTGCAGAAGATCGCCCTGCGCATCCGCGAGGCGGCGCTCGAGCTCGGCGTCAAGCGCATCGTCGTCGGCGAATGCGGCCACGCGTGGCGCGTCGCGTACAGCATGTGGAACACGCTGGCCGGCATCGGCGCCGGCGCCACCGACCCGTTCGCAAGAGCGCTGCAGACCCAGCTCGACCCGCGCTACCGGCAGCCGATGCACATCTGCGAGCTGACGTGGGATCTGATCGAGCGTGGGGCGCTGACGCTCGACCGGGACGCCAACGACCACCGCGTGGTCACGTTTCACGATTCCTGCAACGTCGCCCGGGCATCGCGGATGGGCGACACCCCGGGCGGCCAGTTCGAGATTCCGCGCGCGATCATCCGCGCGGTCGCGAATCACTACGTCGAAATGCGCCCCGGCACCACGCACGAGGCGACGTTCTGCTGCGGCGGCGGCGGCGGGCTCCTGACCGACGAGCTCCTCGACCTGCGCGTCAAGGGCGCGCTGCCGCGCATGGAAGCGTTGCGGCAGGTCGCGGACCGCAACGGCGTGAACTTCATGGCCACCATCTGCGCGATCTGCAAGGCGCAGTTCACCAAGGTGCTGCCGTATTACGGTTTCAAGATGGGCATGGTCGGCGGGATTCACCAGCTGGTCAGTACGGCGATCCGTCTTTCCCCCAAACAGTAACGACCCCCCGGTCGCCAAGCAACCCGGAGAGCAACCGATGTCCTCAACCACCGAACCTCGCACCGAGAAGCTCACGTTCCGCCGGTTCCGGGAAGGCGACACGAAATGGAAATCGTGGCGCGACCAGATCTTCCAGGCAAGCTACACGCACAAGTGCCCGACTTACATACAGTCGACGCCACCGTGCCAGGGCAGCTGCCCGTCCGGCGAGGACATCCGCGGCTACCTCAACATCGCGCGCGGCATCGAGAAGCCGCCCGCGGGCATGCCATGGCAGGAATACGCGTTCCGCCGCCTGACCGAGGCCAACCCCTTTCCGTCGGTGATGGGCCGGGTCTGCCCGGCGCCCTGTGAGACCGGCTGCAATCGCAATGAGGTCGAGGACCACGTTGGCATCAACTCGGTCGAGCATTACCTTGGCGAGTACGCCATTGCGAACAAGCTCGGGTTCGTCGCGCCGCAGGCGAAGACCGGCAAGAAGGTCGCCGTGATCGGCGGCGGGCCGGCGGGCCTGTCGTGCGCGTACCAGCTGGCACTCAAGGGCCACGACGTGACGATTTTCGACGAGCACGAAATGCTCGGCGGCATGATGCGCTACGGCATTCCGGGATTCCGCACGCCGCGCGAGGTGCTGGACGCCGAGATCCAGCGGATCGTCGATCTGGGCGTGGACGTGCGCCTGAATTGCCGGATCGGGACCGACGTCACGTTGGGTGAGCTGCGCCAGGACTATGCGGCGGTGTTCCTCGGCATGGGCGCGCAATCGGGACGGCCGCTGCCGGCGCCGGGCGGCGACGCGCCGAACGTCGTCACTGCCACGTCGTTCCTCAAGGCCTTCAACGATGGCCGGCTCCGGCATGTCGGCAAGCGCGTCGTCGTCATCGGCGGCGGCGACACGTCGATCGACGTCGCGACCGTCGCCCGCCGGCTCGGTCACATCGGGCACGCGAAGCCCACCGACTTCCCGGAGCTCGCGATTGGGGGCCACATGGCGCACGACGTCGCCTCGGTGTCCGCGAAACACGGCGCGGAGGTGACGCTGACGTCGGTGTTCGACGTCAACAAGATGCAGGCCAACCAGCACGAGATCGAGCAGGCTTTGGCGGAGGGCATCGCGATCCGCGGCGCACTCGCCCCCGTGCGCGTGGTCAAGGACGCCGACGGCCGCGCGATTGCGCTCGTCGTCGCGCGCTGCGAGGCGAAGTTCGTCGGCCCCCGGCTCGAGATCAAGGTGCAGGAAGGCACCGAGGAGGAAATCCCCGCCGATCTCATCGTTTCCGCGATCGGTCAGGCGGTCGATTTCACGGGACTCGAGGAATTCGACATCGGCAAGGGCGCTGTCGCCACGGACAAGAGCTACCAGATCCCCGGCAAGCCGGGAACCTTCGCCGGCGGCGACGTCATCCGGCCGCATCTGCTCACCACGGCGATCGGCCACGGCGCGATCGCGGCGGACGGCATCGACCGCTTCCTCGCCGGCGAAGGCCTGGAGAAGCGGCCGAAGGTCGATGTCCACGTATTCGACCTGAAGCGCAAGATGATCGAGAAGGGACTCGCCTTCACCGAGACGCATGAGCCCCTCCGCGGCACGGACGCGAGCAAGGCCGCGATCCACAACTACGACAACCGCTCGGATCGCTACGTGATTCCGCACGACGAGCTCTTCCTCGGGCACTTCAATTACGTGCCGCGCTTCCGGCGCAAGGTGATCACGTTGACCCGGGAGTCCGCGCTCGGCAATTTCGAGGAGCGGCTGGAGGCGCTGACCGAAGCCGACGCCGTGGCGGAGGCCAAGCGCTGCATGAGTTGCGGCCAGTGCTTCGAGTGCGACAACTGCGTCGTCTACTGCCCGCAGACGGCGGTCGCGCGGGTGCCGAAGAAGGAAGCGACGATGGGCCGCTACGTGTACACCGACTACGACAAGTGCATCGGCTGCCACATCTGCGCCGACGTCTGCCCGACCGGGTACATCCAGATGGGGCTGGGCGAGTAGGACGACGCGCATGGGCGACGGATCCCGCGACCGGTACTGGCGGAAGAGCGCGCTCTTCGCCATCGCGTTCCTCGCGGCGGCCGCGTCGTTCGCGGCGCCCGAGACCGCCCGGGCGCCGTCGCGCGTTCCGCTGCCGGTGATCGAGGCGGGCGCGGGCGAGCGCTGCGTCGAGGACACCGCGTTCATGCGCCGCAACCACATGGAACTGCTCAAGCATCAGCGCGACCGGACCGTGCACGAGGGTATCCGGACCACGAAGCACAGCCTCGCCAACTGCGTGACGTGCCATGCCGGCAAGAAAACCGGACGCGTCACCGGCACCGACGGGTTTTGCGCAAGCTGCCACAGCTATGCCGGAGTGGCGCTCGATTGCTTCGAATGCCACGCCGACAAGCCCGCCGCGA
>CAYGYQ010000060.1:5755-15444 GCA_964354035.1 uncultured Bordetella sp.
TACGAGCTCGCGCAGGGCCGGGCCCCCGAGGCTGCGGCGCCAGCCACGGTGCGCTGGGGCCTGCTCGTCGACATGAATCGCTGCGCGAGCAACTGCAATGCATGCGTAACCGCCTGCGACAACGAGAATGGACTCTCCGGCGGCAAGGCCGTCACCGACGCCCAGTGGATTCGCAAGATCGAGCTCACGACCCCCCGCGGACAGGCGCGCTCGCTGCCGATGATGTGCCAGCACTGTGCGGAGCCGCCCTGCGTCGACGTCTGCCCGACCGGCGCCTCGTTCAAGCGCGCCGACGGCATCGTGCTGGTCGACAAACACACCTGCATCGGCTGCCGCTATTGCGTGATGGCCTGCCCGTACGGCGCGCGCTCCTTCGTCCACGAGCCGGTCACGAACCAGAAGCCGGACGTCCCCCGCGGCAAGGGCTGCGTCGAATCGTGCACGCTGTGCGTGCAGCGCATCGACCGCGACCGGATTCCCGCCTGCGTCGAGGCCTGCGCCGCCGAGGGGCACAAGGCGCTACTGTTCGGCGATCTCAACGACCCGGGCAGCGAGATCGCGCAGCGGATCGCCGCAGTGGCCGCCACCCAGGTCCGCGCCGACCTCAACCTCGACACGGCCGTGCGCTACCAGGGTCTCTGAACTTCATCGCGCGATGACTCCGACCGCCGCCCCTCCCGCCACGCGCCGCTTCTGGGCGGTGTTCGCCCTCGGCGCGCTGGTCGTGCTCGCCGGGCTCTTTGCCGCGCACGTGATGGAAACGCACGGCCACATCGTGACCGGCATGAACAACCGGATCGTCTGGGGCCTGCCGCACGTGTTCGCGATCTTTCTCATCGTCGCCGCGTCGGGCGTGCTCAACGTGGCGTCGGTCGGCTCGGTGTTCCGGCAGGCGGCGTACAAGCCGCAGGCGCCACTGTCGGGCCTGCTGTGCCTCGCGCTCCTGGCCGGCGGGCTCGCCGTGCTGATGCTCGATCTTGGCCGGCCGGAGCGCATCGTCGTCGCGGCGACGCACTACAATTTCACGTCGGTGTTCGCCTGGAACATGTTCCTCTACTCGGGCATGGCCGCGATCGTCATCGTGTACCTGTGGACGCTGATGGCGCCGCGCCGGGTCGACCGGTCGCGTGCCGCCGGCAGCGCGGCCTTTGCGTGGCGGATCCTCCTGACGTCGGGCACCGGCTCGATCTTCGCGTTCCTCGTCGCGCGGCAGGCGTTCGGCACGGCGATCCTGATCCCGCTGTTCCTCGCCATGTCGCTCGCCTGGGGGCTCGCCGTGTTCCTGGTCGCCCAGTCGGCGCTTTACCGATGGCACGGTCTCGCGCTGCCCGCGGAGCTCCGGCGGCGCATGCAGAATCTGCTCGCCCTCTTCATCGTCGCCGTGCTGTTCTTCGTGCTGGCCCACCACCTCACCAACGGCTATTTCGCGAAGCAGGCCGCCTTCGAGCGCTTCATCCTGCGCGACGGCGGCATCTACCCGCAGCTCTTCTGGTGGGGCTACGTCGTCGCCGGCAGCCTCGTGCCGCTGTTCCTGCTCTGGCGCCCGGGCGCCGCCGGCGCGCGCGGCGGGCTGGCCGCGCCGTGGCTCGTCATCGGCGGCGGCTTCGCGCTGCTGTACGTGTTCATCATCGGCGGACAGGCGTATCCGCAGGATCTCTTTCCCGGGTTCACCGTGAGCAGCAGCTTCGCGGACGGAATCGTGCAGGCCTACACGCCGAGTGCCTACGAGCTCGCGCTCGGCATGGGCGGAATCGGCATCGCTTTCCTGATCACGCTCGTCGGCGCGCGCGTGCTCGACTTCCTGCCGGACGAGGCCACCGCCGCGCCGCAGGGCGCTGCTTAGCGCGATGCGCCGTTTCCTCATCTCCGCAGCCCACAAGTCTTCGGGCAAGACGACGGTCGCAGTCGGGCTGGCGGCCGCGCTGCGCGCGCGCGGGCTTAGCGTCCAGACGTTCAAGAAGGGGCCGGACTTCATCGACCCGATGTGGCTCACGCAGGCGAGCGGCCGGCGCTGCCGCAACCTGGATCCGTATCTGACCGACACGGCCGAGATCCGGGCGAGCTTCACCCGCCACACCGCCGGCGCCGACGTCGCCCTCGTCGAGGGCAACAAGGGGCTCTACGACGGACTCGCGCTCGACGGGAGCAACAGCAACGCCGCGGTGGCGAAGATGCTCGACCTGCCGGTGGCGCTCGTCATCGACGCCCGCGGGATGACGCGCGGCATCGCGCCGCTCATCCTCGGCTACCAGGCGTTCGACCGCGACATTGGAATCGCCGGCGTGATCCTCAACCAACTGGGCGGCAGCCGGCACGAGGCCAAGCTGCGCGCCGTGATCGAGCACTACACCGACGTTCCGGTGCTGGGCGCCATCCACCACGATCCGGGGCTTGCGATCGTCGAGCGGCAACTCGGCCTCATGCCGTGCAACGAAACCGGCGACGCGGCGGCGCACATCGCGCGGATCGGCACCGCCATCGCGCGCCAGGTCGACATCGATCGGCTGCTCGCCGTGGCCGCCGATGCGCCTTCGCCCACCTTTCCGTCCTCTGAGTCGGCGTCGACCGGCACCGCCATCGCCCCCGACCTCCAGATCGGCATCGCGCAGGATCGCGCGTTCGGGTTCTACTACGCGGACGACCTCGACGCGCTCCGCGCCGCCGGCGCGACGCTCGTCCCGTTCGACACGCTCACGGACGCGCAACTGCCCGACGTGGATGCGCTCGTCATCGGCGGCGGATTTCCCGAGCTCTTCGCGCGCGAGCTCGAGGCCAACGGCGCGTTGCGCGAGCGGATCGGCGCCGCGATCGATGCGGGCCTCCCCGTGTATGCGGAGTGCGGCGGGCTCATGTACCTCGCGAACTCGCTGACGCGGGAAGGACACAGCTATCGGATGGTTGGCGCCATCGACGGGGACGTCGTGATGCACGAGCGGCCGGTCGGACGCGGCTACGTCGTGCTCGACGAGTCGCCGGCGTTTCCGTGGCCGGCAGACGCCTCGGATCGGCCCGAGGTCCGCGCGCACGAATTCCACTATGCGAGCCTCGAGAACCTGGCGGCCGAAACGCGCTTTGCGTACGGAGTCCGGCGTGGCCACGGCATCGACGGCGAACGCGACGGCGTCGTGACCAAGAACGTGCTCGCGTCCTTCGCGCACCGGCGCAGCACCGAGCGCGACCACTGGGCCGCGCGCTTCGTCGCCTTCATCAGCGCGAGCGGCTATCCACAGCGCCGTGCCCGCAACGCTGCCTCGACCGGCGCCGCGCGGGAGCGCGAGGTTCCCGTTGGCTGACTTCCCAACCGCCCCGCAACCCGGCGGGCGTGCCACCCGGGCGGCGCCCTGTACGCTCGACGTGAACGGCGTCGCGATCGAGACCGACACCGAAGGCTATCTTGTCCACCGCGAGCAGTGGTCGGAGGATTTCGCGCGAGCGCAGGCGGCCCGCGAGGGGCTCGCGCTGACCGGCGAGCACTGGGAGGTCATCCGCTTCCTGCGCGACCACTTCGACGCGCACGGCGTGCAGGCGCAGGTCCGCGTGATGATTCCGCACTTTCGCGCGGCCTGGGGACCCGATCGCGGGACCAACCATCATCTGCACGACCTGTTCCCGCGCGGCGGACCGCAGAAGCAGGGCAACCGTCTCGCGGGCCTCCTGAAGACCAAGGGCGAGCACTGAATGAAGCGGCCCGACATCGCCACCATCAAGTTCCACAAACAGGTCCCGCGCGCGACGCCATTGATCATCGTCACGCCGGATGCCGCGCGGCAGATCGTGACCGCCGCCGGGTCCTCCGACGCCGGCGGGCTCGCGCTGCGCATCGCCGCGAGCCGCGAGGCGGACGGTTCGCTCGACTACGCGATGGGCTTCGACAACGTGCGCAAGGGCGATATCGCATTCACGTCCGAAGGCATCGACCTCCTCGTCGCCGAGGAGCACCGCGAGCTCCTCGCGGGAATGACACTCGATTTCGTCGAGTATGAGCCGGGCGATTTCCGGTTCATCTTCGTCAATCCGAATGACGCCGCGGCGCCTGCGCCCCCGGTATCCGACGGCGATGCGTGACGCGATGCGCCGGTCCTCGCCCAAGCCCGCGCCGCAGGCTCCCGCGAAGCGCCGCGCCGCACGCGGCGAAGTCTATCTGGTCGGCGCCGGACCCGGCGACCCGGACCTGCTCACCGTGCGCGCGGTCAAGCTGATGAAGCGCGCCGACGTCGCGCTGTACGACAGCCTGATTTCCCCAGGGGTCCTCGCCTTGCTGCCGGCACGCACCGAGCGCATCTACGTCGGCAAGCAACGCGCCAACCACACGCTGCGCCAGGAAGCGATCAACGACCTGCTGGTCGAGCACGCGCTCGCCGGCAGGCGCGTGCTGCGCCTGAAGGGCGGCGACCCGTTCGTGTTCGGCCGCGGCGGCGAGGAAATCGACACGCTCTCCGCCCGGGGCATCCCGTTCGAAGTCGTGCCGGGGATCACCGCGGCGCTGGGCGCCGCCGCGTACGCCGGCATTCCGCTGACGCACCGCGACCACGCGCAATCGTGCGTGTTCGTCACGGGGCACCTGAAGGACGGCAGCGTGGACCTCGACTGGCCGGCGCTGGCGCGGCCGCGGCAGACCATTGTCGTCTACATGGGACTCCTGAGCCTGCCGACGATCTGCCGCAAGCTCATTCAGCACGGCCTGGCGCGCGACACCGGCGCCGCCGTCGTCCAGCAGGGGACCACGCAGACACAGCGCGTCGTGACCGGAACGCTGGGGACATTGCCGGCGCGCGTTGCCAAGGCAAAGCTCCATGCCCCCACGCTGATCATCGTCGGCAACGTCGTGCAGCTGCGCGAGAAACTCAACTGGTTCGCGCCGGACGGCGCCAGCACGCAGTCCGCAGGCAACGGTTGACCTTGGTGCTGTGATTGCGCGCAACCTTGACCATCTCGGTTGCAGAGCCCCAAGAGGTGCGCTAGTGTCTTCGGACCTGCCAGCAACTACCGGCTGCCGCCGCACACCGAAGCTCCGGCCAAGGCCGAGCGCAAGACAGAATCACCGAGGAGAGTCCCATGCCAAGTTTTGTCATCACCGAGAAGTGCGACGGCTGCATGGGGCGCGACAAGACCGCGTGCATGTACATCTGCCCGCACGACCTGATGGCGCTCAATTCCGAGTCCCGCAAGGCTTTCAACCAGGAACCGGAACAGTGCTGGGAATGCTACAACTGTGTGAAGATCTGCCCGCAACAGGCCATCGAGATTCGCGCCTACGCGGATTTCGCACCGCTGGGCGGATCGGTGATTCCCATGATGGCATCGGAGAGCATCATGTGGACGATCAAGTTCCGCAACGGGAACCTGAAGCGCTTCAAGTTCCCCATCCGCACCGTGGCCGCCGGGTCGGTGGATATCTTCTCGGACGCCGCCAAGGCGGACATTGCCAGGATCAAGGACCCCGGCTTCTACTCGCACCACGCGCGCGGAGACGCGCTGCCGGTGCCCGCGCCCGTGCCGACGTAGGGCCGGTCGTCAGCCCGAAGCGAACCGTCCGATCCAACCACCGAATTTCCTGAGGCGAAAACGAGCGATGGAACCGAAAGTCAACAATTGGGAATTCTGCAACAAACCCGAAATCGTCGTCCATGAAACCGACCTGCTGATCATCGGGGGCGGCATGTCCGCCTGCGGAACGGCGTTCGAGGCCGACCGGTGGGGCACGCCCCAGGGATTGCGAATCACGATGGTGGACAAGGCTGCCACCGACAGGAGCGGAGCGGTGGCCCAGGGACTTTCCGCCATCAACACCTATCTCGGCGAGAACCCGGTGGAGGAATACGTCCGGTACGTGCGCCAGGACCTGATGGGAATCATCCGGGAAGACCTGGTCTACGATCTGGGACGTCATGTGGACGACTCGGTACACAAGTTCGAGGAATGGGGTCTGCCTATCTGGAAGACCACCGAGGAAGGCAAGATGATGGACGGGGCGACGGGCAAGAAGTTGGCGCCCACGCTCAAGGACGGCGGAAAGCCGGTGCGCTCCGGGCGCTGGCAGATCATGATCAACGGCGAATCCTACAAGGTCATCGTCGCCGAGGCGGCCAAGCTGGCACTGGAGAACAACCGCAAGGCCACCGGCGTGGAGCAGAACCACTTCGAGCGCATCTTCATCGTGAAACTGCTCGCGGACGCGAACGATCCCAAGCGGATCGCGGGCGCGGTGGGATTCAGCGTTCGCGACGGGAAGTGCTACGTGTTCAAGTGCAAGACCGCGATGCTCGGGGCCGGCGGGTGCGTCAACGTCTTCAAGACGCGCTCCACCAGCGAGGGCCAGGGCCGGGCCTGGTTCCCCGTCTGGAACTCCGGCTCCACGTACGCCATGGCGGCGGAAGTCGGCGCGGAGTTGACCATGATGGAGAACCGCTTTGTGCCGGCGCGATTCAAGGACGGCTACGGCCCGGTCGGGGCGTGGTTCCTGCTGTTCAAGGCCAAGGCCACCAACGCCCTGGGTGAGGACTATACCGAGACCAACAGGGAGGAAGCCCGCAAGTTGTACGGCGGTTATGTCGATGCCATGGGCACCTGCATGCGCAACCACTTGATGATCCAGGACATGAAAGCCGGCAAGGGGCCTATCAAGATCCATACCGACGTGGCCATGAAGACGCTCGCCGAGACCATGACTCCCAAGGAAATCAAGCATCTCGAAGCCGAAGCCTGGGAGGACTTTCTTGACATGACCATCGCCCAGGCCGGGGTTTGGGCGGCGAACAACGTGGAGCCGGAAAAGGCGCCCTCGGAGCTTATGCCCTCGGAGCCCTACCTGCTGGGTTCGCACGCCGGCTGCGCGGGAATCTGGGTCAGCGGTCCGGAGGACTTCGGGCCGGAGGAATACCATTGGGGTTACAACCGCATGACCACCATCAAGGGGTTGTTCACCGCCGGCGACGGCGTGGGGGCCTCGGGACACAAGTTCTCCTCCGGTTCGCATGCCGAAGGAAGGATCGCCGGCAAGTACATGGTGGCGTTCGCGATGGACAACAAGGACACCCCGCAGTACAACGATGACATCGAGCAACTGGCGAAGGAAGTGTTCATGCCCATGGAAACGTGGGGCAAGTACAGCAAATACACGACCGAACCCAACATCAACCCGCACTACATCCGCCCCAGGCTGCTCCAGCACCGTCTTCAGAAGTGCATGGACGAATACGCGGGCGGCGTCAGCACTTGGTACATGACCAGCGGCTCGATGCTGGACGAGGGATTCAAATACCTCGACATGATCAAGGAGGACTCGCTGCACATGTGCGCGGAGAATCTGCACGAATTGCTGCGGGCGTGGGAGAACCACCACCGGATCCTCGCCGCCGAGGCCCATGCGCGGCACATGCGCTTTCGCGAGGAAACCCGCTATCCGGGCTACTACTATCGCGGAGACCATCTGGCGATCGACGACAGGAACTGGAAGTGCTTTGTCAATTCGGTGTACGACAAAGAGACCAAGACCTGGACCGTGTTCAAGAAGCCGTACCATCAACTGGTGTCCTGACGGCAGGCGCTGCTCTACAGTGCAGCCCCCCGCCTGCGCATTCCTTCGTGACCGGGCCTAGGAAGCCGATCCTCGTGGTCGGCGGCGGTGTCGCCGGGATCACCACGGCCCTGGAGGCCGCAGAGACCGGCTACGATGTGGTGTTGGTCGAGAAGGGCCCCTCCCTCGGCGGCCGGGTGGCCGCGTTTCACCAGTACTTCCCCAAGCTGTGCCCCCCCACCTGCGGGCTGGAGGTTAACTACCAGCGGCTGCGGCGCAACCGGAAGATCCAGATCCACACGGGCACCGAGGTCGCGGGTATCTCCGGCGCGGCGGGCAACTTCATCGTGCGGCTGGTGAAGTCGCCGGCGTACGTGAACGGGAACTGCGTGATGTGCGACAAGTGCACGCCGGTGTGCCCCGTGGACGTTCCGAGCGAGCACGACTACGGCATGAAGACCGTCAAGGCGATCCACTTGCCGCATCGGATGGCCTACCCGCCGCGCTACGTCGTCGAGCGGAGCCATTGCCCTCCCGGTTGCGTCAAGTGCGCGGAAGCCTGCTCGTACGGCGCCATTGACTTGGCCATGGCGGCCCGCGACATCGAGGTGAACCCGGCCTCCATCGTGTTGGCCATGGGGTGGAAGCCCTACGACGCGCGCAAGCTCCCCCTGCTCAAATTCGCCGTTGAACCCGACGTCATCACCAACGTGATGATGGAGCGCCTCGCGGCGGCGGACGGTCCCACGAGCGGGGAAATCAGGCGGCCCTCCGACGGCAAGAAGGTCGAGAGCGTGGCGTTTGTCCAGTGCGCGGGGTCCCGCGACCAGGAGCACCTGCCCTACTGCTCTTCCATCTGCTGCCTGGCCTCGCTGAAGCACGCCAACTACGTCCGCGCGGCCAACCCGACGTCCAAGGTCCATGTGTTCTACATCGACATCCGGACGCCGGGGAAATACGAGGGCTTCTATTCCAGGACCAAAGCGGACCCCAACATCGAGTTTGTGAAGGGCAAGGTGGCGAAGGTGGCACGTGGCCAGGACGGGCGCATGATCGTGGAAGCCGAGGACATCCTGCGCGGCGAAAAGATCCGGGTCGAGGTGGACCTGGTGGTGCTCGCCACCGGGATGGAACCCAACTTGAAGCTGGAAGGCTTCGCGGCGGAGCTGGTCCGGCTGGACGAAGACGGCTTTGCCTCCGCGCATTTGCAGCAGCCGGGAATCTTCTCGGTCGGTGTGGCCCAAGACCCGGTGGACGTGAATTCCTCGATCCAGGAAGCGACCGGAGTGGCGCTCAAGGCAATTCAAGTGGTGCGCGGAAACTAGAACGGGAAACCGGGACATGGCCGGCAAGACAGGGGTCTACATCTGCTCCGGGTGCGACATCGGCAGCGCCACCGACGTGGAGGCGCTGCAAAGGCTGGTCAAGGACGAGCTCAAGGTCCCCGTCTGCAAGACCCACCCGTTCCTCTGCAGCGAGGACGGCGTCAATCTGCTGAAAGACGAATTGCAGCGCGAGGGCCTGGACCGGCTGGTGCTGGGCGCCTGCTCGTCCCGGTACCACAGGGAGACCTTCGACTTCGGCAAGCAGACCCTGATGGCCCGGGCCCCGCTGCGCGAATACGTCTCCTGGACCCAGCCCCACCAGACGGAAGACACGCAAATGATGGCGGCGGACTATCTTCGCATGCACGTCGCTTCGATCAAGATGCAAGAGGCGCCCGTTGCGTTCCAACAGCAGACGGAGAAGACGCTGCTGGTCGTGGGCGGCGGCGTGACGGGAATGACCGCGGCCCTGGAAGCCGCCCGCACCGGATATCCGGTGCACCTGGTGGAAAAGGAGCCGCGGCTGGGAGGTTTCGCGCTCAAGCTGCACCGCCGCACTCCCTCCGCTTCCCCGTTCCACGCCGCCCAATCCGCGGCGCCCGACGAGCTGGCCCGTGCGACGGAAAGCCATCGCGGGATCAACGTCCACAAGGGGAGCCGTGTCGTCTCGATCTCCGGGCAGCCGGGGGACTTCACGGTGAAGCTCACTGACGGTGTCGGAGACACGACGGTGCACGTCGGCGCGATTGTGCTGGCCACCGGCGGCAAGCCGTACGACGCCTCCAAGCTGACACACCTCGGCATCGCGCACGAGAACGTGATCACCAGCGTGGAATTCGAGGCAATGG
>CAYGYQ010000061.1:0-15427 GCA_964354035.1 uncultured Bordetella sp.
CTGTCCCCCGGGCATGCAAGGGGGTGCGCCCACACCGTGGCCCGGCGGCGCTCATTGGCCGCTGTCGCGCAACGTGCGGTCCAGGATCAGCAGCATCGCGGCGGTGGCGCCCCAAATGAAGCGCTCGCCGTAAGGAATGGCCCAGAAGTCGCGTCGCGTGGTGCCAAGCATCCGGTAGTGGCGCTGCTGGTTTTGCGGATCGAGCAGAAAGGCCAGCGGGACCTCGAACACGGCGGCGACCTCCACGGGATCGAGCGTCAACGCGAGCGGAGGCTCCACCCAGCCGACGACCGGCGTCACGCGGAACCCGGTCACGGTTTCGTACTCGGATAGATGGCCCAGCACGGTCACCTGTGGCGCGGGCAGGCCCACCTCCTCGGTCGCCTCGCGCAACGCGGCGGCAGCCAATGAAGCGTCGTCCGGTTCGACGCGGCCGCCGGGAAAGCTGATCTGACCCGGATGGTCGGGCAGATCGGCGCTGCGCTGGGTGAGGAGCACCTGCAGCCCCTGCGGGCGATTGACAAGAGGGACCAGCACGGCAGCGGCAGTGGGTGCGCCTTCGCGACCGGGCAGGCGGAAACCGTCCGACAGGTTCTTTGCGGACGCCGGAGCCGGTCGCGCGAGCGCCTGCGCGAGCCAATCGCGCTGGGCGTGCGGGGAAAGCAGGAACAGGGGCAGTGTCATCGGACGCAGTGCCGGCAATCGTGGGCAATCGCGGTAAATATGCGCCAACCTCGGCACTCGTTCAAACGAGCAACGCCGGCACTGCTGCGAATGATACCGCGCCAGGCCGCGGCACCTTGTCGTCACGTCCAATCCGGGGCCCCGCCGCTTCCTCTCGGCCGCGCCTTGGGTTGTGTATCCTTCTCGCTGCCCATGCAGGCTCGGCGCCTCCGCCACACTTGGCCCATGGGGTAGCCTGCGGAAAGAGGAGTGCAGCGAAATGATCGACGGCTCGGCGCGTCCCGCCATCATCCTGTTTGCGCACGGCGCCCGCGATCCGCGGTGGGCGGAGCCCTTCCTGCGCGTCGCCGAGCGCGTGCGCGCCGCTGCGCCGGATCTGGCGCTCGAAGTGGCCTATCTCGAGCATCTCGAACCGAATCTTGCCGAGGCGGCACGCCGCCTCGCGCAGCGCGGCGCCGAGGCAATCCGCGTGGTGCCACTGTTCATCGGCCGCGGCGGGCATTTGCGGGTGGAGGTCCCCCGGCTGGTCGCCGAGGTGGTTGCGGCGCTGCCGGGCGTTGCGATCGACCTCGCGCTCCCGGCGGGCGACGACGCCGCGGTGATCGACGCCTTGGCTGCATTTTGCGTCCGCGCGGCGCGGGAGCCCCACGCGCCGACGGAACGCTGAAACGCGCAGTGCGCGCCGGGCAGGGGAGAACGGGGGCCGGGCCGGGATCTACGCCGCCAGCAGGTCGGCCAGCGCCAGCGCGACGACGCGCGTCGCCTTGTAGAGATCGTCGAGCTTGAGCTTCTCGTCGGCGCGATGGCCGTTGGCTTCGAGCAGCGTGTGCGGCCCGGCACCGTAGAGTACCGTCGGAATGCCGGCCGTCGAATAGAGCCGTGCGTCGGTGTAGATCGGCACGCCTTGCGGCTTCACGTTCTCGCCCATGATCGCCGGCGCATGGCGTGCGATCGCCGCGACCAGCTTCTCCTGACCGGGGATCGGCACGAACGGAACCGCAAGCAGAATCCGGCGGACGTTGCAGGCAATGCCCGGCCACTTCGCGGCCGCGGCGCGGATCTGCCGGGTGAGTGTGGCTTCAGCCTCGGCCGGATCTTCCTCGGGAATGATGCGCCGGTCGACGCGGAACGTGACCTTGTCCGGCACGACGTTGGTGTTGATGCCTCCGGCGATCAACCCGACAGTGAGCGTCGCGCTGTCGATGCCGTCGAACTTCGATTTCCTCGCTGCGTACGTCTTCCGGATCGCGTAGAGGTCGGCGAGCACGCCGGTCGCCGCTTCCAGCGCATCGACGCCGGTGTCGGGGCGTGCCGCGTGCGCGGACTTGCCGACGATCTCGACTTCGAGGTGCAGGCACCCGTTGTGCGCCGTGGTGATGCCGTAGGAAAAACCGGCGGAGATTGCAAAATCCGGCCGCGAGATTCCCTGCGCGAGCAGCCACGCCGGACCGATGTTGCCCCCGACTTCCTCGTCATAGGTGAGGTGCAGCTCGACGGTCCCCGCGAGCTTCGCGCCGCTCGCCTTCAGCGCGAGCAGTGCATAACCGTACGTCGCGAAGTCGGACTTCGACACCGCGACGCCGCGGCCGTACATGAAGCCGTCCTCGATCGTCGCGGCGTAGGGTTCCCTGGTCCAGCCGAGTCCGGGCGGCACGACGTCGCCGTGGGCGTTCAGCTCGATCGTGGGTCCGGGGCCGAAGCGCTCGCGCACGACGAGGTTGGTCGCGGAGATCATCCCGTTTGCCCGGACGGCGTCGACCGGCACCGGATGGCGCTCGACCGTGAAGCCCAGCCCTTCGAGCAGCTCGGCCGCGCGCTTCGCATGCGGCGCGCAGTCGCCCGGCGGGTTGTCGGAAGGAACCTTCACCAGCTCGGCGAGGAACCGCGTCTGGTGGTCGCGCTGGGCCGCGAGGTACTCCTCGATGGTGCGGGCGGGGGACGCTGGCATGGCTTGGCCTTCAGGCGGCAGGTTGGAAATGCTCGATGAAGCGCAGGAAGACACGCGCGGAAAGCTCGGCATCCTCAACGGTGATCGCTTCCAGCGGGTTGTGGCTGATGCCGCCCTCGCAGCGGACGAACAGCATGCCGATGTCGACGAGGTCGACCATCGCCGTCCCATCGTGGCCCGCGCCGGAAGGCAGTCGACGCGGGGGCAACCCTTCGGCCTCGATCGCCCGACCGATCTGGTCCTGCAGCCAGGGCGCGCAGGCGGCAGTCAACCCCTCGTGCGTCTGCCGGATCGCGACCTTCACCTTGCGGCGGGCGCAGATGGACCTGATGGCCGCCTCGATGTCGGCCCTCGCGTGCCGCCGCTGGTCGTCCTGCGGTGCGCGGATGTCGATGGTGAAGCGCGCATGGCCGGGGATCACGTTGGTCGCGCCCGGCGCCGCCTCGATGCGTCCCACCGTGCCCACGAGGTCGGGTTCACTGGCGCAGCGGGATTCGATCGCCAGCACGCATTCCGCGGCAGCGGCGAGCGCGTCGCGCCGCAGCGGCATCGGCACGGTGCCCGCATGGCCGGCGAGCCCTTCGACTTCGACGGCGAGGCGGGTCGCGCCATTGATCGCGGTCACGACGCCGACCGGCAGGCCCTCGGCTTCCAGCACCGGGCCTTGTTCGATATGGAGCTCCGCATACGCGAGCACGTCGCCCCGCCGCCGCGCCGCCTGCGCGATGTTGCCGGGGTGGAGCCCGAACGCCGTCAGCGCGTCGCGCATCGACATGCCGGCGCCGTCACGGCTGTCGAGCAGCTTCGCGTCGAACGTGCCGGCGAGCGCACGGCTTCCCAGCAGCGTCGCGCCGAAGCGCACGCCTTCCTCGTCGGCGAAGCCCACGACCTCGAGCGCGAAGGGGCGGCGCGTGCCGCGCTCGTGCAGCACGTGGACACAATCGATCGCGGCCACAACACCCAGCATCCCGTCGTACCGGCCGGCATTGCGCACAGTGTCGAGATGCGATCCCAGCATCAGGCACGGTGCGCCCGGCAGCTCGCCTTCGTAGCGACCGACCACATTGCCGATCGCGTCGAGTCCGGCGCTCATTCCGGCTTCGCGCATCCAGCCGAGCACGAGCTCGTTCGCCGCGCGCTGTTCCTGCGACAGGAACACCCGCGTCAGCGCGTCACGCTCCTCGCTGCAGCGCGCGAGCGCCTCGCAGCGGTCCCAGATGCGCCGTCCCGAGGGCTGGATGGATCGGCTCATGCCGCGCTGCCCGCGGCAACGTAAGGATGGTGGCTGATCCAATGCCGGGCGATGTCGGCCCGCCGACATACCCAGACCCGATCGTGGCGCTCGAGGTGATCGAGAAACCGCTGCAGCCCCCTGATGCGCCCCGGCCGTCCCAACAGCCGGCAGTGCATGCCGATCGACAGCATCTTCGGTCGCTCGGCGCCTTCGGCATAGAGGACATCGAAGGCATCGCGCAGATACGCGAAAAACTGCTCGCCGGTGTTGAAGCCCTGTGCCGTAGCGAACCGCATGTCATTGGTGTCCAGCGTGTAAGGAACGACGAGGTGCGCTCGCGTGCCTCCGTTGGCCGTCTCGACATCGGTCCAGAACGGCAGGTCGTCGCCGTAGTAATCGGAGTCGTACAGAAATCCACCGTGCTCGACGACGAGGCGCCGCGTGTTCGGGCTGTCGCGACCCGTGTACCAGCCGAGCGGCGGGGCGCCCGTCAGATCGCGAATGATCTCGACGCCGATTCGCATGTGCTCACGCTCGGTATTCTCATCGACGTTCTGGTAGTCGATCCAGCGCCAGCCGTGGCAGGCGATCTCGTGACCGAGTTCGACGATCGCGGTGGTCACCTCCGGGTTCCGTTCGAGCGCCATGGACACCCCGAACACGGTGAGCGGCAACGCGCGCCGCTCGAACTCGCGCAGGATGCGCCAGACGCCGGCCCGGGACCCGTATTCGTAGATCGATTCCATGCTGAGATGGCGCGCCGCGTACGCCGGCGCGCCGAGGATCTCGGAGAGGAACTGCTCCGAGGCGGGGTCGCCGTGCAGCACGCAGTTTTCGCCGCCCTCTTCGTAGTTCAGAACGAACTGAACGGCGATTCGGGCACCTCCGGGCCATTGGGCGTGAGGAGGGCTGCGGCCGTAGCCGGAGAGGTCGCGCGGGTAAGGAACGTCGGGCATCGAATTGCGGGGCACCGCAAGGGCGGCGGTTTCGCTATAGTACGCTGAAGGAGGCGCAGGCAATGCCGGAGCGCGTAGCAGATTCGAAGGGCGATGGGATCCGCTTCATTCTGGATGGCAAGGTCCTCGCCGTCGACGACGTCGACCCGACGCAATCGGTGCTGGGTTTCCTGCGCGAACGATTGGGGCGCACGGGCACGAAGGAAGGCTGCGCGGAAGGCGACTGCGGAGCGTGCACGGTGGTGGTGGGCGAACTCGCGGGCGACGATGTTGCCTTGCACGCCGTCAATGCCTGCATCCAGTTCGTCCCGACGCTGGACGGGAAGGCGCTGTTCACCGTCGAGGACCTGCGCCAACCGGATGGCGTGCTGCATCCGGCCCAGCAGGCGATGGTCGAATGCCATGGCTCTCAGTGTGGCTTCTGCACGCCCGGCTTCGTAATGTCGCTCTGGGCGCTCTACCTGAAGCACCAGCCGCTAGAGACCCGCCCGACGGACGGCGAGATTCGCAGCGCGCTCACCGGCAACCTTTGCCGCTGCACCGGGTATCGGACGATCCTCGATGCCGGCGCCCGGATGTTCGATCTCGCGCCGGCGTGCTTCGACCGCGCCGCGCTGTGCCGGCAGCTGCGCTCGATTCAGCGTGATCGTTCGCTCGTCCACGCCTACCAGGGGCGCGTGTTGTTCGCGCCGCGATCGATGGCGGAATTGACTGCACTGCGGGCAAGCCATCCGCAGGCGACGATTCTCGCCGGCAGCACCGACATCGGCCTGTGGGTGACCAAGCAGTTGCGCGAGCTCGAGGAGATCATCTACATCGGGTGCGTCGACGAGCTCAGGGCGATACGCGAAAGCGATGGCGCGCTCAACATCGGCGCCGGGGCCACGTTGACCGAAGCCTACCGCGCGCTGGCGCGGCACTGCCCCGAGGTCCGCGAAGTGTGGGAGCGCTTCGGGTCGCCCCCGATCCGCAACGCGGGGACGATGGGTGGCAACGTCGCGAACGGTTCGCCAATCGGCGATTCGATGCCGGGACTGATCGCCCTGGGGGCCACGGTGACGCTGCGCAACAGGGAGGGATCGCGGACGTTGCCGATGGAGGATCTGTACATCGGCTATATGAAGAAAGCCATGGCCGCCGACGAAATACTCGAAGCCATCACGGTCCCGCTGCCGAAGCCAGCGCTGCGCTTTCGGACCTACAAGGTTTCGAAGCGTTACGACTCCGACATCTCGGCCGTCTGCGCCGCGTTCGCGATCGAGCTCGCGGGGGATCGCATCGAGCGCTGCCGCGTTGCCTTCGGCGGCCTGGCGGCGACGCCGAAGCGCGCTGCTGCCACCGAGCAGGCGCTCGTCGGCAGGCGCTGGACCGAGGCTACGGCGAAGGCGGCAATGGCCGCCCTCGAAACCGACTACACGCCACTGACCGACATGCGGGCGAGCGCCGCGTATCGCGCCGCGACCGCGCGCAATCTGCTGTATCGGTTCTACCTCGAGACGCGAACGGACAACCCGTTGCCGGCAACTGCGCTCAGCGTGTTCGCTGCGGAATGATGAACCGCCCCCACGCCGACCCTCCGCACGAGTCGGCGCACCTGCACGTCGCCGGCGAGGCACTCTACGTCGACGACATCCCGGAAATCGCCGGCACGCTGCACGCGGCGCTGGGCCTGTCAGAGAAGGCGTACGCGAGGATCCGTTCGCTCGACCTCTCTGCGGTGCGCTCGGCGCCGGGTGTCGTCGAAGTACTGACCGCCACCGACATCCCCGGGGCCAACGATTGCGGCCCCATCATCCACGACGACCCGATACTCGCCGACGGGCTCGTCCAGTATGCAGGCCAGCCGATGTTCGTCGTGGTCGCGGCATCGTACGACGCCGCGCGCCGCGCCGCGCGCCTGGCGAAAGTCGACTACGAGATGCTGCCGCCGGTGCTGACGCCGCAGGAAGCGAAGCGCCTGCAGTCCTACGTGCTGCCGCCGATGCATCTCAAACGGGGCAAGCCGGCCGCCGCGATGGCCGCGGCCCCCCGCCGGGTAGCGGGCGAGTTCTACGTCGGCGGTCAGGAGCACTTCTACCTTGAAGGGCAGGTCTCTTACGCCATTCCCAAGGAAGATGGTTGCATGCACCTGCATTGCTCGACGCAGCACCCGACCGAGATGCAGCACGTCGTCGCGCATGCACTCGATCTCGTCGCGAACCAGGTGGTGGTCGAGATGCGGCGCATGGGTGGAGGGTTCGGCGGCAAGGAGTCCCAGTCGGCGTTGTTCGCCTGCGTCGCCGGGGTGGCAGCCCAGCGCCTGCGCCGACCGGTGAAGCTGCGCCTCGACCGGGACGACGATTTTCTGGCCACCGGCAAGCGGCACTGCTTTCACTACGCTTACGAGGCGGGCTTCGGCGACGACGGCGTGATCCGGGCGGCCAAGGTCGAGATGACAGCCCGCGCCGGCTTCTCCGCCGACCTTTCCGGGCCGGTGTGCACGCGCGCGATCTGCCACTTCGACAATGCGTACTACCTGCCTGACGTCGACATTCTCGCGCTCGCCGGCAAGACCAACACGCAGTCGAACACCGCGTTTCGCGGCTTCGGCGGCCCGCAGGGCGCGATCGCGATCGAATACATCATCGACAACATCGCGCGCGAGCTGGGGCTCGACCCGCTCGACGTGCGCAAGGCGAATTTCTACGGCACGACCGATTGCAACCTCACCCCGTACGGGATGACCGTCGAGGACAACGTGATCCACGAGCTCGTGGCCGAGCTCGAGACGTCGTCCGACTACCGGCAGCGACGCGCCGCGACCCGCGCCTTCAACGCCACGAGCCCGGTGCTGAAGAAGGGACTGGCGCTGACGCCGGTGAAGTTCGGGATCTCGTTCAACGTGGTCCACTACAACCAGGCCGGCGCGCTGGTGCACGTGTACACCGACGGTTCCGTGCTCGTGAGCCATGGCGGCACCGAGATGGGGCAGGGGCTCAACACCAAGGTGGCCCAGGTCGTGGCGCACGAGCTCGGCATCGACCTCGCGCGCGTGCGCTCGACGGCTGCCGACACGAGCAAGGTCGCCAACACGTCCGCCACTGCGGCGTCGACCGGCAGCGATCTCAACGGCAAGGCGGGGCAGGACGCAGCACGGCAGATCAAGGCGCGGCTCGCACAGTTCGCCGCGAGCGTCTATGGCGGGCGGCCGGACGACGTCACGTTCGCCGCCGGCACCGTGACCGCGAACGGCAAGGCGCTCCCGTTCGCGGAGCTCGTGGGACAGGCGTATCGCGCACGGGTTCAGCTGTGGTCCGACGGCTTCTACACGACCCCCAAGCTGCATTGGGATCCGCGGACGATGAGCGGCCGACCGTTTTATTATTTTTCGTACGGCGCCGCGGCGTCGGAGGTCATCGTGGATACGCTGACCGGCGAGTGGAAGCTGCTGCGCGCCGACCTGCTGCACGACGCCGGCGAGTCGATCAACCCGGCGATCGACATCGGACAGGTCGAAGGCGCGTTCATCCAGGGAATGGGGTGGCTGACGACCGAGGAATTGTGGTGGAACAAGGACGGCGTGCTGATGACGCATGCGCCGTCGACCTACAAGATTCCCGCCGTCAACGACTGTCCGGCGGACTTGCGCACGAAGCTCTTCCGGAACAGCAACGTCGAGGACACCATCCTGCGGTCGAAAGCGACCGGCGAGCCGCCCCTGCTGTTGCCGTTCTCCGTGTTCTTTGCGATCCGCGAGGCGATCGCGAGTGTGGGCGATTACCGCGTCCAGCCGCCGCTCGACGCGCCGGCCACCGGCGAGGCGATCCTCAAGGCCGTCGATGCCGTGCGGGCGGCGGCGCAGGGGGCGAGAGCCGCAAGCGTGGGGGCCGTTGAATGAGCGACTGGGTCAGCGCGTTGGCGGCAGAGGCGCATGCGGGCCGCGCCGCCGTCCTCGTGAGCATCGTGGCGGCAAAGGGATCGGTACCGCGCGCGGTGGGCACCCGGATGGTCGTTGGCGCCGAAGGAATCTCCGGCACCATAGGCGGCGGGCACCTCGAACACAAGGCGATCGAAATTGCGCGGGGCTTGCTCGCCGACCACGGGACCCCGGCGCTCCATCGCTTTGCGCTGGGTGCAAGCCTCGGCCAGTGCTGTGGCGGCGTGGCGCAGTTGCTGTTCGAGCCCCTCCACCGTTCGGCCGCATGGCTCGAGACCATCTCAGGCCTGCGGACAACCGGTGTCGATTGCGCGCTCGTGACCCCGGTCCGAGGCGATGCGACCGCCGGGCGGCGCATCATCACCGCGACCACGGCGATCGGCACTTTGGGATCGCGGCCGCTGGACGACGAGGCCACGGCACTCGCCCGCGCGCTTATTGCCGACAACGGCGAACCGCGGCTGGTGACGCTCGGGTCCGGCACGGGGCTCGAGGTTTTCATCGACGTACTGCGCCGGCCTGATTTTTTCGTCGTGCTGTTCGGTGCCGGACACGTTGGTCGCGCGGTGGTACACGCACTCACCGGCATCGACTGTCGCATCCGCTGGATCGACTCCCGCGACGACGCCTTTCCCGCGACCATGCCCGCCAACGTCGATTGCGTGGCCACCGACACGCCCGAGGCGGAAGTTGCCACGGCCCCGGCGGGCGCGTATTTTCTCGTGATGACGCACAGCCACCCTCAGGACGAGTCGCTCGCAGAACGCATTCTCGCGCGCGGGGATTTCGCGTACTTCGGGTTGATCGGCTCGGCGTCGAAGCGCCGCCAGTTCGAGAAGAGACTGGAGGCGCGGGGCACGCCGCGATCGCGCCTGGCTTCGATGACCTGCCCGATCGGGATCGCCGGGATTGCCGGCAAGGAGCCGGGCGTCATCGCCATCGCCGTCGCTGCCGAGCTGTTGCAGGTGCGCAGCCGGGCGGTGCTGAACGGCAAACTCCAGTGAGTGCGCCGGGCGAAGTCCGCGCGCGGCTCGAGATGCGCGGCATCCGCAAGGTCTATCCCATGGTCGTCGCCAACGACGGCATCGATCTGTCGGTGCTGCCGGGCGAGATCCACGCGGTGCTCGGCGAGAACGGTGCCGGCAAGTCGACGCTGATGAAGATCATCTACGGCGTGACGCGGCCGACGGAGGGCGAAATGTTCTGGGAGGGCGAGGCGGTGACGCCGGCCAATCCCGCCCACGCCCGCACGCTCGGCATCGGGATGGTCTTCCAGCACTTTTCCCTGTTCGAGACGCTGACGGTCGTGGAGAATGTCGCGCTGGCGCTGCCGGGCGCGCCGGATCTCGGCTATCTGACCCGGCGCATCGAGAAGGTCGCGGAGAAATACGGCCTGCCCGCCGATCCGCGGCGGCTCGTCCACGCGCTGTCGGTGGGCGAACGGCAGCGGGTCGAGATCATCCGCTGCCTGCTGCAGAACCCGAAACTGCTGATCATGGACGAGCCGACCTCGGTGCTCACGCCGCAGGCGGTGCGCAAGCTGTTCGAGACCCTGCGCCAGCTGGCTGCGGAGGGTTGCAGCATCCTCTACATCAGCCACAAGCTCGACGAGATCCAGGAGCTCTGCCATACGGCCACGGTGCTGCGCGGGGGCAAGGTGACCGGCCATTGCGTGCCCGCGGAAGAAACGCCGAAGACGATGGCGCGGCTCATGATCGGCAAGGATCTGCCGGTATGCGAGCATAGCCAGGCGCAGGAGGGCGGCGAGGTCCGGCTGCGCCTGGCGGGACTCTCGCACGCGTCCGAGGATCCCTTCGGCACCGACCTTCGCGACCTGAACCTCGCGGTGCACTCGGGCGAGATCGTCGGCATCGCCGGGGTGTCCGGCAACGGGCAGCAGGAGCTGCTCCACGCGATTTCCGGGGAGGGGCCGCTCGCGGAGAAATTCCCCGTGCAGATCTGCGGCATCGAGGCCGGCCGGATGATGCCAGGTCGCCGCCGCAAGGCCGGCCTGGGCTTCGTGCCGGAGGAGCGGCTCGGGCGCGGCGCGGTGCCCAGCATGTCGCTCGCCGAGAACGCGCTGCTCACCGCCGCAAGGTCGCGTTCCCTCGTGCGCAAGGGGCTCATCGACTTCGAGGCGGCGCGCAGGTTCGCCGCGGAGTGCATCGAGCGCTACGACGTCAGGTGCGGCGGGCCGAGAGCGCCGGCCCGCTCGCTTTCCGGCGGCAACCTGCAGAAGTTCATCGTCGGCCGCGAGGTCATGCAGGATCCCAGGGTGCTGGTCGTCGCGCAGCCGACGTGGGGCGTGGATGTGGGCGCGGCCGCCTTCATCCGGCAGTCGATCATCGACCTGCGCAACGCCGGTTGCGCGGTGCTCGTGATCTCGGAGGAGCTGGACGAGCTGTTCGAGATCTGCGACCGCATCACCGTGATCGCCAAGGGCCGGCTGTCGCCGGCGAAGCCGGCGAGCGAGACCAGCGTCGAGGAGATCGGGGTCTGGATGAGCGGCATGTGGCCCGGGGCCGACGATGCGGCAGAGGTTCGGCATGCTGCGCCTTGAGACACGCCCCGAAGCCTCGGAGGCGATGCGCTATGCGTCGCCGGCGATCGCGGTCGCGCTCACGCTGGCATGCGGGATGATCGTATTCGCGATCCTGGGCAAGAACCCGGCCGAGGGCTTCAAGGTCTTCTTCCTGAACCCGATCCGCGACCTCGATGCGATAGCCGAGCTGCTGCTGAAGGCGACACCACTGATGCTGATCGCCGTCGGTCTCGCCGTGGGCTTCCGTGCCAACGTGTGGAACATCGGAGCCGAAGGCCAGTTCCTGACCGGCGCGGTTGCGGCGACCGGAATCGCGCTCGCCTTCAAGGAGACGCACGCCGCGCTGCTGCTCCCGTCGATGGTCGTCGCCGGCGCCGTGGGCGGGGCGCTGTGGGCGGCGATCCCGGCGCTGCTCAAGACCCGGTTCAATGCCAACGAGATCCTCACGTCGCTGATGCTGGTGTACATCGCGCAGCTGATGGTTTCGTGGCTGGTGTTCGGACCGTGGAAGGATCCGGCGGGCTTCAATTTTCCGCAGACCGAGACGTTCGAGGATGCCGCGCTGCTGCCGATGCTGATCGACGGCACTCGGCTCAACTGGGCCTTCGCCATCGCGGTTGTGGCGCTCGCCGCCGGCTACATCTTCATGGAGCAGAGCTACACCGGATTCAAGATGCGCGTCGCCGGCGAGTCGGCGGCGGCCGCGCGCTACGCGGGGTTCTCGGCGGCCGGCACGATCTGGCTCGGATTGCTCGTCGGCGGTGCCGCTGCCGGCATCGCCGGCATGGCCGAGGTGTCCGGTCCCGCCGGGCAGTTGACCGACAAGCTCTCCAGCGGCTACGGCTTCGCCGCGATCATCGTCGCCTTCGTCGGGCGGCTGAACCCCGTCGGCATCTTCTTCGCCAGCCTGCTGATGGCGCTGCTCTTCATCGGCGGCGAGCAGGCGCAGCAGTACCTGAACCTGCCGTCGTCGATCTCGAAGGTGTTCCAGGGCATGCTGCTGTTCTTCCTGCTCGGCTCCGATGTCCTGATCCAGTATCGCGTGCGGCTCCTGCCGCGTGCCCGTTAGGCGACGACGATGGAAACGATCATCACGGCGATGCTGTTCGCGACCATCGTCGCCGGAACTCCGCTGGTCATCACGGCGCTGGGCGAACTCATCACCGAGAAGTCGGGCGTGCTCAATCTTGGCGCCGAGGGCATCATGGCGGTCGGCGCCGTCGCGGGCTTCGCCGTCGCGCACGACAGCGGCAGCGCGCTGGCGGGTGTGGTCGCGGGCCTGGCCGCGGGCGCCGCGATGTCGCTGCTCTTCGCCGTCGTGACGCTGACGCTGATGGCCAATCAGGTCGCGTCCGGACTCGCGTTGTCGATTTTCGGGGTCGGGCTCTCGGCGTTCATCGGCAAGCCGTACGAATCGGAATCGATGCTTGCCGTGCCGTCGCTGAGGATTCCGCTGCTCGCCGACATCCCCATCGTCGGGCCCGCCCTGTTCGACCAGCAGGCGCTGGTCTACGCGTCGTGGCTGCTGTTCGTCGCCGTAGCCTGGTTCCTGTACCGGTCCCGCGCCGGGCTCGTGCTGCGCGCGGTCGGCGAAGCGCCGACCGCGGCACACTCGATCGGCTACCCGGTCATCCGCATCCGCTATCTGGCAACGATCTTCGGCGGTGCGATGGCGGGCGTGGGCGGCGCGTTCCTGTCGGTCTTCTACACGCCGCTGTGGGTCGAGGGCATGGTCGCCGGCCGCGGCTGGATCGCGCTCGCGCTGGTCGTGTTCGCGACCTGGCGGCCGGCGCGCGTGCTGGTCGGTGCCTATCTGTTCGGGGGGGTCATGATCACGCAGCTCTTCCTGCAGGGCTCCGGCGCGCAGATCGACATCCCGTCGCAGTTCCTGACGTCGCTGCCCTATTGGGCGACAATCGTCGTGCTCGTCATCATCTCGCGCAACCTGCAGACGATCCGGCTCAATTCGCCGGTGTCGCTCGGCCAGCCTTACCGGCCGGATTGACGCGGGGCGGCGTGATGAGGTTGTCGGAATCACGGTTGCAAAGGTGGTCGCGCTGTCCGAGAGGGCGCCGGTCGCCGGTGGAGTGAGAGTGGTGCTGGGAAAGAGATCCGTTCGGCCGGTGGCCGGTAGTTTCATCATGAATTCGAGGAGAAGAGCGATGTTCGATCGCAGAGAGTGGTTGGGGGCGGCGGGCGCAGTGGCGCTGGCCTGCGCGGCAGGGATCGCGTCAGCACAGGCGCCGGCCGCGGCGGGGACCCCCGTCAAGATCGGCTACGTGTACGTGAGCCCGATCGGGGATGCCGGCTGGACGTTCCAGCACGACCAGGGCAGGAAGCAGATGGAAGCGGCGCTCGGCGGCAAGGTGCAGTCGAAGTTCGTCGAGAACGTGGCGGAGGGCCCGGACGCCGAGCGCGTGATCCGCGAGATGGCGCAGAGCGGCAATGCGATCATTTTCACGACCAGCTTCGGCTACATGAACCCGACCGAGAAGGTGGCGAAGCAGTTCCCGAAGGTCAAGTTCGCGCACGCGACCGGCTACAAGACCGGCCCCAACTTCGCCAACTACAACGCGCGCTTCTACGAGGGCCGCTACCTCACCGGCATCATCGCCGGCAGGATGACCAAGACCAACATCCTGGGTTACGTCGCTGCCTTTCCGATCCCCGAAGTCCTCCAGGGTATCAACGCGTTCGCGCGCGGCGCGCGCAGCGTGAACCCCAAGGCCGAGGTGCGCGTGATCTGGGTGAACTCGTGGTACGACCCGGGCAAGGAACGCGAGGCGGCGCTCACGCTGATGTCGCAGAACGCTGACATCGTCACGCATCACACCGATTCGACCGCCGTCGTGCAGGCCGCCGAAGAGAGGGGCAAGTACGCCTTCGGTTACCACTCCGACATGTCCAAGTACGGGCCGAAGGCGCACCTCACGGCGACGACACACCAGTGGGGCGATTACTACACCAAGGCCGTGCAGGAAGTGATCGCGGGAACCTGGAAGCCGACGGCGACCTGGGGTGGCTACAAGGACGGCATGATCAAACTGGCGCCGCTCAATGCCGCGATCCCGGCGGACGTCAAGGAGTCGATCGTCAAGCTCGAAGGCGACCTCAAGGCCGGCAAGTTCCATCCGTTCACGGGTCCGGTCAAGGATCAGGACGGCAAGGAGCGCGTGGCGGCCGGCAAGACGATGACCGACGACGAACTCGGCAAGATGGATTACTACGTCGAAGGCGTGGGGAGCAAGCTGCCGAAGAAGTAGCGGGCGATCCGCTGCCTTGCCAGTGGCCGCGTCGCGGCCACCGGGCAATCTCCGGCGCGCGCGGCCGCCGGCGGCATGGCTCGGACCTCCCGCTCCCCGAGGTGTCGCATGGAAGCTTACGTAGTCGACTGGCTCAACCTGCTCATACGCTGGCTGCACCTCGTCAGCGGCGTCGCCTGGATCGGCGCATCCTTCTACTTCGTGATGCTCGACCATTCGCTGTCGCCGCCGAAGCGGCCCGACGACGCCCGGCGCGGCGTATTCGGCGAGCTGTGGGCAGTCCACGGCGGCGGCTTCTACAACAGCCAGAAGTATCTCACCGGCCCGAAGGGCGAGCCGCTCGCCGCGAACCTGCACTGGTCGAAATGGGAGGCCTACACCACCTGGTTGTCGGGCATGGGGCTCCTGGCCGTCATCTACTGGTATGGCGCGAGCGCGTACCTCATCGACAGGAGCGTGTTGGCGCTGTCGCCCGGCGCTGCGATCGCCGTCAGCATCGCCTTCCTGACCGGCGGCTGGGTCGTCTACGATCTGCTTTGCCGGCTTCTCGCCGGTCGGGAAAACCTCCTCGCGGCCGCGATCCTGCTGCTCGTGATGACCGCCACGTGGGCACTGTTCCACGTCTTCGGCGCGCGCGCCGCCTTCGTCCACGTCGGCGCGATGATCGGCACGATGATGGTGGCCAACGTCTACTTCCACATCATCCCGGGGCAGAAGAGGATGGTCGCGGACATCCGCGCGGGTCGCGAGCCCGACGCCACCCCGGGGATGATCGGCAAGCAGAGGTCGGTGCACAACACGTACTTCACGCTGCCCGTGCTGTTCGTGATGATCAGCAACCACTACCCGATGACCTACAGCCACCCGAATGGCTGGATCGTGCT
>CAYGYQ010000062.1:0-15376 GCA_964354035.1 uncultured Bordetella sp.
GCTGAGATCAGCTGCTCTTTTTGGCGTCTTTCAGGTCCTTCTTGACGTCGCCGAACCTTGCCTGCGCTTCGCCCAGCGTCTTCTGAATCTTGCCCTTTGCTTCCATAGTCTCGTTGCCTACGAGATTGCCGGCGACTTCCTTGATCTTGCCTTTCACTTCCTTGACGCGGCCTTCGACCTGGTCTTTGTTCATGCTCATGACTTGCTCCTGATGACGTATGCCGGAAAACGGCCGGCACGCCGTACTGAAAGATGTGGAAGGTGGAAACGTGATGCCATCGATTTCCTCTTCCGGCCACCGTCGGGGCGCAAATCCACGCAACCATTGCTCATGGTGCTTCGCCCCGCTGAGCCCCTGCTAACCACAGTGACAATCTAAGCCGGCTTGTCGGCCCGGTCTGTTCGTTGTCGCACAGAAGTCCGATCCGCCGAGTCGATTTCGCGCGGGCATGCGGTGAAAAGTCGCTGCCGCTCGAATCTGCGCGATCGCCCGCGCACCGCGGGCAGGAAACATTGCTGACAGACCGCACACCTTGGTGAATAATTGCAATTGTGCGACGCGCATCTGCGCCGCCGTTCCGCATCGCAGACAGGAGAGACCATGGCCACGCGTCGGACCACGATGAGAAGCCGCACAGGCACCAAGCTCTATGCCGTTCGTGACGAAAGCGGCAAGTTCAAGGATATCCAGACCTACAAGCGCGCCCATGCCGCCGACCTTCGCCACAATTCGAAAGCCGAGCAAGAGGCCGCTCAGGGTCCCCTCGAAAAGAAAGTCAGGAAGGCGGCTAATGACGCCGTGAAGTCCGTCAAGAGGTCGGTGCGCGGCGCGGTCGCTGCGGTCGAGCGGGCAGCGAAACGAGCGGTGAAGCAGGTTGCGAACCCGCAGCCGGCGGGGAAGAAAACGGTGAAAGCGGCCGCCAGTACGACGAGCCGCAAGCCGGTCGCGAAGAAGGCCATGCCGAAGGCCGCGAACAAGACGGCCCGCAAGCCGGGGGCGAAAAAGACCGTGCAGAGGGCGGCGAAGACGAAGTAACGCTCTTCGAACAGAGAACCCCCGCCACGATCCCCGTTCCGTCACGCTGCCCGTAGTGGAGACCGGCGGGGGAAACCCGCCTGGAACTCAAGGCTTGCCGTATTGGACCTTGGCGTTGCTCACGCAGGCGTCCTTCGCCGAACCCGCGAGCGCATCGCACTTCTCGACCGCAACCTTGTAGTCCGCATCGCATTTGTCCGCGCTCGCGTCCTTGCGGGCTTCAGCCTGCTTCGTCGCCGCGTCCTGGGACGTATCGGCCGCGCCAAGCCGGCATGGGAGAAGCATGTTGGCGATGCGGAACCTTGTTCGTTCGCCAGCGCACACAGCGCCGCTTCCTGACGTGCCGGTCGCGAGGATGATCGGCGTGCGCTGACGGACATAGGATTTTGATAAATATCAACGGCAGTGGCGATTGAGCCGGGTACACTGCAATCTGGTATTTGAAGATAGTGCGTTGGTGGGTTTTTGACGCTTTTCCAATGTTGGAACGACATTCGTTGTCGCCATGCTCCGAGACGCGCTTCTCGTCCCGGGACCGGTGGCATGCCGTGTCGGCAAGGCGCGGACCGCGGCAAAACCATCTTCTGGCCGCGCTGCCACGGCAAGAGTACGAGCTTCTGCTGCCCGATCTGGAGCCCGTTCCATTGCCTCTGGGCTGGACCGTTCACCGTGCGTGCGATCGCGAAAAGCACCTGTACTTCCTCACGGCCGGCATCGTTTCCCGGCTCTGCCTGACGGAGAGCGGGGACTCGGCGGAATTTGCGCTCACGGGAAGAGAAGGCGTGATCGGTGTCGCATCGTTCCTGGGCGGCGAGAGCACGCCGAGCCAGGCGGTGGTGTTGAGTGCCGGCTACGCCTATCGACTGGGGTCAAGCCTGGTACAACACGAGTTCGAGCACGAGGGTCCGCTGGCGCATCTGCTGTTGCGCTATACGCAGGCGCTGATCGCGCAAACCGGGCAGATCGCGGTGTGCAACCGGTTCCACTCGCTGGAACAGCGGCTGTGCCGCTGGATCCTGTTGTGCCTGGACCGGTTGCCTGCGAACGAGTTGACGGTAACGCAGGAGCTGATGGCCGAGATGTTGGGCGTGCGTCGCGTCGGCGTTACCGAGGCCATCGGCCGTCTGCAAAGGGCAGGACTGATCCATTGCCGCCGCGGCCTCATCGCGGTGCTCGATCGCCCTCGACTGGAAGCACGGGTCTGCGACTGCTATGGGGTGGTCAGACGCGCGTACGATCGCTTGGTCCCCGGATACCGGCGGGTCTGAGAAGTGTCCTAGGCTCGTCACGTTGCCGGCATCCGACCGTTCCGCATTCGAAGAAAGGCCCGAGCATGGCAGCGCGCCACAGGGAATGGCACCGTACCGACCGCATCGGCTGGCTGCGCGCGGCGGTTTTGGGCGCCAACGACGGCATCGTCTCGACGGCGAGCCTGGTGCTCGGCGTCGCGGCCGCGGAGGCGACCCACAGCAGCGTGATGGTCGCGGGGATCGCCGGCCTGGTCGCGGGAGCCATGTCGATGGCGGCGGGTGAGTACGTGTCGGTCCGCTCGCAGGCAGATTCCGAAGAGGCGGCGCTCGAAATGGAACGCGCGGAACTTGAAGCCGACGACCAGGGCGAGCGCCGGGAGCTGACGGCAATCTACGTCGGCCGCGGCCTCGATCCCGCGCTCGCGAAGCAGGTTGCCGAGCAACTCATGGCCCATGACGCGCTGGGCGCGCATGCCCGCGACGAGCTCGGTATCTCCGATACGCTCAGCGCGCGGCCGATGCAGGCGGCGGTCACGTCGGCGGCCAGCTTCGCCGTCGGCGCTGCGCTGCCCCTGCTGGCGGTTGCCATGGTCGCCGAGTCGAGCCTGATTCCCGTTGTCGCCGCAACTTCACTGGTGTTCCTCGCGCTCCTGGGCGGCCTGGCTGCACGCGTGGGTGGCGCAAACGTGACGAAGGGTGCATTGCGCGTCACGTTCTGGGGCGCACTTGCCATGGGACTGACGGCAGGCGTCGGGGCCCTGTTCGGAACGGTGGCGTGATCGCGACTGGCACGGGCATTCCTTGCTATTCTCGTATTCGGCTTGCGCGAACAGGCGCCAAGCGAGTGGCGGTTCGCGGCAGCCGATCGCTGCACGCGGATCACGGGGTGTTTCATGACCGGACAGGAGAATCGATGATGGGCGAAGAGAAGAGTTTGCTGACCAGGATCGGCGACGCCGTGGAAGCGGCCAAGGACAAGGCGCAGGAAATGGGCGCCTCGCTGGTGAAGAAGGCGGAAGGCGCCGCCACGGACGCCAAGCGTGAAGCGGGAAAGGCGCGGACGCTCGTGCAGAGGAAGACGCGGGCCGCCACGGCAAGCGTGAAGCGCACGGCAAAGTCCGCCGAAGCCGATGCCATGAAGACACTCGGCAAGGCGAAACGCAGCGTGCGGAGCAAGACCCGGGCCATCGAAACTGATGCGAAAAAGGTGTTGGGCAAGGCGAAGCGCACGGTCAAGCGCAAGGTGAAAGCAGCCGCGACAGGTGCGAAAAACGCGGCTGGCAGGGTCGAGCGCGCCATGAGCCCGAAGAAACCCGTGGCGACGCGCAAGACCGGCGCGGCGAAGAAGACCGTGGGACGCAAGACCAAGGCCGCCAAATCCGCGGTGAAGAAAGGTATGTCGAAAGTCAGGACGGCGGCTCGGAAGGCTGGCGCCGCCGTGGCGAAGGCCGCCAAAGGGGCTGCGAAGAGGCCCGCAAGGAAAACGGCGAAGAAGACGGCGAAGAAGATCGCCTAGAGCGCTGCGCACTTTCGCAGCAAGCGACGGCGCGGGCCAGCCCGCGCCGTCGCTTTTTGCCGGCCCCGTCGCTGCCCCGATCCCGGGTTGTGTTCGACATCGAACAGACGGCCCCGGACGGACCCGCATAACCTGGACAAGGTGAAGACGTGAAAAGTCCGGGTGCGTGTCACTTTTCTTCGACACCGGTCGATCCGGACTCCGGATGCCGAACGGGAGGATGAAAAATGCGGGTCGGATTGATTGCTTTGTGGACGTTGCTGTTCTCGTTGACGCCGGCCACGGCTCAGGTAAGCGTAGGTATCGGCTTTCCCGGCGTGAGCATCGGGATCAACCTGCCGGCGTACCCCCAGCTCGTCCGGGTGCCCGGCTATCCGGTCTACTACGCGCCGAGCCTCAATTCGAATTTCTTCTTCTACGACGGCATGTACTGGGTCTACCAGGGAGACAACTGGTACGCGAGTTCCTGGTACAACGGGCCCTGGGGACTCGTGGCGCCTGCGGTCGTGCCGCTCTACGTCCTGCGCGTTCCAGTGCGCTACTACCGGCAGCCTCCCGTGTACTTCGGCGGGTGGCGGGCCGATGCGCCGCCGCGCTGGGGCGATCACTGGGGTCGTGAATGGGAGCAGCAACGCGGCGGATGGGACCGGTGGAATCACAGCGCCGTACCTGCCCCCGCCCCGTTGCCTTCCTACCAGCGCCAGTACGCAGGGGACCGCTACCCACAGGCGGAACAGCAGCATGTGCTGCGGAGCCAGAACTACCGCTACCAGCCGCGCGACGTCGTAGTCCGCGAGCATTACCAGCAGCAGGGAGCGCAAAGCGCTCCCGCGCGGGCGCAGCGCTCCGCACCCGGAGGTCCCGTGGAGAAAAGCACCCGGCCGCCACAATCCAAGCATTCGAACGCGGCGCCCCAACTGCAGCAGGGCAGCCCACCCAGCTCGCGTCCACCGTCACCGCAGGGCAGCGCGCCGGGCTCGCGTCCGCCAGCGTCCCAGGGAGCCGCACCTCAGGTCCAACAGATGCCCGAGTCCCGGCCCCCCGGGAAGAACCCGAAGGCCGACAAACCCAAGCACGAGAAGAACGCCGATAAAGGCGAGCAGCAAGAGCAGGGGTCCAGGAAGTAATGCGACCTCCGGCATCGAACCGCCCGGGCGCAAGCGTCGCACCAATCGGAATGCGATCGGCGGGCGATTCGTCCGCTCCGAGGCAGCCCGGCATCGGGTCCCAGGACGGGGCCAGCGCCGTGCCGAGGCGCTGAATGGTGCCGAAGCGCAGGATCCATGAACGGTACAGCCTCTTGCCCATATGCGTGCCCTTCCTCATCCGCTCGCGTACGAGGCGAGCCATGGGCGCGCGTACGCCACCGCACAGACGAGCTTCGGTGGCGCCGGTACTCTACTCACATACCTGCCGGCCGGCAGGTTCGATCCGGATCCGCACCGGCGCATCGGACCAGGTGCCCGGGAAGCGGCGGTGGACAAAGGAGCAAGTCATGAGTCTTGGCACCATTCTGCTGATCATCCTCATCCTGATGCTGCTTGGCGTCCTGCCCACTTGGCCGCACGCCCGCAGCTGGGGCTACGGTCCCAGCGGCATCGTCGGCGTCGTACTGATCATCGTTATCGTCCTGTTCCTGATGGGACGTCTGTAATCCCGCGCGGCGACGGCGGTGTGTTTCACTCAAAGGAAAACGCATGAATATCACTACTCGCAAATGGGCAACACTCGCAGGCGTACTTTTGATGGCGACCGCGCTGGGCTGCGCCTCGACGGCAAAACAGGAAGGCACCGGCGAATACGTGGATGACACGGTCATCACCGGCAAGGTCAAGACCGCCATCTTCAACGAACCGACGCTGAAGTCGGCCGAAATCAATGTCGAGACGTTCAAGGGCGTGGTTCAGCTGAGCGGATTCGTGAGCTCGGTCGCGGCCGAAAACACGGCGGTCGTCGTGGCGCGCAATGTCGCGGGTGTCAAGTCGGTCAAGAACGACATGCGCTTGAAGTAAGCGGGGATTCCGAACAATGAGCGGGGCGCAGTCGCGTCCCTCTCTCTTCGCACTGCGGTTCCTCGCAGACTGCGGTGACGTGCAAAAGGAGATTGATCATGGCAAGGAAGGTACTGGCAGTGCTGATGATGCTCGGGATGTTCGGCACGCTGAGCGCGTTATCGGGATGCAACACGGTGGCGGGCGCGGGCAAGGACATCGAACGCAGCGGCGAAGTGGTTCAGGACACGGCCAAGGATGTGCAAAGGAAGATGTAGCGCTCTCGGGCTACCCCGTCCTCGTCCCGCCGGCGGGAGTTTTCGGCCAATCGTCATCGTCCCCGAGGATGCGAATGACACGGGTACGCTTGCCGCCCGCGTACTTTTCCATCTGCACGAGTATCGGAAAACGCTCCGCCAGGGCAGCGCGCGCGGCATCCTCCGCCTCGAAGGTCAGCACGTTGCCATCGTCGCCGCGGACGTCGCTCCAGCGGCCCTTGCCGTCCTCCACTTCGATCTTGAACATGTAGCTCTCCTCGTTGCTGCGTGAGCCCGGGCGCGGCCACGGTGCGCGGGCGGTGCGGAGACTAGGGCGCCCGAAGACGGCGGACAAGGATGTCGATGATGTCGTTCCCGTCCGGGGATTTCAGGCGATGACGCTCGTCGTCGAGTTCGTTGCCGACGTTCAACGAGCATATCAACTCGACGTCGGAGGGGCCGATGGATCCCCGCCTTATCAGGTCGTCGACCATGCGCACGAGCTCGACGCGCTGATCCACCGGGGACAGCCACCCCAGCGTGCCGGCGAGCCGGATCATGCGGGCGCCAATCGGTGGCAGATCGGCGACTTCCGCGAAGCGCAGGAATTGCTCGCGTGCGACGCGATCGTCCGTTATCGCGCCGAGCGCCCGCGCAAAGGCCGGGGATTGCCGCTCGCCTTTGTGAAGTGACGCGAACAGGCCCTCGATGCGCTCAAGGAACATGCGGACTTCCGCCATGTCGCGGTGCAGGAGGTCGTGAATGAATCCGAGTTTCTCCACGGGCGACAAGCGGTCGTCGACGAACCGGCAGACCTCGCGCCGAAAGACCGCTTGCGGATCCGAATCGTTGAGGCCGCTGGCAATCGTCATCGAGCTGGCGGCAAAGTGGCTGAGCAGCCTGGGATTGGCGCGTCCGGTGCCGATCTCGGCCGTCGGCGTCGCCTCGAAGTAGCGGTTCAGCAGCATCCCGGCCGTGGGTCCCAGCGGTGCGAGCGAGGAAAAGCCGTAGATGACCGGGACGTTCATGAAGATGCGGCGCATCTGGTCGCGGATGCTCTCCCCATGGCGTTGATCGAGGGCGCGCGCCAGGCGCTGCGCGTCGGCCGGCGAGTGTCCCGAACGGACGAGGCTTCCCTCGACATCGGAGGTCGTGCTCGTGATCGTGGCCGCATTCAGCGTATTGCAGCCGAAGAGATAGACTTCCTTCAATTGCGAGAACAGCCCGGGACAGGAGTCGCTGCAGGAGGCGCGCTCCATCTCGGCGACCGGCAAGGACTCGCGCACGTCCAGCCGATCCGAGTAGAACTCGGTCCCGCTGTCGAAATGACCCGATGTACGCGATCAATCGTGGCTTGGCGGAACCGTTGGCAAACGAGCTGATCGAGATCACCCTCACGACGGTTGTTGCGTCGATCCAGATCCACGGCATTTCGGTGACGCCGCTGATGCGCCTCTACACGAAGCGGAAGACGCGTCACCCGGGTTGAGCAGCGCCGGTCCGCTTGCCGGGGATAGTGCCGCGGACCGGCATGGGCCGGCGGCGCGGCGGATCAATCGAAGTCGGGCTCCGTCATCGCCCGCCACTCCGATGCACACAGCATGCTGCAGTCGGGGGTGCCCCAATCGATGGCCTCTTCCCAGGCGTTCGCATCCCTTATCGACAATGCCTCATCCTTCGCGTTGAGTGCGCATAGATGCCGTTCTCTAGAGTCACCATTGCTCGTCGGGTCCATTCTGGTCCTCCATCATGTGCAGTGTGCTATGGGCGAACCGGGGAGTTGAGCGACTGATTGTACGAGTCGTGCTGCCAGTTCGGCCTGTCGGTGTACGGATAGTCATTCGAGATCCGGCGTCCCGACGAGATCACATTGTTGAGACCCGGAATCGAGGCATATTCGCCGGGGCCGAAGGTACGGCATTCGCCGCGAAATTCGGAGTCGCTGCAAAAGATCCAATAGCCGCGGTCGACGCGCAGCGACGACGCGCGGTCATTGAATCCGGTTCGGCCCAGGTTCGATGCCGCATGCGCGCTTTCGATGCGAACGCCGCGCCGACGGCCGCACTGGCGGCAACAACGAGCATCAGAAAAAAGCGTTTGTCGAGGGTCATAGGGAATTGGTCCTTCGTTCCGGGAGGCGCCGAGACGGCGGCCATGAGACGAAGGTTAAGCCGACCGGCATGCGCGGTCGGTGCGCTGACGCACCTATGCGGTGCCGCTAGCTTACCGCCGCGCGTACCTCGACCACCACCTGGTGCGCGGCGCGGTCGTCGACGAGGTGAACCGAGTCAGTGGCTTGTGCGAGGCCGTCCACCGTTATCTCGGCGGCCCGGATTCCTTCGCCGGCGGCGGCAAGCGTCTGGCGGACGACGATGTCGTACGTGGTCTCGCGGTACCGATAGCTCATCGTGAACGCAGTCCAGTCCGCGGGGAGACACGGCGCAAAGCGCAGACAGCCCTTCTCGAGCGTCAATCCGAGCAGCGATTCGACGATGAGCCGGTACATCCATCCGGCCGATCCCGTGTACCAGCTCCAGCCGCCGCGACCGGTGTGCGGCGAGAGCGCGTAGACATCGGCGGCGACCACGTATGGCTCCACCTTGTAGGTCGCCATCCCCTCCGGCGCCTGCGAGTGATGCACCGGGTTGATCATGGCCAAGAGCTCCCATGCGCGGGTCCGGTCGCCGATGGCGGCGAACGCCATGGCCGCCCAGATCGCGCCATGCGTGTACTGTCCGCCGTTTTCCCGTACGCCCGGGACGTAACCGCGGATGTAACCCGGGTCGAGATTGGACCGGTCGAACGGCGGATCCAGAAGCTGGATTAACGCGTGGTCGCGGCGCACGAGGCGTTCGTCGACGGCGTTCATCGCCGCCCGCGAGTGGGCGGCATCCCCCGCGCCCGACAGCACCGACCAGCTCTGCGGAACCGAGTCGATCCGGCACTCGACGTTGGTGGCGGATCCGAGCGGCGAGCCATCGTCGAAATATGCGCGTCGATACCACGCGCCGTCCCACCCGTGAAGCTCGAGGTTGTGGCGCAGCTTGACTCCCTCCGCCCCGCAGCGGTCGGCGAACGCCGTATCGCCCTGTCCGCGCGCAAGCTCGGCGAACTGCGTCAGCACGGCACAGAGGAAAAAGCCCAGCCAGACGCTTTCGCCCGTGCCTTTGATCCCCACGAGGTTCATGCCGTCGTTCCAGTCCCCGGAACCCATCAACGGCAGGCCGTGCACGCCGTATTGCAAGCCATGCTCGATCGCGCGCACGCAGTGCTCGTAAACGCTGGCCGACTCCGCGGACCGGCGGGGCAGGTCGTAGTAGGAGTCGTCTCCCGGGTTGACCGGGCGACCTTCCAGGAAGTGGATCGATTCCTCCAGCACGCCGGTGTCGCCGGTCGCGTTCACGTAGCGTGCGGTCGCCAGCGGCAGCCACAGAAAGTCGTCCGAGCAATGCGTCCGCACACCCCGGCCCGACGGCGGGTGCCACCAGTGCTGGACGTCGCCTTCCACGAACTGGCGAGCCGCGCAGCGAAGCAGATGCTCGCGCACGAGCGCGGGCTCGGCGTGGACGAGCGCCATCGCGTCCTGCAGCTGATCGCGAAAGCCGAAGGCGCCGCCGGATTGGTAGTAGCCGCTTCGCGCCCACAGGCGGCAAGCCAGCGTCTGGTACAGAAGCCAGCCGTTGGCCAGCACGTTGAGCGAGGCATCCGGCGTTGTCACCTGCACGGCGCCGAGCGCCCGCGCCCAGTGCGCCCGCACCGCGTCCAGCGCGCCGTGGGCGGCCTTGGGTCCGCGGAAGCGCTGCACAAGGTTGCCGGCATCGGTGGCATTTTGACCGACGCCGAGCCGGAAGACGATCTCGCGCTCCTCGCCGTCGTCAAGATCGAACGGGACCTGGATGGCTGCGCACGGATCGAGCGCCGCGCCCACCTTGCCCGAGAGGCGCTGCCGGGCCATGGCGGCGGGATTGTGCAGTGCGCCGTTGCGCCCCAGGAATTCGGTGCGGTCACCGCTTACGCTGCGGCTCGGATCGTCGACGTCGAAGAACGCGACACGGTCGGGGAACTCCGTGTTGTAGGAGTTGCGTGCCAGGAGCGCGCCGCTCTTGCCCTCCATTTCGGTGATCACGTGCATCGCTGTCTTGGGTCGCAGGTCGCCAAGAACCCATTCCACGTAACCGGTGGCCGAGAGCCGGCGCGAGCGCCCCGAAGCATTGCGCACCTTCAGCACCGAGAACTTCACCGCCGAATCCATCGCGACGTAGACGCAAAGCTCGGAGCTGATGCCATCCTCGTGGTGCTCGAAGACGCTGTAGCCAAAGCCGTGGCGGGTGACATAGGCGCCGGTGCCGCGGGCGGGCAATGGCGCGGGCGACCAGAATTGCCCGGATTCCTCGTCGCGCAGGTAGAACGCTTCTCCGCTGGTATCGCTCACGGGATCGTTGTTCCATGGCGTGAGACGAAACTCGTGCGCGTTCTCGCTCCACGTGTAAGCCAATCCGGATTCGGAAATGATCGTGCCGAAGTCCGGATTCGCGAGCACGTTGACCCAGGGTGCCGGCGTCGTCTGGCCCGGGCGCAGCGCGATGACGTACTCGCTGCCGTCGGGCGTGAATCCGCCGAGCCCGTTGGCCAGAATCAATTCGCGCACGGGCGGTTCGGACGACGGCGTGTCGCCGCGATGGTTCCGGGTCGGCACGAGGCGCGGGACCCGCACCTCCACGGGGCCGCGCCGGGTGACCTGCTCCACCAGGCTTCCCCGGCGGTCGGTGATGATGGCGCGCGCCACGGATTGGAGCAGGATGCGGTCCTCGTCCGCGATCTGTTCCGCCCGTCGCACAAAGATCCCGCCCGGCCGATCCATCACGTGGGCTTCGACGCCGGCGGCGATCAGCCCCATGATCTGATCCTGGAGGGCTTGCCGGTAGCCGCCGCGGTCCTCGTTCCAGATCACGAGGTCCACCGCCAGCCCCTTCAGGCGCCAGTAGGCGTGCGCCTGCACGAGCCGGCGCACGAGATCGATGTTCTCCGAGTCTCCGATCTGCAGCAGCACGATCGGCAGATCGCCCGATATCGCGTAACTCCAGAGCCCGGACTGCCCGCGCCGGTTCCGCAGGAGGACGCCGGCTTGCGCGCGCAGCGAGGCATTGGCGTGGATGATGGAGCTGGCGAGGCGCGCATAGAGTTGCGCGTCGGACTCAGTGGCGTTGATCTGCCGCAGCGTCACCCAGCTGTGCGTCCACGCCAGATCGAACACGCGGTCCGCGAGGTGCCGATCCTGATATTTCCCGACGAGGCTCAAGGCGGCGGCGCGCGTTTCCGTCATGCCGGAGGCCATGTCGATCGTCGCGGTCTGCTGCGGCTCGAGGGTGATCCGATGCCGGATCGCGACGATCGGATCGAGAACCGAACCCTGATTGCCGGACAGCCGTCCTGCGTCGAGCATCGCCTGCGGCGCGGCGACCGTGCGCCCGCGGCCGATGAACGCCATGCGGTCGGTCTCGAAGGAAACGTCCAGCGAATCGGGTCCGTGGACGGCCATCAGGTGAAACATCCAGGGTGCCGGCTCATCGTGCGAGCGAGGCCGGCGCGTGCACAGGATGGCTTGCCGCTGCGGGATGATCTCGGTCTGCACGAAAAGATTGGAGAACGCGGGATGCAGGGCGTCGGCGGCAGCGGACGCGAGAACGACTTCCGCGTAACTGGTGACCTCGATCGTCCGCCGCGTTCGCGCGCGATTGGTGATGCGGAGCCGACGCAGCTCGATGTCGTCTTCCGGCGAAACGACGATTTCGGTATGCGACTCGAAATCGTGGTCGCGCCGGCGAAATTCGGCGCGCGCTTCGGTGAATATCGCTTCGTAGTGCGTCGGGCGCGTCGCTGTCGGCTGATGCGCGGTCGACCAGAAGTCGGCGCTGTCCGTGTCGCGGATGTAGCAGAACGTCCCCCAGCTGTCGCAGGTGCTGTCTTCGCGCCAGCGGGTGACGGCGAGGTCCTTCCAGCGGCTGCTTCCCCCGCCCGCGTTCGTGACCATGACGTGATAGCGGCCGTTCGACAACAGCTGCACTTCCGGTATCGGCGTGTCGGGGCTGCGGAGGATGCGCACGGGGGCTTCCGGGCCGCTCGAGATCGCGCGGATCGCGGACAACTCGGCGGGATGTGGAAAGAACGCCGCGGTCTTCGGGATGCGTTCCTGCAGCAACAGCAGGGTGGCCTTGAACAGCGGGTCCGCTTCGAAGCGCTGCTGCATCGGACGCTCGAGCAGCAGATGAGCGAGCGAAAGCAGGATCATGCCCTGGTGGTGCGCCATGAACGAACGCACGACGGCGTTCGCCTGTCCGCGCGGCAGGCGCGCGGGGGTGTAGTCGATGGCCTCGTAAAGCCCGAATCGTCCGGCGAGCCCGTCAGCGGCGAGACGCTGCAGGTTCTGGCACGACGCCTCGGGTGCCACCATCAGCGCCAGCGCCGACGCGTAGGGCGCAACGACTAGGTCCTCCGCGAGCCCGCGCTTCAGCCCCAGACCGGGCACGCCGAAGGCGCGATACTGATAGTTGAGGCTGGCATCGACCGAGTTGTAGCCGCACTCCGAAATGCCCCACGGCACGCCGCGCTGTTTCCCGTACGCGATCTGTCGGTCGACGGTCACCCGGCAGGTCTGGTCGAGCAGCGTGTTGTCGTACGTGGGCATGACGAGCAGCGGCATGAGGTACTCGAACATCGAACCGCTCCACGACAGGAGCACCGGCTGGCCGCCCGCGGTCGTGAGCAGGCGCCCGAGCGCGAACCAGTTCTCCTGTGGCAGCTCTCCCTGCGCGATCGCCACGAAGCTGGAAAGCCTTGCTTCCGAGGCGAGCAGGTCGTAATAGCCGGGATCGCGCCGGCGCTCGTCGACGTTGTAGCCGATGGCCAGCAGGTGCCGCGCCGGATCGTAGAGAAAGTCGTAATCCATGCGCGCCAGTTCATCGCATTGCCGCACCAGGCGTTCGATTTCCGCGATCCGCTCGGTGGCGCAACGGCTCGCGGCGGTGACGCCGCGGGCCAGCGTCTCCAGCCAATCCCGGTTCTCCGCCGACAGGTCCGGGGCCAGTCGGCGCTCGATGGCAGGCAGCAAATCTGCCTCGAGCGCCGCGAGCTCGCGCAAGGTTGGAATCCCAAGGATGCCGGGGAGGTCGCCGAACACGCCCGGCGCGGCCGGCAGCACGCTCCACGGGGAAAGCAACGCCAGCTCGTCGCGCATGATCCCGCACTGCCGGACGAGGGCGTCCGCCCACAAGGTCGATTCACCCAATGGCGCAGCCGGGCTGGCGGAATCGGCGCCCACAGCGGTGCCGTACTGCGCGGCGACCACCGCCACGCTCGCGTCCAGCCGGTCGAGCCACTGGCGCGCTGCGGCAATTGTCGCGGGCCGGGAGTCGTAAGCCGTTTCCAGATCCCGTTGCAGGCGAACGAGCGGTGCCGGCGCGACCCCGCCGATGGCCTCGGTGAGGGTCCGCAGCGTGTCGCTCAATCCTTCGAACCATTGCAGGCGCATGATCCTGTCGTCGGCAAGCGCGACGAGGCCCGGCCGCAACGTCAGCAGATGACCCGCGAGGTTCCCGCTGTCCACCGCCGAGACATAGAGCGGCGGCAGCGGTTTCAGCGATTGCGTGTCGTACCAGTTGTAGAAATGCCCTTGATGCCGTTCCATGGAGGTCATCGTGCGCAACGCATTTGTCGTGCGCAGGAGGAGCTGTCCGGCCGGGATGTAGCCGAAGTCGTAGGCCGTCAGATTCGCCAGCAGGGCAAGCCCCATGTTCGTCGGCGAGGTCCGATGCGCGACGGCAGCGACCGGATGTTCCTGGCAGTTGTCCGGTGGCAGCCAGTGGTCGTCCGGACCGACGACCGTCTCGAAAAAGGCCCATGTCCTGCGCGCGAGATTCTGGAGGAACAGCGTCTGATCTCTCGACAGCCGCGCTTCTCTGCGAACGAGCGGCCGGCTGATCCACCAGGCTATTCCGGGTGCGACGAACCAGAGGACGAGGATCGGCCCGGCCAGTGCCAATGCGGATGGCGCGACGGCTCCGATCTGGATCGCCGACGCCGTGGCGATGACCGGGGCGATCCACATCGAATTGACCGACGCGCCCAACTCGAAGCGTCCGGGTGGCTCGTTGAGGTCGCGACGATCGGGCAGTTCATTGGCCGAAGGTTTCCATTCGAGCAGCCGACGGTGCGTAACCAGCATTCGCCACGCGGTCCGTGCGATCGCATCGAGGTTGACCGACGCCTCATACGGCAGGAAGGCGAGCGTCAGTACCGTCTGCGCGACGTGCCGGCCGGCCACGCTTGCGGTAGCGGCGAGGTGCTGCCGCAGCAGGACTTCATCCGGTTTCCGCAACAGGTCCAGCACAAAGGCGCTCGCCGCCGGAAGCAGGAGGACGGCGACCACCGCCAGCGTCCACAGCCAGGCGTGCGGAAGCACGGTCCACCCGAGCAGCAGCAGCAGCGTCAAGCCGGCGGGGACGAGGCTGCGCCGCAGGTTGTCGAAGAGCTTCCACAGCGAAAGCATCGACAGCGGATTGCGCAGCCGGCGCTTGCCGGGGCCGGGCACGAGCGGAAGCAACCACCCCAGCAGCTGCCAGTCGCCGCGGATCCAGCGGTGCCGGCGGCTGACGTCCGCGGCATAGGTCGACGGATGCTCCTCGTACAACTGCACGTCGCTCAACAACCCGGAACGCGCATAGCATCCCTCGACCAGATCGTGGCTCAGGATCCGGTTCTCGGGAAAGCGACCATTGAGGGCGCGCTCGAACGCGTCGACGTCATAGATCCCCTTGCCGATGAAGGACCCCTCGCGGAACACGTCCTGGTAGACGTCCGAGACGGCGCGCGTGTAGGGGTCGATGCCGGGGTCACCCCCGTGCAGGCGGGCGTACCACGAGCGGTTCGCGCCGGGCAGGCTGATGCTGACGCGCGGCTGCAGTATTCCGTAGCCTTCGGCTACCAGTGCGCCGCTTTTGCGCTTGCCGGCGGTGTCGAAACGCGCGCGGTTCAGCGGATGCGCCATCACGCCGACGAACTGCCGCGCCGAGTCGCGCGGCAGCTGCGTGTCGGTGTCGAGCGTGATCACGTATTTCACATTCGGCAGCACCGCCGTATCGCCGATGACCAGCGCGAAGCGATCGTGCCCGCCCCCCCGCAGCAGCGCATTCAGGTCCGCGAGCTTTCCGCGCTTGCGCTCGTGGCCCATCCACACCCCTTCCTCCGCATTCCAGCGGCGCGGACGATGAAAAAGAAAGAAGATGTCGCTGGTTGCGCGTTGTCCGGGCGGGTCCGCCGCCCGCCGGTAC
>CAYGYQ010000063.1:0-15367 GCA_964354035.1 uncultured Bordetella sp.
GGACTCGGGCGCGAAGGTCATCGTCATCGTCGAGAACTTCGCTGGCGTCCTGCAACAGGTCCTCGGGAAGACGCCGGTCAGGCACGTGATCACCACCCAGGTCGGCGACATGCTGCCGCTCCCGAAGCGCTGGCTCGTCAACTTCGTGATCAAGAAGGTGAAGAAGATGGTGCCCGATTGGCGCATCGACGGCGCCATGACCTGGCGCGCGGCACTCACGCGCGGCGCGAAGGCGCCGTTCGAGCCGGCGGCAGTTGCGCGCGAGGACATCGCGTTCCTGCAGTACACCGGCGGCACCACCGGCGTTTCGAAGGGCGCGATGCTCACCCACCGCAACATCCTGGCCAACCTGGAGCAGACCGGCATCTGGATCTCGGTCTCCTTCAAGGAGGGCGCTGAAATCGTCATTGCGCCGTTGCCGATGTATCACATCTTCTGCCTGACCTCGACGCTGTCGTTCATGAAGTGGGGCAGCCTGACCGTGCTCATCACCAACCCGCGTGACCTGCCGGGCTTGGTAAAGGAACTCGGGCAGTGGAAGTGGACCGTCATGACCGGCGTCAACACGCTGTTCAACGGGCTCCTGAACACCCCGGGGTTCGATCAGCTCGATTTTTCGCCGCTGAAGGTGGTGATCGGCGGCGGCGCGGCGGTGCAAAAACCGGTGGCCGAGCGTTGGCAGCAGGTGACCGGGCTTCCCATTACGGAAGCATACGGGTTGACCGAGACTTCGCCAGGGGTCTGCTGCGTTCCTCTGCAGGCGCCCTGGAACGGCTCCATCGGGCTGCCCATCCCTTCCACTGAGGTGTCGATCCGGGACGACAGCTTCAACGAGTTGCCGGCCTGGACCGGCGAGGGCGACATCGAACAGCACACCGGCGAGATTTGCGTCCGCGGCCCGCAGGTGATGAAGGGCTACTGGAGCAATCCCGCGGAGACCGCCAAGGTGCTGCAGGATGGCTGGTTGAAGACCGGCGACATCGGGCATCTTGATGCCGACGGCTATTTCACGATCACGGACCGCAAGAAGGACATGATCCTGGTCTCCGGCTTCAACGTCTATCCGAACGAGATCGAGAGCGTGGTGGCCGCGCACCCGGGTGTGCTCGAATGCGGGGCGGTAGGCGTGCCCGACGAGAAATCAGGGGAGGCGGTGAAGGTGGTGGTCGTAAGGAAGGATCCGGGTCTCACCAAGGAAGCAGTGATCGTGCACTGCAAGACCCAGCTCACCGGGTACAAGATGCCGCGCCACGTGGAGTTCCGCGACGTCCTGCCGAAGAGTCCCATCGGCAAGGTCCTGCGGCGCGAGTTGCGCGATGCGCCGAAAGGGCAGCCACCCGCCCAGCGAGAAGGATGACGGGAAGCCGGTCTCAATCACGGGCAGGGGAAAGCCCGAACTCTGCTGCGAGCAGTTCATACGATCGGCGCCGCGCGGCCGGGTCGTAGGTCCAGGTGTTGATGACGATTTCCTGCAGGTCCAGGTGCTGCGCCAGCTCGTAGAGCCGGCTTGCCACGTCCTGCGGATTGCCGACCAGCGACTTCCGGCGCAGCGCCGCGATGAGCGCACGCTCGGATTCGGTGTATGGATGCGCGGCGGCCTGCTCGGGCGACACCAGCGGATTGCGCAGGCCCTGCTCGAAGCCGACGCGCCAGAATTCCCGCGTCATGAGGAGCCGTCGCGCCTCGGCATCCGTGTCCGCGGCGAGCGCCCACACGCAGATGGTCGCGATTGGCGTGGGATAGCGGGCGCTCGGGCGATAGTTCTGCCGATAGAGCGCGAGCGCCTCGTCCACGCCCCGGCCGTCGCTGAAGAAATAGGCGAACGCATAGGGCAGGCCGAAGTGCGCGGCGAGCCGCGCGCCGTAGTCCGAGCTGCCGAGTATCCAGATCTCCGGGCTGGTCGGTCCCAGCGGATGCGCCGCGATGTTTCGAAACGGATGTTCTTCCGGCAAAGGAACGCCCGCGACCCAGCATTGCAGCTCCTGCACCTGCTGCGGGAATTCGTCGGCTGCGTTGGCGTGGGGATTCAGCGCGAAGGCGGTCAGCCGGTCCGAGCCCGGCGCGCGGCCCACGCCCAGGTCGATCCTGCCCGGGGCGATGCCCTCCAGCACCCGGAACTGCTCGGCCACCTTGAGCGCCGAGTAATGCGGCAGCATCACGCCGGCGCTGCCGACGCGAATGCGCCGGGTGGTCGCGGCGATGGCGGCCATCAGGACCTCCGGTGCCGTGCCGACGATGCTGGCGCTGTTGTGGTGCTCGGACACCCAGTAGCGGTGGTAGCCCAGCGCGTCGGTGAGCCGTGCCAGCGCGAGCGATTCACGGATAGCAACGTCCTGCGCGCAGCCCTGCGCCGCGGTCGACTGGTCGAGCACGGACCATCTCATGCATCGGCTCCGGTCATCAGTTCTCGAATGCGTGTTGCCGCTGGCGGGCGGCAGGCGCTTGCGCAACCAGCCACCCAGGCGACGTCGACGGCCGGTCGAAGCTCACGCCCGCGCCGATGATCAGACCGGCTTCCGGATCGTCATCGCGCCCCGGATTTCGCCGGGACGATAGCCGACCGCCTTGTCGTCGGGATAGAGCGCCTTCAGCTTCTCCTTGACCGCCGGCGTAAGTTGTTCGGGCGAGCCGTGGCAGCCGAGACAGAGTGGCTGCGTCGGCAGCGCCCGCAGGTAGCGATAGGACTGCTTGCCGTCGTCCACTACGATCTCCGCCCTTTCGAGCGTGGCCGGGGCCTCGCCCGCTGCTGCCCGGCGGTCAAAATCCTCGAGCGCCGCGCGCTCCCATGCGTCCGGTACGGCGCGCGGGTTGCGATTCTTCAGGCTCACGCGCCGGATGCTCCAGCCGGTCTCCTCCGATGCCGCCTTCGCCAGCTGGGGCGCCTTGTCGCGACAGACGAGAATCGCGCCCTCGGGTCCGGTCTTCCCGATCTCCTCGGTGAGCACCGCGAGCAGTTTGGGAGGAACCGAGCCCGCGACTTTCCTGGCATCGTTGACCCACGCGGGATCCTGCGCGAACGTTGATGCGACGGCGAACAGCGCCGCCGCGCCGGTGCAAAGTGTTGTCAGAGCGATGTGCATAACAGTCTCCAGTCTTGGGCAAAAGTAGTTGCGCGCGCCATCCGCGCTCAATCGAAACCAGCGTCGCCTTCCTCCGCGCGCGCGAGTCGCTCCGCCGCATCGCGCTCGAGGCGCGCCGTCATTTCGGCACGGTGCGTCCGGCGCCGGTCGGCGACCTCCGGTCGGACCGGAATCGTCGCTTCGCCGAACAGCGTCTGCCGCAGGAAGCGGAAGGCGAACAGCATGAGCTCGGTGTCGTCGATGAGCACCTTCTCCATCGCGTCGGCGGGAAGGTCGAACAGTTCGGCGAATCCGTCGCTGGCGACGAATGCGCGGAACCGGTCGAGGTCGTAGCAGGCCATGAAGAATAGCTGAAGGCGGTGCTTCGAGGGCTAGCCGATCGTCGGGCCGGAGGATTGCCCCTCGCGTTCGCGGCCGATATCGCGGCCACCGGCCCAGCGCCAGCCTGGGACCGGACCCCCGGGAATGTCGCACGCTCCAATGATTCCATCGGCGTTCCGTGGGTCATAAGCGCACCTGTGCGGGTCCTTTATGACCGGCCGGCTTTGTGCTTCAATGGAAGGTACCCAGTCAACCTCCGGATGGATCGATGGCGGATCGCCGTCTCCAGGTATTCCACGCGGTCGCAAAACACCTGTCCTTCACCAAGGCGGCCGAGGCGCTCTTCATGACGCAGCCCGCGGTCACGTTCCAGATTCGCCAGCTTGAGGAGCACTTCAACACGCGCCTGTTCGATCGCGGGCACGGGCGCATCTCGCTCACGGCCGCAGGCAATCTGGCCTTGGAGTACGCGGAGCGCATCCTCGAAGTCTCGGCCGAGCTCGACACGCGCCTGCACGAGATGAGCGGCCAACTCGGGGGTCCGCTGCTCATCGGCGCCAGCACCACCATTGCCGATTACCTGCTGCCGCCTGTGCTTGGCGCCTACAAGGCGCGCTTTCCATCCGTCGTGCCCCGGCTCTTCGTAGCCAACTCGGACGCGGTGCAGAGCCGCGTCGCCGAGCGCAGCCTCGACGTCGGCTTCATCGAGGGCGACTCACATTTGCCCGTGCTCGTGACCGCCGTCTGCTGCGAGGATGAGCTGCTGGTCACCTGCGCGCCTTCGCATCCGCTGGCGAAGCTCGAATCCGCGACGCCCGAGTCGCTGATGCGCTACGCCAACATCAGCCGCGAACTGGGTTCGGGTACGCGCGAGGTCATCGACCACTACCTGCAGATGGCAGGAATCGCCCCCGACACGCTGCAGCGGGAGATGGAGCTCGGCAGCCCGGAGGCGCTGAAGCGGCTGGTCGCCACCGGGCTGGGGTTCGCCATCATGTCACGCGCGACCGTGGCCAACGAGATACGTCTCGGGCAGCTGGTGCAGGTCCCGCTCATGCCGCGGCTCATCCGCAGCATGTCGGTCGTCTACCCCAAGGAACGGATCCATTCGCAAATGGTGAGCAGCTTCGTCGAGTTCGCGAAGCAGAATCTCGGTACGATGCCGGTCGCCGAGGCGGAAAGCGCGCACGCCTAGGCGTGCCGCGTCGGAAGTTCTTACCGGACCGCTCAGCGTGCGGGTTGAGTCGCGGACGTCCCCGCAGGCTTGCGCGCGACGTCCAGTGCCGCGTAATACTCGCGCAGGATCGCGAGCACCTCGGGCCGGCTGAACTCGGGGGGCACGTCGGCGCCCTCGGCCAGCCAGGCGCGCAGCTGGGTTCCGGACACCTGGAGGCGGTCGGCGTCGGGGTGCGGGCAGGTGCGGCCGGACGCCATGCCGCCGCAAGCGTAGCACCAGAACGCCACGTCGATCTTCAGCGGCACCGTCTGCAGTGCGTCCCGCGGGATCTCGTCGAAGATGTAGTGCGCGTCGAACGGGCCGTAGTAGCTGCCGACGCCGGCGTGGTCGCGGCCGACGATCTGGTGCGAGCAGCCGTAGTTCTGCCGGAACAGTGCGTGCAGCAGCGCCTCGCGCGGTCCGGCGTAGCGCATGTCGAGCGGATAGCCGGCCTGGACCACCGTGTTTTGCATGAAGTAGTTCTCGGCCAGCGCCGCGATCGTCCTGGTGCGGACCTCGGCCGGGATGTCGCCGGGCTTGAGCGCGCCCAGCAGCGAGTGGATCAGCACGCCGTCGCAGACCTCGATCGCGACCTTGGCGAGGTACTCGTGCGAGCGGTGCATCGGATTGCGGGTCTGGAACGCTGCGACCTTCGACCAGCCGAGCGTGGTGAACAGCGCCCGGGTCTCGGCCGGCGTCATGAACAGCTTGCCGTACTTTTCGGCGAACCCGCCGGTCGACAGCACGCGGACCGGGCCGGCGAGGTTGACCTCGCCTTGCTCCAGCACGAGCTTGACGCCGGGGTGCGCGGGGTCGGTCGTGCGAAACACGCAGGCGCATTCATGCGCCTTGTCGATCGCGTATTTCTCGGTGACGAGCATCGTCGCCAGCAATTCGCCGCCTTCCGGATCGACCAGCGCGATTTCCCCGCCGGTACTGATCGAGGCGGCGCGCGCCGCGTCCGCCGACAGCGTGATCGGTATCGGCCAGAACAGGCCGCTCGCCATGCGCATCCCGTCGCAGACGCCCTGCCAGTCGGTGTGCGACATGAAGCCCGGAAGCGGCGTGAACCCGCCGATGCCGAGCATGATGATGTCGCCCTTTTCGCGCGAACTGACGGTGAGCCGCGGCAGCGTCGCCGCGCGGCGCTGTTCGGCGACCCGCGCCTCGCCCTCGAGCAGCAGCGGGCGCAAGCCGATGCCACCGTGGGGACTGACGAGCGGCAGGTTCACGGATGTTGGCATGGGCAAAGGGCCGGGGCGAAACGCCCACGGGCCATGTCAGGCAGCGCCATTATTTCGAAATGTCATAACATTATAACCAGTGGCGAGCGGGATGCGGAGGGTGTTCGGCATCGCGGATTCACGCGATCGACTGATAGTAGAGATTCTGCGGGTGGCTGGACTGCGCGAAGAAGTACCAGCGCTCCGCGAGGAGGCCGACGTACTGCACCACGAACGCCCCGACGATCGCTGCCTTCGGTGCGCCCGCCAGCCCCGCCGCGAGCAGCAGCGCAGGCAGCGCGAACGCGGCCAGCAGAAAGAACCACTTGATCGACCGGAATAGCGACGCGCTGCGGCCGTGAAAGAACTCGCGGGTGTTGAACGAGCCGCCCATGAACCCCTGCGACTTCTGGACGATCCGCGGGTGCTTGATGCCGATGGCCGTCTGCAGCGTGGATTTCGGGCGCAGTCGGGCGTTGCGGACAAGCGCCGTGCCGCGGCCGGCAAGACCGAGCAAGGTAAGAATGAGCGCTCCCGCCGCGAAGAACCGGACGAGTGCCGGCGCGGCCGACGTCGCGTAGGCGGCGGCCAGCGCAAACCCTGACGCGCACCCCAGCAGCATGAAGTTGACGACCGTGAGCGGCGTCGCCCACTCGCGCAGGAACGGCAGGCACGCGTAGATCATTCCCGTGCAGACGAAGAGCGCGACGGCGAGCACGACGCCGGCGAGTCCGACGACCAGCGTCGCGTCGATGGCGGCGCCGGAAGGCAGCGTGGCGAGGGCTTCCCCGACATGCAGGAAGTGCGCCATCGCGTAAAGCAGTGTCGTGCCCATGAAGGCGGGCAGCACGATCACCTCACGCGAGAGCCACGACGTGCGCCACCGCGCCGCCGACCGCCATGCCCGCTCCGGCCGGCCGAGATGGAAGAACGACGCGAGCAGCCCGGCGCCGGTGAACAGGAAGGCGATGAGGCTGCCGTAGAAATAGAACCAGGGCCGATGCGGCGACGACAGGAGCTCGAACAGCGCGCCGATCTCGACGGCGACGAGCGCCACGAACAGGCCCTGCCCGGCGCCGATCAGCGTGGTGAGGAACAGGACGGAGAACTGGGGGTGCACTTCAATACACCTACCAGGACATGACGTCGTCGAGCGAAGGCTCGGACTTCGCCGGCTTCGGCAACAGGCCGTCGACCTTGAGCGGATTGTCGACGCGCTCGAGCTCGTCGGCGTGGATGTGCCGCTCGGTCTTGCGCCGCGGCAGGTAGTGATTCGCCGGGTGCGTGCCCCATTCGGGCATCAATGCGTAGCCGGCGCTCTCGCGGATGGCGACCGAAACGACCGAGCCCGGATCGTGGATATCGCCGAACAGGCGGGCGTTGGTCGGGCACGCGAGCACGCACGCGGGCTTGCGCTCGCGCTCGGGCAGCGTGTCGTCGGTGATGCGGTCCACGCACAGCGTGCACTTGGTCATCACCTTGCGTTCCTCGTCCAGCTCGCGCACGCCGTACGGACACGCCCACGCGCAATACTTGCAGCCGATGCACTTGTCGAAGTCGACGAGCACGATGCCGTCCTCGGCCCGCTTGTAGCTGGCGCCGGTCGGGCACACGGGCACGCAGGGCGGATCCTCGCAGTGCAGGCACGACTTCGGGAAGTGGACGGTCTGCGTGTCCGGATACTCGCCGACCTCGAACGTCTGGACCCGGTTGAAGAAGGTTCCGGTGGGATCCTTGTCGTACGGATTGAAGTCGGCGAGCGGCCCCGCGGAGCCCGAGGTGTTCCACTCCTTGCAGCTCGTCACGCAGGCGTGGCAGCCGACGCAGACGTTGAGGTCGATGACCAACGCGAGCTGGGTCACCGCGAGCTCCCTGCCACATCCGCGAGCTGGGTCACGGCGCGCGCTCCCGGCGGCCCGGCCGCATCGGGCCCGCTTCCGGCCGACCGTCGCGCGCCGTCATTTCCAGGCCCCCTTGCCGGCGAAGAACGCCTGCCAGCGCGGCCGCGTCTTTGCCGTCCCCGGCGCGGCCGGCACGGCGTCGAACTGCGGCCATGTGCTCTTCGGCTCGTCGGCTCCCGCCGGACGGATGCGCACGCGCACGTCGTACCACGCCGCCTGGCCGGTGATCGGATCCGAGTTGGAAACGCGGGCACCGCCGGCGCCCGGCAATTCGTCGGCGATCAGGTGATTGAGCAGGAACCCGCGCTGCGACTCGTTGGCATCCGGCGCGAGATTCCACGCGCCCGGTGCCTTGCCGATCGCATTCCAGGTCCAGACCGTGCCGGGCTCGACGGCCTCGGAATAGCTGCACAGGCAGCGCACCTTGCCCCAGGGCGACTCGACCCACATCCAGCCGCCGTCCTCGATGCCGGCCGCGCGCGCGACGCCCGGATTGACGAACAGGTGGTTGTGCGCGTGGATCTGGCGCAGCCACGCGTTCTGCGAATCCCACGCGTGGTACATCGCCATCGGCCGCTGGGTGATCGCGTGGAGCGGATACGCGGCGAGGTCGGTCTGCTGCGCCTCGAGCGGCTCGTAGTAGAACGGCAGCGGGTCGAAGAATTCGGCGATGCGTGCCTTCAGATGCTCGGGCGGCTTGCGCGAGATGCCCCTGCCCTGCGCCGCGAGCCGGAACTTCTGCAGCACCTCGGAGTAGACGTGGATCAGGATCGGCTCGGCGTAGCGCTGGATGCGGTTCCTCTGCGACCACTCGAGGTAGCCCTTGTTCCAGTTGCGCATGTACCGGTAGGACGGCGGCAGCTTGTGGTGGTAGACGCAGTTGTTGGCTGCATACATCTCCCACTGCTTCGGGTTCGGTTCGCCGCGCATGAACTGGTCGCCGTCCTTGCCGCGCCACCCCGAAAGGAAGCCGATGCCCGAGCCCGGATCGGTCTCGTAGTTGACGATGAAGTCGGGATAGTCGCGGAACTTGCGCGTGCCGTCCGGCCGTACGAAGGCGGGAAACTTCAGGCGCGACGCGAGCTCGATCAGCACTTCCTGGAACGGCTTGCACTCGCCCTTCGGCGGGACGACCGGGATGCGCACCGAGTCGACCGGGCCATCGAACTCCGAGATCGGCCGGTCGAGCATCGACATCACGTCGTGGCGCTCGAGATACGTGGTGTCGGGCAGCACCAGGTCGGCGAACGCGGTCGTCTCCGACTGGAACGCGTCGCAGACGACGAGGAACGGGATCTTGTATTCGCCATCCTCCCGCTTGTCGTTCAGCATCTTGCGCACTGCCGGCGTGTTCATCGTCGAATTCCACGCCATGTTCGCCATGAAGATCAGCAGCGTGTCGATCGGGTAGGGGTCGCCGCGCCACGCGTTGGTGATGACGTTGTGCATCATCCCGTGCACCGACAGCGGGTATTCCCACGAGAACGCCTTGTCGATGCGCACCGGCGTGCCGTCGTCGTTGACGAAGAGGTCGTCGGGCTCGGCCGGCCAGCCGAGGGCCAGGCCGTCCAGCGGGTGGTTCGGCTTGATCGCCAGCGGCGTGTTCGGCGTCTTCGCGCAGGGAGGGATCGGGCGCGGGAACGGCGCCTTGTGCCGGAAGCCGCCGGGCCGGTCGATCGTGCCGAGCAGCGTCATCAGGATCGCGAGCGCGCGGATCGACTGGAAGCCGTTCGAATGCGCGGCGAGCCCGCGCATCGCGTGAAACGCCACCGGGTTGCCGGTGACCGTCTCGTGCTCGTGGCCCCAGACGTCCGTCCAGGGTATCGGCAGCTCGATCTTCTGGTCGCGCGCGGTCACGCCCATCTCGTGCGCGAGCCGGCGGATGGCGTCCGCCGGGATGCCGGTGATGTCGGCCGCCCATTCCGGCGTGCAGGCGTCGACGCGCTCCTTCAGCAGCTGGAACGCGGGCTTGACCGCCGTGCCGTCGGACAGTTGGAACTCGCCGAGCAGGAACGGATCGGCCCCCTCGCTGTGCGTAAGCACCGGCCGGTTCGTCGCGCGATCCCACCAGAGCTTGTTCTGCGGATCGAAGCAGCCTTCCTCCTCAGGCACCTCGGTGCGGATGAACATGCCGAACTCGTCGCTTGCGGCGTCGAGGTTCACCAGTTGCCCGCTGTTCGTGTAACGCACGAGGAAATCGCGGTCGTAGAGGCCGAGGGCGATGATCTCGTGGATCAGCGCCAGCAACAGCGCACCGTCGGTGCCCGGCCGGATCGGCACCCACTCGTCGGCGATCGCCGAGTAGCCGGTGCGGACCGGGTTGATCGAGATGAAGCGCCCACCGTCGCGCTTGAATTTCGAGATCGCGATCTTCAGCGGGTTCGAGTGATGGTCCTCGGCGGTGCCGATCATCACGAACAGCTTCGCCCGGTCGAGGTCGGGGCCGCCGAACTCCCAGAACGAGCCGCCGATCGTGTAGATCATGCCGGCGGCCATGTTGACCGAGCAGAAGCCGCCGTGCGCCGCATAGTTGGGCGTGCCGAACTGGCGCGCGAAGAGGCCGGTCAGCGCCTGCATCTGGTCGCGGCCGGTGAAGAGCGCGAACTGCTTCGGGTCGGTCGCGCGGATTCGCCCGAGGCGCTCTTCGAGCAACCGGAATGCCTCGTCCCAGCCGATCGCCACAAATTCGCCCGCGCCGCGCTCGGCACCGGGCTTGCGCTTGAGCGGCTTGGTGAGGCGTGCCGGCGAATACTGCTTCATGATCCCGGAGCTGCCCTTGGCGCAGAGCACGCCGTTGTTGAGCGGGTGATCCGGATTGCCTTCGATGTAGCGGACCTCGCCATTGCGCACGTGCACGCGGATCCCGCAGCGGCACGCGCACATGTAGCACGTCGTATTGCGGATTTCCGTCGTGGCGCCCGGCAGCGGCGCGGCGAGCGGATCGTGGAGGGGCGTCGGGGGCATGGTTTCAGGCCGGTATCGCGGCGCAACGGGGTGCCAGGCGCCGGGCGGACAAACGGGGAAGGAGCGACGGCACCCGGATACCGCAGAGTACCGTCATTTACCCCAGACTGGCCACGGTGTGTCCATTACCAGGATGGGGGGACCGGAATACCCCGTTTGGGTAAGAACCGGGCGTGGGCTGCCGCCGGCGCCGGGCTGTCGTAGGCGCGGGCTTGCCCGCGTGCAGGCGGTTCCCCATCTCGCGATCACGGAGCGCGGCCAAGTCCGCGCCCACGGTTTCCTGCGAAACGAAGTTCCTGCCAAACGCAGTTGCTTGCGGGTTGTGCGGGCAGGGTCGATAATTTTCGACTGCCGCCCGGCCCGGGGCCAACGGACCGGCCAGCGGGTATGCACCCCCCCGCCGCAGTGCATCGAGGAGATCCGTTGGAACCGCATCAGCAGGATCGGCCGGCCATCACGGCGGACGCCATGGCGGCGCCCGAAGTCGCGGGCGTCGAGCGCGAGGCCCTGCGCACGGCCCTCGCCAACGAGCGCCAGATGATGGCGAACGAGGTGCACGACTCGCTGGCGCAGGGGCTCACCTACATGCGCATGCGGATGAGCCTGCTGCGCGACGCGATTCGCGACGGCGACGACGCTCGGGCATTCAAGTACTGGGACGACGTCGACACCTCGCTCACCAATGCGCACCGGCGGCTGCGCGAGCTCATCACCTATTTTCGCAGCCGGATGGATCCGCGGGGCTTGCTCCGCGCGCTGCAGGAGATGACCGAGACGTTCCTCGACCGCACCGGCGTCGTGCTCGAATTCGCCAACCACGTCGGCGAGCTCGACCTGCCCGTCGGACGCGAGGTCCAGGTCTTCCACATCGTGCAGGAAGCCCTGGCCAACGTCTGCAAGCACGCGAACGCCCGGCGCGCACGGCTCACGCTGGAGCGCAAGGGAACCGGCTACGAGATCGTGATCGAGGATGACGGCGTCGGCATGACCGTCGACCCGGGCGGCGAGCGCGGGGAGTCCGGCCACTACGGCATTGCGATCATGCGCGAACGGGCGTCACGTCTCGGCGGCGAGCTGACTCTGGACAGTGACCCGGGGGCGGGGACGCGCGTGCGGTTATACTTCCCGGCCATGGAACCCCAGACCGGGAGTGGACTGTGAGCGCCGCCAGCGTGGGGGTCGTCCTATGAGCGAGCCCATCAGCGTCGTGCTGATCGACGATCACGGGCTCTGTCGCCGCGGGCTCGCCGAACTCCTGGAGCAGCGTGCCGGCATCAAGGTGCTCGGCACCACCGGCAACGCCGACGAGGCGGTCCGGCTGCTGCGCGATGGACAGCCGGATCTCGTGATCATGGACCTGCGGATGGCGCCCGTCGACGGCTTCACGCTGCTGGCGCGGGTCCGCACCGAAGGCATTGCCACGCCGGTCGTCGTCCTGACGATGAGCGACCTCAAGGAGGACCTCGCCCGCGCCTTTCGCGCCGGCGTGCGCGGCTATCTGCTGAAGGACATGGATCCCGACGACGTGATCGATGCGATCCGCCGCATAGCCCGCGGCGAGATCGTCGTGGCGCCGTTGATGGCCGCCAAGCTGGTCGATCTGCTGGTGCCGGGCAAGGAGGGCAAGACCCGCGACGACTACCTGCGGCAATTGACCGGGCGCGAGCGCGAGATCCTGCAGCACCTCTCGAGCGGCAAGAGCAACAAGGCGATCGCGCAGGTGCTCGACATCAGCCACGACACGGTGAAGCTGCACGTGCGCCATATCCTGTCGAAGCTGGGGCTGACCTCGCGCGTCGAGGCCGCGGTCTTCGCGGTCGAGCATCGCGTGTCGATGGAAGCCGGCGGGAAAGAGCGCGCGCCGGGTTGACGCACTGGCCTGCGCTGCCTCCGGCGCCGGCTCGACCGGTGCGCTGTCGTGTTGCTCGCTCGGCAAGCGAGGGTCGCCGTCGTCGACAATCTCGGCAGCGGTCACCTCGCGAATCCTGACCGTACGCATCCCGCACGGTAGTTCGTGAACCTCGATTTCCGCGAGCGCGGTGAGGGCGATCCCGCTACCGGGCCAGGTCGCGGCCCGACCACCGGGCGTAGATCATGGCCGCGGTGCGAAAGAAGATGTGTGCCATTTTCGTATACCCCGCATACGCCAGCAGGAAGAAGACGAATACGAGGTGAACATAGTACGTGGAGTAGGCGGGAATGCGGAGTTCAAACACCCGGAACACCTGGGCCAGGAAGCCCATCAGCACCGTGAGCAACAGCACCCACACGAAGACCCGGTCGAACGCCGTGGCGACGCCCGCTTCCGACTTCGCCATCCGTCGGTCTATCACCAGCACGCATCCCAGTAACACCAGCGTGCCGCTGACGTTGCCAAGCGCCTTGATCGGGTGGAAGAAGTCGTACGGACCCACCCGAACATCGAGCCCGAACCGGTTCAGATAGTAGAAGATGCCCACCAGCGTCGTGGTGACGAACAAGCCGATGAAGCCGTACATGGCCATCGCGTGGGCGCGGGCGCGCGGCCTGTTGGTGTCGCACTCCCGGAACTTGCGCTGGGAGAAGATGTCCCCGGCCGCGCCGAGCACGGCGGAGACAAGCGGCTGGCCCTGCGCCGTGCGCGGATGCTCCCGCGAAACGGCGCGGAGGAAACGAAGCAGGGCCAGGAGGAGCGTGACACAGGCGAAGGTTGCCGCCGGGATGAAAATCGCGTCGACTACGGGGACAGGCAGCATCTTGGAGTAGACGATCTCGCCTTCCAGGAACGGGTACCCGGTTTGGGCGTGGGTGCCCACGATTACGGCGCCCAGGATGACCGCGGGAATCAGCAGCAGCAGCAATATCCCCGTGCAGGAACGGGCGGCCCGGGCCAGGACGCCCGGCACGGAGAAGTGCTCGATGCTCATGGAGCGCAGGACGTTCATCACGTCGCCGGGCTTGGCGCCGCGCGGGCAGTGGGTCGAGCAATCGTTGCAATGAACGCAGAGCCAGCTGTCCAGGCCGGCCACCAGCTTGTCCTTCATCCCGAACTGGGCCTGCACCATTTCCTTGCGCGGAAACGGAGATCCGGCCGGGGTAATGGGGCATACCACCGTACAGGTGGAGCACTGGTAGCAGTACTTCAGATCGGCGGCGCCGGCGCCCAGCAGCGCCCGGACAAAGTTCAAGTCGCCTTGGATCGGGATCCGCTCCGTCATGGTCTTCCTTCACCGAACAGGATGATTGGCGCGGGCTTCCCGGCGGGTCGTCCCGGCCCACGGTGCGCGCGCCCGCGGCAGGGCGATGCGGGGCGGACGGAACCGCCTACATGCCCTTGAAGGGATTCGGTCCAAAGCCATCGAGCGCTGCGGCGAAGTCCTCGATCAGTGTCGCCACTTTCCTGTAGTCGTTCATGGACACCTCGTACTGTCGGATGCGATCGGGTTCCAGCTGGAGTCTGCCCACGGTTTCCTGCACCTTGGAAAGGCGCGAGCTGGCGCGCTCGGAGCCCTTGACGAAGTGGCATTGGTAGTCCTCGCCGTACTTGCAGCCCATGAACATGATCCCGTCGAATCCCACCGACAGGGCATCCGCCACCCACACCAGGTTGGTCCCGCCCAGGCATCGCAAGGGGATGATCCGCACGTACGGATTGCCCTTGATGCGGTCCATGGCCATCATGTCGAACACGGGAATCGCGTCGTTCTCGCACGCGAAGATCAGGATGCGGGGTTTCTCGGCGAACTCGTCCGGAATCTCGATGCTCCGGATCATGTCGCCGACGATGTCGATGCTGTAGTCGTTGAATGAGATGATGCGCACGGGGCACGCGCCCATGCAGACCCCGCAGCCCCGGCAGCGGGTCTCGTTCAACCGCGGGGTGCCGCGCTCGTCCTCGTCCAGCACTCCGAAGGGACACTCCTCCGTGCAGCGCTTGCACTGCGTGCACTGGGCCAGCCGGAAATGGGGAACGGTCTCGTCTCCCACTCGGGGGTGCACCTTCTTTCCCTCGCCCGTCAATTCCAGCGTCTGGATCGCCTTCATCGCCGCGCCGGCGGCGTCCTTGAGGGAAAAGTTCATGTCCATCGGCTGATGCACGGCGCCGGCGGTGAAGATTCCCGTGCGCTGCGTCTCGTAGGGAAAGCAGATGAAGTGCGAGTCCGGGAAGCCGTACTTCTGGTCCGGAAGGGCGGGCCCCTGGCGGTATTGCAGGTTCAGCACCGGATCGCCCTGCGTGGATGGCACGATGCCGATGGCCAGGACGACCAGGTCCACGGCGAGGGATATCTTTTCGCCCAGCAGCGTGTTGTCCACGTCCACCGTCACCGACTTGTCGGGGTTCTCGCGCACACCCGCGACGTCTCCCTTGGTCAGGAAGATGCCTGGATCGTTCTGGGTCGCCCGGTAGAAATTCTCGTATTGGCCGGGCGTGATCATGTCCCGGTAGATGACGTAGGCCTTCCTGTCCCCGCCGGCCGCGCGCACGTAGCCAGCCTGCTTCAGGCTCACGGTGCAGCAGAACGAGGAGCAGTACGGCAGGTGATTCGGATCCCGCGATCCCGCGCACTGGATGAACGCTACGCTGTCGGCGGGCTTGCCGTCCCTGCGGACGATCGGACCCGAGGCGGCCATTGCCTCGAATTCCACGCTGGTGATCACGTTCTCGTGCGCGATGCCGAGGTG
>CAYGYQ010000064.1:0-14998 GCA_964354035.1 uncultured Bordetella sp.
TGCAAAGCAGAAAGCGGTCACTCGTTTGTGAGTCGTTGGTGGGCGCTTTCGACCCTTCAGCGACATCCACTGCTCCGAGTAGCGCGCCGCGAAGCAGTCAGTCGCGCGAGACATCGCGTGAACATCCGAGCGCAGGCCGGCGCATGCATCGCACCAACGCAGCCAGCCGTTGGTTGATCTCGGTCAATTTGCCGTCGAGCGGGCACGGTGCCGCACGACCGTGTCCGTCGGTGGCCTCAATCGACGATGGCCTGCATCACCGTGTTGTGGAAGCCGGACTGCAGCTCCTGGTCACCCGGAACAAAGACCTGCTGCGCGAACAGCAGGAGGATGAGCTTTTCCTGCGGGTCGATGCGGAAGTAGGTGTTGTAGCCACCGCCCCAACCGTAGGCGCCGGCCGAGCCGATCAACCCGGACTCGCCCACTGCTGTGCGCACGGCCACGCCCAGGCCTACGTAGTGGCCGGCCAGCCAGGGCATCGGGAACGACTCCACGTGGCGCGCTGTCATCAGCTCCACCGATTTGCGGCTGAGCAGGCGGGCCCCGGCTGACGTGCCATCCGCACCGCGCGGGCCATGGCCGCCATCCAGCAGCATTTGGCAGAACCGCAGATAGTCCATCGGCGTCGAAAAGACATTGCCGGAGGCGGAGAAGAACTTTGGTGCCGTCGGGTACGGTGGCACCGCTACCAGGGCACCTCCGGCCGACCGGCTGTAGGCCGTGACAACCCGCGCGTGCTTGTCCACCGGAACGGTAAAGTAGGTGTCGACCATGCCCAGCGGCCGGAAGATGCGCTCGGCAAAGAACTCGGGCAGCGTGCGACCGGATACCACCTCCACCAGCCGCCCAAGCACTTCGGTGGCCGGGCCGTAGCGAAAGACGGCGCCGGGCTGGCTGTCCAGTGGCGAACTGGCCAGGTTGTTCACGTACTGCTCGAGCGTAAAGTCGAAGTTGGCGGGCAAGGCCTGCAGCGCCTTGCGGCGCAACGACTCGGCAGGCGGGTTGAGGGACGGGGGCACGCCGACAAAGCCGGCGCGGTGCGTCAGCAGGTCGTGGATGGTGATCGCGCGGCGCAACGGGGCCAGCACATGACCGTCGGGCGCGTCGGCCTGCGGCACGGCCACCTTCATGTCGGCAAATTTGGGCAGATGACGCGCGACGGGGTCGTTGAGCAGGAAGCGCCCTTCCTCCAGCAGCATAAGCACCGCCACCACGGTGAGGGGCTTGGTCATCGACTGGATCTGGAAGATGTCGTCCACGCGCATTGCACGCTTCGATTCGAGATCGGCATAGCCCTGCGCCTTCAGCGCCGCGAGCTGGCCGCGACGCGCCACCACGGTGACGGCACCGGCCACCCTGGCCGCGGCCATCTGGCGCGCGATGAACGCGTCGACGCGCTGCAGCCGCTCGGCCGAAAGGCCCAGGTCTTCGGGGCGGCCCACTGGGGTCTGGGCACTTGCGGTGGCGCAGACCAGCCAGACCAGTGCCGGTACGAATCGTGAACGAAAGCTCTTCATCGAAGCCTTTTTGTCGAGGTTGCCAGTATGCGCCGCCGCCAGGCCTATGAGGATCGTTCGTTCAAAGGCCATTCTTCCGTGGCGACGGGGTAGTCTGGCCCGTCAGTCGCGGCTCTGAGGACGGCACGCCGCAGCGCGCGGCGGCGCTCGGGCCTGCAGCCCCAAGTGCGTCAGGATCTTCTCGATCACCGGGGTCGCGCGCTTGGCTGCACCGCGAGCTGAGCGGTGCGCGCATAGTTGAACTGCCAGTAAGCAGTCAGTGGCGAGCGACGGCAACTGGCCGATTACCGCCCTCTGCCGCGGATCCGAATCTCGGTGGAGTAGCCTCGCCCGCAGTGGGTTAGCGAAGACGCTAACCGGCACCTTCGATCCCCTATTGCGTCGCCGCAGTCGATGGAACGCCAATCCGGGGCGCGGATGAGCCTCGCCAAAGTGCGTCCCGGGTCAACTTCGAGCAATTTGCTCGTGCAGTCTCGGCAACGGAAGGAATGCACGTGATTTGCCAAACATGCGTCGGGGCGGCGGGCCGTTTCGCCCGCGCCAGCGGCAGCAGACAGGCCTGGGGCATCCCTGCGACCGATATTCGAGTTCGGAGGTGGCGGTTAGCATTTGAGTGAACCACTCTTGCGGGGAGGTACCTCATGACGGAGGCGACTGCAACAATGGCCCGCACGCTCGCGATGCTGTCGCACGTGCGTCACCACCGCAAGGGACAGCGCGCCCTGCTCAGGGACCGCGTACTCCGAGTCCTGGTGACGGATCTCGTTGCCGCTCGAACCGCCGCTGGCATGACGCAGCATGGGGTTGCCATGCGGATGAAGCGCCGACGGCAGACCACGGGAACGCGGTGACCGGGCGCCGGCGCCCCGAACTGCGCCTCGACCGTGACGTCGACAATCGACCGCAGCTTACCGCGGCTCGACCGGCCGTGCGCTCGCCTGGCCCGATGCGCCGTCCGGCGCGTCTTCCACTTCCTCGTACCCGGTGAACATGGCCTTCACGTGCGCGCTCGCCGTCCGGCCCAGCGTGGTCAGGTAGACGTGCACCAGGATGAAGATGATGAACACGATGCACAGCCCGACGTGGATGGTGTCGACCACGCGCGCACCGCCGAACAGCTCGACGGTGCCGGCGAACCGCTGCAGGTCCCACAGCACCAGCCCCGTGTAGAACTGGAGCGGCACGAGCACCATCATGACGATCTGGTAGGTCATGGCCTGGATCGCGTTGAACTTGCGGTAGGCGCTCACGTGGTGGGGATTGGGATGCCCCTTGAAGATCCCGTAGCCGTAGTACGCGAGCTGCCGCAGCACGTTGCGGAAATGCCGGGTCGGGTTGAAATCCGGCTGGTAGACGGTGATCTTGTCCGACAGCAGGTAGAACCCCAGCCAGAGGAAAAAGTCGGCGATCAATATGAAACCGGTCACGTTGTGCACGTCGACGATGGTCTTGAAGGCCATCCCCGCGAGCACGCCGTACCGGATCTGCAGCCCGGTGACGATCAGCACGACGAAACCGACCGCGTTGATCCAGTGCCAGACCCGGACCGGAAGGGGGTGAACATAGATGCGTGTCATTGGCGTCCGCCATCATCGGCCGGGGGCCGGCGAAACCTTCGCCGCAGCGCGTAGTGCAAGGCCGGCACCGCAAGTCCGCCGATGAGGCCGAGGGCCAGCACGATGTCCAGCAGCTTGAAGCGCGTGCCGCCGATCGCGTAGAAGCCGCGCAGCGCGTCCCAGGTGGTCGCCGAGTTCAGGATTTCCTTGTGGGCATCGTAGCGCACGGGTCGGCCGTTCGCGTCCAGAACCGAGACCGTGACGTTCTGGAACGGCGCCGCGCTCGCGTCATGGCAGCGGGCGCAATCCCTGATCGCCCGCGCCTTTTCCGGCAGCTCATGCGCTTCCACGCCGGAGCGCAGCTCGATTCGACCGCGCAGCGAAACCTTCTCGCCGCCGCGCTCGAGCTCGGCGAGCAGCGCGCGCAGCTCGTTGGCGTCGAGCCCGTCGGCATTGGCGTCGGCGGCGCGGGCGCGGCGCGCGAACTGCACCGCTCCGTCGGCATCGCTCAGTGGCTGCGCTCCCCGCTGCAGCTGCAGGTCCACCCGCGGCAGCGCGCCGGGCGCGTGGCAGGCCGAGCAGGTCACGGCGCGCAGATGATTCTCCACATTCGGCAGCCATTGGTCGTGCAGCTTCGCGGCGTCGGCATGGCACGCCAGGCAGGCGTCTTGCGGGCCACCCTGCGCCGACGCCGGCACGACGCCGTGCGGCGGATGGCAATCCCCGCAAACCGGCGCCGCCGCCTTGCCCTCGCGCACCCGGTTCGCGTGGACGCTGCGTTCGTAAGCCTCGAACACGCGATCATGGCAGGCACGGCAGGCCTGGTTCCCGGCCAGCGCGTATTGCCGTGCGCTGTCGAAGCTCTGGCTGCTGCCGGGGTGATTCGGCGCGGCAGCCTGCGCATGGCAGGCCGCGCAGCCGATCGGCCCGTGCACGGAACGGGCAAACGCCGCGCCGTCGATGGCCAGCGACAACAGGTCGCCATTCGCGAGCTTCTTGCTCGACCCTGCGGTGGCATGGCAACCGATGCAGAGCTTGTCGGCATCGGACAGGCCCGGCGCCGCCTTGCCGGCATCGGTCGCGCCCGTCGCCGGTTCCAGGCTGAAGAGTGCGGCGACAACCGCAACGATCAAATACCGTCCTGCAGCCACACACCTCCCGCTACCCGACGATCGCTTGTTGCTCATACGTCATTTTCCATGGTCCCGGTCGCCAACGATAGCCCCACCCGCGCCGCGGCCCGCCCGCTCCTGCGATGCGGACCGCTGCGCTGGTGGGTGTCACAAGCCCGAGCCGGAGTCACTCGCCGCGCAGACTAGCCGGCGTGGGCGCGTTTCACGGCGGCCTTCACGCCCATCCAGGCGAGCATTCCCATGCCGACGAAGGGCAGGGCGATCACATAGGCGAGCCCGAGGAAAGGCGCGGCGAGCAGGAGCGCGACGTTCCTGAGCCACTTCTTCATCGCGCCGGCGCGCTTCCACAGCGCCTTGCCGCCGTACCAGAACGGAAGCGCGATCAGCACCGCCAGGCCGACGAACGGCAGCACCACCACATAGGCGAGGCCCAGTACCGGCGCGCCGACGACGAGTCCGACCGATTTCCAGAAACCCAGGCCCGCTGCGGCCTCCGGCAACGGCTCGGCGAGGGCCAACGGCGCTTCGGCCAACGGCGAATCGTTTGCCGCCGGCATCGCAACGGCATCCTTCTCCACGATCGCTGCACGGGCGCCGTCTTCGATCATCTCCGGCGAGAGGGGCTTGTGCAGGACGGCCGACACTCCGGCCGCCTTGGCTCGCGCTTCGTTCTCGGCCGTGGCGTACCCGCTCACGATCACTACTGGAAGCCAGGGCTGCCGGCTCTTGATCTGCTCGGCAACAGCGATGCCGTCCATGCCAGGCATCCTGATGTCCGTAAAGACCGCGTCATACTTCTCGGCCGCGATCTTGCGCAGCGCCTCGGCGCCGTCGCTTGCCGTGACCACGACGTACCCCCGACCGGAAAGCACCCGGTCGAAACTCTTGCCGACCACTGGGTCGTCATCGACGATCAAAATTTTGCGCAGCGTGCTCATGATGTCTCCGTTCAATCAGCTTGCATTGCCCGGCGCCGGTGCGGCGCCGCCATTCGAACTGTTGACCCGCCAAGCGCTCTCGCCCTCATGGCGCAGTGTCCAATGCTTCCTTTCGATCGCGCTGTTGGCCGCCTCGATCACTTCACAGGGCGCCAGCGGCTTCGCGAGGTAGTCGCAGGCGCCGAGCCGAATCGCCTCCTTGGCGGTGTCGACGGAGGGATACCCGGTGACCACGATCACTTCGCCTTCCGGCCAGCGCCGCTTCATCGTCTTCAATACGGACATGCCATCCATGCCGGGCATGCGCAGGTCCAGAAGAACGATGTCGTAAGGCCGGGTTTCCATGGCCTGCAGCGCCTGTTCGCCGGTGCCGGCGGTTTCGACGTGCCAGCATCCGCTCGCGAGCACTCGCTGAAAACCGCGACGCACCACTTCTTCATCGTCAACGACGAGGATGTTCGCATTGGTGTTCATCGTTTGCTCCTCTTGGCACCTTTTTCAGCTATTGAGTCGCAGTATCCGTGCCAGCGGGCCAGCGAGGCGACGCCCGAAAAAATATTGTTTTCTTTCAGGATATTGGGCGATGGCGACGCGCCGTCGCGGAATGCAGGAACGGAGGTCGAAGCGTGAGTTTTTGTGCACCTGCGGGATGCTGCAGGTGGTGTTTCATTTGCAATCAGGAACATGCGCCAACCATCGCGTGCATGTTTTCCATGTGCACCCAGCCGCAGCCCGGACCGCTTTCCCGGCCCGAGGCCGAAGGCATTCACCGCCTCGCGCGAGCCCGCGACGATTGGTCGCATCGGCATGGCGGCGCGCCTGCGTGGCGGCTGGTTGAGCTACCGATTTCGGTCGATCACGATGCCACTGACAACCGCAACGCAGGCTCGCCGGGCGCTTGATGTCAATCAAGAATGGCGCGCGCCGTCCTTTTCGGGCAATCGGGTCGGTTGCTAGAATCGTTCATGGTGAGCAGCAGGTCACTTCCGCAAGGGGAAACCATGAATCGCAACAGGATCCGCGCCTTCTGGCGTGTCGTTTTCGTGGCCGTCATCGCCGCCATCGCCGCGTTGGCCTCGCCGGCGATCGCGCAGACCGCCAAGGTCGCGACGGCCGCCAAGCCACCGGCCGCAAAGGCTTCAGGATTCGACGCCACCCCCTGCCTTGGCTGCCACGCTCCGGTCAAGGCGCTGTACGACTCCGGGAAGCACAAGGGCGTCGGCTGCAACGCGTGCCATGACGGCACGGCAGCGCACCTCGCCGACGCATCGAAGCGCCCAACGACGAAGACCGATCTCGCAAACTGCGGCGGCTGCCACCAGAACCAGTACAAGTCATACGCGCAAATGGACTGGCACCGCACCGCGCGCTCCGAGAAGAAGCAGTTGACGGGTCCCGCGCCCAATCCGGCCTACGACCTGCTGATGACGCCGCACGGGTTCACGCGCGAGCACAACCTGCCGCGCGGGCACACGTTCGCGCTGCTCGACCAGTTCGTCGTCGACCGCGCGTTCGGCGGGCGTTTCGGCACCAAGGAGACTTGGCGCTATCTGGCCGGGACCGGCGATTTCAGGGTCTGGGACGTCGCGCTCGACCTGTATCCCGAGAACACCGATCAGAAGGTGTTCAAGCCCGGCACCGCGGCCGCGGCGAATCCGGTGTGCCTGTCCTGCAAGACGCAGGACCACATCCTCGAATGGGCGTACATGGGCGACCCGGCGCCCAATGCCAGGTGGAGCCGCACGTCGAAGGTGGTCGAGCTCGCCAAGGCGACCAACCATTCGCTCAACTGCATCTTCTGCCACGACCCGCACGCGGCGAAGCCGCGCATCGTACGCGACGCGCTGATCGAAGCCGTGACGCGCACCGATTCGCCGACGCTCTACTCGCAGGATGCGCGCAAGACCAAGGTCGACGTCAAGGACATGGGCCTGCGCGGCTACACGCGCAAGATCGGCCTGCTCGAGCGTTACGACGGCAAGCTGCAGTGCGGGCAATGCCACGTCGAGTACAACTGCAATCCAGGCTTCAATCCCACGACCGGCGAGGCCATCACGATGGCCGACAAGCGGACCAATTACTTCCCGTTCGTCGACGTCAACAACATCCTCAAAGCCTACGACGGCATCCAGTTCCGCGATTTCCGCAATCAGTTCACCGGCGCGGCGCTCTGGAAGGCGCAGCACCCGGATGTCGAGACCTACTACAACTCGAAGCACGAGAAGGCCGGCATCGACTGCGCGCAATGCCACATGCCGAAGGTCAAGGATCCGAAGACCGGGAAGCTGTACACGTCGCACTGGCAGACCAATCCGAAGAACTACCTCAAGGAGACCTGCCTGCAGTGCCATCATCAATGGGACGAGAAGCAGGCGCGCTACGTGATCGAGTCGATGGCTTCGCACTACCAGGGCAAGGTCCGCAACGCCGAGTTCTGGCTGGCGCAGCTGATCGGCAAATTCGGCCAGGCGCAGCTCGTCGCGGTGCCCGAAGACGCGCTCAAGGCCGCGCGGCTCAAGCATGGCGATGCGCATGCGAACTGGGAATGGTGGACCGCCGCCAACGGCGCGTCGTTCCACAACCTCGACCTGGCGAAGGAATCGCTGGCCAAATCGGTGACCGCATCGCAGGAGGGAATCAAGATCCTCGACGACGCGATCAAGGCGAAGCAGGGAGCGAGCGCAACCACGGCCGCCGCCCCGGTCCCGGTCCCGGCTCCGACGGCACCGAAATAGCGAATCGCTGATTCCGGTCAAGGGCGAGGCGCGGTCCTCGCCCTTTTCTCGCGCCGGCGCGGGATAATCCTCCTGCTTGCCGCAGCAAGGCGCACGACAGCCGCCTGTGCCGCCTGCCTGGACCCCTCAATGCGCTGCCTGTGACCGACGCCCTCCTCTTCTGGCTCCTCTCCGCGGCGATGGCCGGGGTAGCGCTCTTTTTTGCGCTCCGCGGCTTGCTCGCGCGGAGCGCACCGCCCGCGCGGGGGCGCCACGCGGAGATGAACGCCGCGATCTACCGCGGCGAACTCGCCGATCTCGCTCGCGAGCGGGCGGAAGGACGTTTGACCGAGCCGCAATATGCGCGGGCCCGCGAGGAGATCGAGCGGCGCCTGCTGTCCGACGTCGCAGGGGGGCGCGCGGATCCTCCGACCGTTGCTGCGCCGCGTGCCACCGTGTTGGTCATGGCCGTCGCGCTGCCCTTGGCCGCCTTCGGTCTCTACGCGATCTTTGGCAATCCCGTGGCACTGGAAGCGGAGACCGCCGCAACGGCCGTGCAAGCGGACAACCCGGCGAGCCTGCCCGCACGACGCGATGAACTCGTGCGCCACCTCGCCCGCAACGCGCGTGACGGCCGCGGCTGGGTGCTGCTCGCGCGAATGGATTTCGAGGTAGATCGCTTCGCCGACGCGGCGGCCTCCTACGAAAAAGCCCTTGCGACCTCAACGAAGATCGCTGCCGATGCCGGCATCTGGTGCGAGTACGCCGATGCGCTGGGGATGGCGCAGGGCGGCGCGCTGGCCGGCCGGCCGCGCGAGCTCGTCATGCGCGCGCTGACGCTCGACCCGGCGCACCCGAAGGCGCTCGAGATGGCCGGCAGCGCCGCCTTCGAGCAGCAGGACTACGCGGCCGCGGCACAGTATTGGCAACAGCTCCTCGCGCAGCTTCCCGCATCTTCCCTGCGGCACTGGGAGCTCGCGGCGGCCATCGCGCGCGCCGAGCGCCTTACCCTTGCCGCGAGCGTCAGTTCCGGGGCACACAAATGAGTGCGCCCGTACCCACCGACGTCGATGTCATCGTCGTCGGCGGTGGCATATCGGGGCTGGCGGCGGCGTTCGGCGCGCAGCAGCGCGGTGCGTCGGTCGAAGTGCTCGACGCCGGGGCGCGCGCCGGCGGCGTCATCGGCACGGTGCGCCGCGACGGCGCGCTCTACGAGGTCGGGCCGAACAGCGCGCTCGACACCACTCCCCTCATCAACGAGTTGCTCGACGCGCTCGGCATCCGCGGCGAGCGGGCCGACGCCAACGCCGTCGCCTCCACCCGCTTCATCGTGCGCGGCGGCAAGCCCATCGCGCTCCCGATGTCGCCGGGCGCATTCCTCACGACCCCGGCGTTCACCCTGGGCGCGAAACTTCGCCTCCTGCGCGAGCCGTTCATTGCGCCCGCGCCCCCGGAGGTCGAGGAATCGATCGCCACGTTCGTCCGGCGCCGGCTGGGCACCGAGTTCCTCGACTACGCGATCGACCCGTTCGTCTCCGGCGTCTATGCGGGCGATCCCGAGCAGATCTCGGTCCCCGCCGCGTTTCCGCGCCTGCACGCACTCGAGCAGAAGTACGGCAGCCTGATCAAGGGTCAGATCAAGGGTGCGCGCGAGCGCAGGCAGAGCGCCGACAAGGCGAAGAACACCGCGGGCAGCTTCTCGTTCCGCGCGGGCATGCAGACGATCACCGACGCTCTCGCCCGCGCCGTCGGACGCGTCGTGACCGGCGTGAGCGTCCACCAGATTCGGCGCCATCCCGACGGCACGTGGACCGTCGCCGGCACGCGCGACGGCGCGCCGATCGTTCGTCGCGCGCGAGCAGTGGTGCTGGCCGCGCCGGCCTACGCGATGGCGGAGCTCGTGCGCGACCTCGCGCCCGCTGCCGCACAGGGGCTCACCGCGATTCCGTACGCGCCGGTCGCCAGCGTCGCAAGCGCATACCGTCGTGCCGATATCGCGCACTCGCTCGCGGGTTTCGGCTTCCTGGTGCCGAAGAAGGAACAGCGTCAGATCCTGGGCGCGCTGTTCTCGAGCAGCATGTTCGAGGGTCGCGCCCCCGCGGGCGCGGTCTTGCTCACGTCGTTCATCGGCGGCCGCCGCAATCCGGCGCTGCCCGCGAGGCCCGACGCGGAGCTTGCGGCGATCGTGCACGGCGAGCTCCAGGCCCTCGCCGGCGCCCGTGGCGAGCCGTTGTGGATGAACGTCACGCGCTGGACCCATGCCATTCCACAATACAATCTCGGCCACCGGGAACGGCTGCGCCCCGTCGAGGATGCCGAGCGCGCGTTGCCCGGCCTCTTCTTCTGCGCAAGCTATCGCGGTGGAGTCGCGGTCGGCGACTGCATAAAGTCCGCGCACGGCCTGGCGGAAACGCTGATCCGCTTCCTCGGCGGCGCGCGGTGATCGCGGCGGCACTCTAGAGCGACCAGCCGCAACTCCAGCACAAATCGAATGTCGCGGGATTCTCTTCCCCGCATTTGGCGCAGATGAAGCTGCCGGCGCGATTGCGCTCCTCCTGATAGGCTCCCAGGACGACGTTGGCGCGCGCGCGGTCGGCATCGTCGTCGAGCCACACCTGCGGCTGCGCCACCTCGGGCGGCACGTCGCCGACGATGCTCGATGCGTGCTCGTTGAAGACATGCGCCTTGATGCCCGCATGCGCCAGACGGTCGACCAGCAGATAGGCCTCGACGCGATGCGCCGCGATGAAGATCCTCTGCATCAGGCCGCGCGCCGGAGCCGCTCGCTGCGACGGCGCAGCGCGTCGACGGCAACCATCAACAGCAGGGAAATCGCGATCAGCATCGTCGCCGCTGCGGTGATCGTGAGGCTGATGTTGTCGTTGATGCCGGCGAACATCTGCCGCGGCAGCGTACGCTGGCCGGGACCCGCGATCAGCAGGGCGACGACGACCTCGTCGAACGATGCGGCGAACGCGAACACCGCGCCGGACGCCACGCCGGGAAGGATCAGAGGCAGCGTTATGCGGCGGAACGTCGTCAACGGTCGCGCGCCGAGACTCGCGGCGGCCCGCAGCAGCGTGCGGTCGAAGCCGGAGAGCGTCGCCAGCACCGTGACCACGACGAATGGCACCGCCAGCGTCGTGTGGGCGAGGATCAACCCGGCATAGCCGTCGGTCAGACCGAGCGGCGCGAACGCGAAATAGACGCCGACGGCCACGATGATCACCGGCACCACCATCGGTGAGATGACGAGCGCGAGGATCAGCCCCTGCCCGGGAAACCGCGCCCGCCACATCCCCAGCGCCGCGAGTGTGCCGAGGAGCGTCGCGAGCAGCGTCGCTGAGACGCCCACAATCAGGCTGTTCCAGACCGACGGCAGCCAGAACGTCGACGTGAAGAAGTCCTGGTACCAGCGCAGGCTGAAACCCGGCAACGGATAGAAGAAGAACGAGCCCGACGAGAACGACAGCGGGACAATGATCAGGATCGGCGCAACCAGAAAGACGAGCACAAGAGCCGTCAGCACCGCGAGTCCGCCAGCGGCAAAGCGTTGTCCGAAGGTTTCGTTGCCGTCGCGCATCAGCTTAGCCGAGCCGCATCTTGTCGATACCGACCATCCGGTCGTAAACGGCGTATAGCGCGAGCGTCGCCGTGAGCAGCATGATCGACAGCGCCGCCGCCATGCCCCAGTTCACCGTCTTGCTCGCGTAAAAGGCGATGAAGTAGCTGATCATCTGGTCGTCGGCGCCGCCGACCAGCGCCGGAGTGATGTAGTAGCCCAGCGCCTGGATGAAGACCATCAGGCAGCCGGCGCCCACGCCGGGGAGCGTCTGCGGCACGTAGACACGCCGGAACGCCGTCATGGGCGTCGCGCCCAGCGACGACGCGGCGCGCAGATAGGAAGGCGAGATGCCCTTCATCACCGCGTACAGCGGCAACACCATGAACGGCAGCAGCACATGCACCATCGCGACGTAGACCGCGAAGCGGTTGAAGATCATCCGCACCGGCTCGGCGACGAGCCCGAGCGACAGCATCAGGTTGTTGAGGATGCCCTCGCGCTGCAACAGCACCACCCAGGCGACGGTGCGAACCAGGAGTGAAGTCCAGAACGGGAGGAGCACGAGGAAGAGCAGCATCGCGGCGCGCCCGGGAGGCTGCCGCGCGATGAAGTACGCGACGGGATAGCCCAGCAACAGGCAGACGAGCGTCACGACGCCGGAGATCCACAGCGTGCGCCCGAGCACGTTGCGGAAGACCGCCTGCTCGGGCGGGGTTGTGGTGATCGCCTCGCTCGCATCGCGCCGCAGGTCCAGCGCCGCCAACAGGTAGAAATCGGTGACGGGTCCCGCCGCGCGGCGGATCACCGCCCAGGTCTCGCGGTCGTTCCACTTCGGATCGATCGCGCCAAGGATCTCGCGTGGCGAACCGGTGACCCCGTCACCGAGGCGCCGGCCGGTCGCGAAGAGCAATGACCGGAATCCCGCGACGTCGTAGTTGAGCCGCGTGGCCGCGCTGGCAAGCGTCCCCGCCTCGCGCGCGGCCCGGACGTCCTCGATCAGCGCCGCGTAGGCCGCGTCGGGCGGCAATTCGCGGCCGTCCCAGTGCGCGAGTTCGGCCGTCACGCGCGGCATGATGTCGCCGACCTCGCGGTCGAGGAGCGCGCGCCCGAGCATCGCCGCGATGGGCACGATGAAGGTCGCGAGCAGAAAAAGAAAAAGCGGCAGCACGAGGGCTGCCGCCCGCAATTGCTCCCTGCGCCCGCTGCGCTTCAGCGCCCGCCGCAGCGCGGCGGCGGCATCCGTGCCCGGTGCCGTCGTCGCGGAGGCCAGAGCCATGGCATTCGCGTCCGTCCGGACGCGGGAGCCCTACTTCGCGACCCAGGCGTTGAAGCGCTGGTTCAGCTTGTCGAGGTTCTCCAGCCAGAACTTGTCGTTGATGTAGAGCGCGGCGGCGATGTTCTGCGGCGCCGTGGCGAGTTCCGGCAGCACCTTGGGGTCGATCAGCGCCGTCGCGGCCTTGGCCGTCACGCCGTAGGTGATCTTCGAAGGCAGGTTCTTCTGGTTCTGCGGGTCGTTGACGAAAACGAGGTATTTCTCGGCATCGGCCTTGTTCGGCGTGCCCTTCATGATCACCCACGAGTCGATCGTGTAGAGATTGTTCGTCCAGGCGATCTTGAAGTTCTTCTTGTCCTTTTCGTTGGCGGTGGCGATGCGGCCGTTGTAGGCGTCGGTCATCACCACTTCACCCGAAGCGAGGAGCTGCGGCGGCTGCGCGCCCTTTTCCCACCACACGATGTTGGGCTTGAGCTGGTCGAGCTTCCTGAACGCGCGCTCGACGCCGGCATCGGTCGCGAGCACCTTGTAGACGTCCGCAGGAGCGACGCCATCGGCCATCAGCGCGATTTCCAGAGTCGTCTTCGGGCCCTTGCGCAGCGAGCGCTTGCCCGGCCATTTCTGGGTGTTCCAGAAGTCGGCCCAGTTCTTCGGCGGGTCGCTCTTGATCTTGTCGCCGTCGTACGCGAGCACGAAGCTGTAGACGATCGCGCCGACCCCGCAGTCGTTGACCGCATCCGCCAGGTACTTGTCCTTGCCGCCGAGCTTCGCCCAGTCGAGCTTTTCGTAGAGGCCTTCCTCGCAGCCGATGAGCAGCTCGTCGGATTCGACCTGCACGACGTCCCAGTTGTTGTTGCCCCCCTTTATCTTCGTGCGCAGCGTGCCCACGCCGCCGTCCCAGCTTTCCTCGACCATCTTGGTGCCCGTCGCCATGAACGGCTTGAAGTAGACCTCCCGCTGCGCGTCCTGGTACGCGCCGCCCCACGACACGACGGTGAGGTCGCGCGCGGCGACGCTCGTGGAAAAGGCGGCCGCCACTGCTGCCAATACGCCTAGCTTCAACGACAGACTTCGCTTCATTGGATCCTCCCTGGGGTTAGACCGCTGCGTCCTCGCGCGCGAATGCCCGGCAATGCTCGGGCGCCCACGCCAGTTCGACCGCCTGGCCGATCGCCGGCAGCCTGTGCGCCTCGTCGATCGGCCGCTTGACGGTGAAATCGCCATTGCCCGGCAGCGCGACCCGTGCCCGGACGTGATCACCGAGATAGATGACTTCGCGCAGCGTTCCCGCGAGCCGACACCCGGCAACTGCCGGGATTGTATGCCCGGAATGGCCGATTTGCACCCGCTCCGGCCGCAGCGAGACCGTGACGCGGGCGCCGGCGGGCAAAGGGGCCGCCAGCGAACCTTCGATGCAGGCGTCGCCGGCGATGCGCACCGAGCAACGGGTGCCGGTGACCGACTGCAGGGCGCCCTCGAAGCGGTTGTTCTCGCCGATGAACCGGGCGACGAAGGCGTTGACGGGCGTCTCGTAGAGCTGCTCCGGACCGTCGAGCTGCTGGATCCTGCCGCGGTGGAACACTGCGATGCGGTCCGACATCGTGAGCGCCTCAGCCTGGTCGTGGGTCACGTAGACCATCGTCACGCCGAGCCTCTGGTGCAGGCGCCGGATCTCCAGCTGCATCTGCTCGCGGAGCTGCTTGTCGAGCGCGCCCAGCGGCTCGTCCATCAGCACGATCTTCGGCTCGAAGACGAGCGCCCGCGCGACCGCGATCCGCTGCTGCTGCCCGCCGGACAGCTGCGCCGGCCGGCGGCCGCCGAACCCGGCGAGCTGCACCGTGTCCAGCACGCCTTCGACCCGCCGCGCGATCTCGTCGCGCGCAATGCCCCGGACCGAGAGCGGGAAGCCGATGTTCTCGGCCACCGTCATGTGCGGGAACAGCGCGTAGTTCTGGAACACCATGCCGATCTGCCGGCGGTAAGGCGGCAGCCGCGACAGCGGTTTGCCCTCGAACAGGATCTCGCCCGCGGTCGGCGCCTCGAAGCCGGCGAGCATCATCAGCGTCGTCGTCTTGCCGCAGCCCGACGGCCCGAGCAGCGTCAGGAACTCGCCCCGCCGGATGTCGAGATGGAGCTCGTCGACGACGCGCGCGACGCCGTCGTACGTCTTGCCGATCCCGACGAAGCGGACGATCGCTTCAGACATGCTGCCCGCCGTTGATCGGGATTTCGGCACCCGTGATGTACGTAGCCTGCGGCGAGCACAGGAACCAGATCAGGTCGGCGACCTCCTCGGTGGTGC
>CAYGYQ010000065.1:0-14818 GCA_964354035.1 uncultured Bordetella sp.
CTGGCGGAAGGTGTGAGATTCGAACTCACGGTGCCGTTGCCGACACGCCGGATTTCAAGTCCGGTGCATTAGACCACTCTGCCAACCTTCCTTTTCTCTTCTTTCGCCGCCGGCCTTGCGCCCGCGGAAAATGGCCTGATGTTAGCAGGGTTGTCGCGGCCATTTCCGGCTGCATCGGACCGTTGAACCTTCGCCCCGATCTGTTACTCTAAACGACCTCATCGGTCCGGTTCGGACCGACGGTTCTTGTCCCAGGAGAAAGAAACCATGGATCGCAAGTTCGAGCCTGTATTGACCTCCGGCACGACGTCGTCGCTGCCGCCGCCGGTCGCGGCAACGACGGTCGACAGCAGCCGCGTCCTTCGCAACACGTACTGGCTATTGGCGCTGTCGATGCTGCCGACGGTGGCAGGCGCTTTTGCCGGCATGCAGCTCAATTTCATCTCGCTGTTCAAGGCCGCCCCGATCATGACGCCGCTGCTGATGTTCGGCGCGATGCTGGGGTCGCTGTTTGTCGTCACGCGGCTGCGCAACAGCGCCTGGGGCGTGGCGGCGCTGTTCGGCTTCACCTTCATCTCGGGCCTGATGCTGACGCCGATTCTGACGGTCGCTGCCGGCTTCCGCAATGGCGGACAGCTGGTCGCGCTGTCGGGCGGGCTTACCGCGGCGGTCTTCTTCGCCCTCGCGGCGTATGCCACCGTGAGCAAGCGGGATTTCGCCTTCCTCGGCAAGTTCCTGTTCGTCGGGCTGGTGCTGCTGATCGTCGCGTCGCTGGCGAATCTCTTCCTGCAGATCCCGGCGATGGCGCTGACCATCTCGGCGGTCGCGGTGATGATCTTCTCGCTGTACCTGCTCCACGACCTCTCCAACATCATCCGCGGCGGCGAGACGAATTACGTGATGGCGACGTTGAGCCTGTTCCTCGACCTGTTCAACATCTTCGTCAGCCTGCTGCATCTGCTGCTGGCATTTACGGGCCAGCGCGATTGACGCACGGCATCGGGCATCCATAGCGGAAATCGGGGCGACGCAGGTCGCCCCGATTTTTTGGCGCTGGCAAGCCCGCGCCCACAAAATCGGTCGGCAACGCCGACGCCGGCTTGCCGGCGCTCCGTCAGCGAGTGAACATCGCGATTGACTCGACGTGCGCCGTGTGCGGGAACATGTTGACGACTCCGGCCGCGGCGAGCGCGTAGCCGTGATCGTGGACCAGCACCGCCGCGTCGCGCGCGAGTGTGGCCGGGCTGCATGACGCGTACACGATGCGCCGCGGCGCGCCGTCGCCGGGCAGCGCCTTGACCAGCGCAATGGCGCCTTCGCGCGGCGGATCGACGAGGATCTTGTCCAGCGGCCCCAGTGCTTCCAGGCTTTCCGGCGTCGCGGCGAACAGGTCGGCGACGCGGAACGTGGCCCTGGCCGCCAGGCCGTTCGCGGCCGCGTTGTCGGCGGCACGCTGGACGAGCGCGGCGCTGCCCTCGATGCCGACAACGTCCGCACCCCGGCGCGCGATCGGCAGCGTGAAGTTCCCGATCCCGCAGAAGAAATCGGCGATGCGATCATTCGGACGCGGGTCGAGCAGTGCCAGCGCGCGCCGCACCAGCACGCGGTTGATCGCCGGGTTGACCTGCGTGAACTCGGTGGGCGAGTACGGGAAGCGCAGGCCGAATTCCGGCAGCACGTACGCGAGCGTCGGCGGCGACGGACGCAATGGCGCGACGGTGCCGGGGCCGCCGGGTTGCAGGTAGAACTGCACGCCATGCGCATCGGCGAATGCGACGAGCGCCGCCTCGTCTGCGGTGGCGAGCGGGGCGAGTATCCGCAGCACGAGCGCGTGCGCCGCGTCCGCGCCATCACCCACCGCGAGCTCGATCTGCGGCAAGCGGTCGCGAACCGTCAGCCCGCCGATGAGGACGCGCAGTTTCGGCAGCAGGTCGGAGATTCTGCGCGGCAGCACGGCACAGGAAGTCATGTCCGCGACGTAACTCGATTTGCGCTCGTGGAAGCCGATCAGCACGCCGCCCTTTTTCGCGACGTGCCGGACCGAAAGGCGGGCGCGGTGCCGGTATTCCCATGCCGGCCCATGGATGGGCGGCAGCATTTGGCCCGGCCGGACGCGGCCGATATGCCACAAGGCGTCCTCGAGCGTGCGTTGCTTTGCCGCGACCTGCGCGGCGGCGTCGAAGTGCTGCAGCGAGCAGCCGCCGCAGACGCCGAAATGCGGGCACTGCGGCTGCACGCGCGCCGCGTTGGGCTTGGCGATTGAATCGGCGCGCGCGATTTCGTACGTCGGCTTGCGCTTCAGCGTAGTGATGGCCACGACTTCGCCGGGCAACGCGCCCTCGACGAAGACGGCCTTGCCGTCGATGCGCGCGATGCCGCGTCCTTCCTGGTCGAGCGACCCGATCGTCACGATCGTCGGGGGCGGCGTGACGTCCGGATGGGGAATTTGGGCAGGGGCGGACACGGAGGACGAGGGCGGACGACGCATCGCGATTGTAACCGCGGGAACCGTCCGGTCCCGCGCAGTGCCCGCGCGGCCGCCCGAATGGCAGCGTGCGTCCCCTTGTATCCTTGGGGAACCGTGGGCCGCGCGAGGGAGCACCCATGGCGGAGCGCGGCCAAGGCCGCGCCTACGGCGGATTGCGGGACGGTGTGTCGTAGGCGCGGGCTTGCCCGCGCTCCGCCGCACAAAGTGAGCGTGGGGGCCCTTCAGCGGTGGTGGCGCTCGCGTAGAATTCGGTACATGCGAATCCTCGCGCTCGACACGTCGACCGAATGGTGCAGCGTCGCCGTCGGCGACGGAGCCATCTGGCACCAGCTGGACGAGCATGCGGGACAGGCGCATTCGGAGCGCGTGCTGCCGATGGTGCATGCGGCGCTGGCCGAGGCCGGCTGGACGCTCGCCAGCCTCGACGGTCTCGCGTTCGGCGCGGGCCCCGGCTCCTTCACCGGCATCCGCATCGGTTGCGGCGTGGCGCAGGGACTCGCTCTTGGCGCGGATCTGCCGGTCGTTCCGATTCCCACGCTGGCGGCGATCGCGCAGGAGGTTTTCCGCACGCACGGCTGGGACCGCGTACTGGCCTGCCTCGACGCGCGGATGCGCGAGGTTTACACGGCCGCCTATGCTCGCGGCAGTGGCGAATGGCGGGAAGTGGTGCCGCCCGCGGTGCTCGCGCCCGCGGAAGTCCTGCGCGCGCACGCTGTCGGGGATAGCGACTGGTCCGGCGCCGGCAACGGCTTTGCCGCCTATCCCGCGCTCGGCGGCGAACTCGGGCTCTCACGCGTGGCCGCCGAGGCCCGCCCGACGGCGCAGTCGATCGGTGAGCTCGCGTTGCCGCGGCTCGTAGCGGGCGCGGGTGTGGCCGCCGGCGCGGCGTTGCCGCTGTACGTGCGCCACCGCGTGGCGCTGACCTCGGCCGAGCAGGGCGCCGGCGTCCGTCTCTGACCAGCGAATCATGGCGACTCTGCCGCAACAGGTTCTTCGGCCGCAACTTCTTTGGCGGCCGCTGGGCGAGGCGGATCTGGCCTACGTGACGGCGCTGGAGGCGCAGATCCATCTGGCACCCTGGACGATGGGCAACTTCCGCGATGCGCTCGCGGCCGGCTATTCGGCACGCGTGGGCGAGCGTGAATTCCGGATCGTTGCCTATGGCGTCCTGATGCTGGCGCCCGGCGAGGCGCAGATCCTCAACCTGTCGGTGGTGCCGGACGCGCGCCGCGAGGGGCTCGGCCGGGCATTGCTTCGCCGTTTCGTCGATGACGCGCGGCGGTGTGATGCCGAACAGATCTTCCTCGAGGTCCGCACGTCCAACGTCGCGGCGATAGGCTTGTACGAGGCCGAAGGATTCGCGCCGGTCGCTCGTCGGGCCGACTATTACCCCGGCGTCACCGCGGATGCGCCGCGCGAGGATGCCATCGTCATGCGGCGCGCGCTCGGCGCCGGCTGCTGACGGCACCGCCACGGTCGAACCGATGCCGACGCGCGACGATGTCCTCACCGAACTCGGACTCGTGCCGACGTGGCGGCTGCGTGCTCGCACAGGCGCCGGCGGTGCTGCTGAGACCTCTGCCGCGCCTGCTGCCGCTCGCCCATCCGTCGCCCCGGAAGCGGCCGTCGTGCCCGGGCGTCGGGCCGCGCCCCCGGAAGGCGTCGAGCAGCGCACTGCCCGCATCGCCAGGCTCGAGTGGCACGACTTCGCGGCGGATGTCACCGCCTGCGTTGCCTGCGGTCTGGCGGGCACCCGGAAAAAATCGGTGCCGGGTGTAGGTGACATCCATGCCGAGTGGCTCCTCGTCGGGGAGGCTCCCGGTAGCGAAGAGGACGCGAAGGGGGAGCCCTTCGTCGGGCAGGCCGGCAGGCTGCTCGACAACATGCTGGCCGCGCTGGGGATGAAACGCGGGGAGAACGTCTACATCGCCAACGTTCTCAAGTGCCGGCCGCCGAACAACAGGACCCCCGAGCCGCGCGAGGTGGACGCCTGCCGCCCCTATCTCGACCGGCAGATCGCATTGATCGGGCCGAAGCTGATCGTCGCGCTGGGCAAGAGCGCCGCGACGACGCTGCTCGGCGTCGACGCGACGATCGCGAGCCTGCGCGGGCGCGTCCACCGGTACCAGGGCGTGCCGCTCGTCGTGACCTACCATCCCGCGTACCTGCTGCGCAACTTGCCCGACAAGGCGAAGGCGTGGGAGGATCTGTTGCTTGCCCGGCGCACGCTGCATGGCGAGGGTGTTACATACCCCGCGCCGGCGGTGAAGTGAGCCCGACAGACACGCCAACTTGCGCATTCCCGCTTGCAATGCGGCGGCTCTGACCCCATTTTCAACTCCGCGGCGCATTGGCCGCGCCGATGTCTTTGTCCGGAGGATCCATGTTGCGCAAACTCGCTGGCTTGCTCGCCGTCTTCGCCACCCTCGCGCTCGCCGGGTGCGGCTACAACGATCTGCAGCGGCAGGACGAAGGCATCAAGGCCGCCTGGTCCGAGGTGCTGAATCAGTACCAGCGGCGCGCCGACCTCGTGCCGAATCTCGTCAACACGGTGAAGGGGTACGCCGCCCAGGAAGAGAAGGTGCTCATCGAGGTGACGAACGCGCGCGCTGGCGTGGGTGCCATCAAGGCGACGCCGGAACTCGTCAACGACCCCGCCGCCTTCCAGAAATTCATCAAGGCGCAGGGTGAGCTCACGGGCGCGCTGTCCCGCCTGCTCGTGGTGGCGGAAAACTATCCGCAGCTGAAATCGGACGCGCTCTTTCGCGACCTGACCGCGCAGCTCGAGGGCACCGAGAACCGGATCACCGTGTCGCGCAACCGCTACATCAAGAGCGTCCAGGAGTACAACACGACGGTGCGGCAATTCCCCACCAACCTCACGGCAATGGTGTTCAAGATGGACGTGAAGCCCAACTTCACCGTCGAGAACGAGGCCGCGGTCAGCGCGCCGCCGAAGGTCGACTTCGGCAAGCCGGCCGCGCCCGCCGCGCCGCCCCCATCGGCCATGCCGTCCGCCCCGAAGGCCGACGCGAAGGCCGCGCCGTCCGGCGACGCGGCGGCAGACCTGATGAAGAAGGGCTACTGAAATCACGCGCCTGGCGCCGCTGCTGCTCGCCGGCACGCTGGCGCTTGCGGCGGCCGGCGTTGCTGCGCAGACCTGGGAAACCGGGACCGACGGCCTGCTGCCGATCCCGCCGCTCACGGCACGTGTCACCGACCTCACGCAGACGCTCGTCCCGGCCGAGACGGCGGCGCTCGAAGCGAAGCTCGCTGACTGGGAGGCGCGCACATCGGTTCAGCTGGCGGTGCTCGTCGTGCCGACGACGCAGCCCGAGCCGATCGAGAGTTATGCGCTGCGCGTGGCCGAGAAGTGGAAGATCGGCCGCAAGGGACAGGACAACGGCGCGCTGTTCCTGATCGCCAAGAACGACCGGAAAATGCGGATCGAGGTCGGCTATGGCCTCGAGGGCACGCTCACCGACGTCACCGCGCGGCGGATCATCGCCGAGAACGTGGCGCCGGCGTTTCGCGAAAACCGGTTCGCGGCCGGGATCGACGCGGGCGTCGATCGGATGATCACCGTCGTCGCGGAAGGCAAGCCGTTGCCGCCGCCGAAGACGGAAAGCGGGCGGCGGCCTGGCGGCGGATTCAGCCTCGACACGCTGCTGCTGCTCCTGTTCGTCGTCGTGCCGGTGGTCGGCGGTGTGCTGCGCAGGATCTTCGGCCGGCTGCTGGGGTCGACGGTCGGCGCCGGCATCGTGGGCGCCGCCGCATGGCTCCTCGTCGGCTCGCTCGCCATGGCGATCCTCGCGGGGATCGTCGCCTTCTTGGTGATGATCTTCTTCGGCCTGAGCGGCGGTGCCGGGCGCCGCGGCGGCGGCTGGACGTCGACCGGGGGTGGCTGGGGGGGCGGCAGCGGCGGCGGTTCTTCCGGCGGCGGCTTTTCCGGCGGGGGCGGCAGCTTCGGCGGCGGTGGCGCGTCGGGAAACTGGTGAGCGAGGACGGGACCATGACCGCGCGGCGGCGATATCGCTTCTTCCACCATCTTGCGACCGACCACGGCAGCGTGCGGCGCGCGTTCCCGAAAGTGTCGCTGACGCGCATCGAAGCGGCGATCGCCGAGGGCGAAAGGACTCACCGCGGACAGCTGCGGTTCGCCGTCGAGCCGGCGCTGCCGCTCCCCCGTGTCCTGCGCGGGGTCGCGCCGCGCGAGCGCGCGCTCGAAGTTTTCGGCGACTTGCGGATCTGGGACACCGAGGAGAACTGCGGCGTCCTCGTCTATCTGCTGCTGGCCGACCGCGACGTCGAGATCGTCGCGGATCGCGGCATCCACGCGCACGTCGGCACCGCCGCCTGGGAGGCCGTCTGCGCGAAGATGGAAGCGGCGTTTCGCGCCGGGCGTTTCACCGAAGGCGTCGAGGCAGGGATCGCGGAGATCAACGTGCTTCTCGCTCAGCACTATCCGCGCGCGGACCGCGCGGAGGGCGACGAACTTTCCAACCGGCCGGTCGTCCTCTAGCGGCAGGGCCGCGAGTTGCGTGTTCGTAGGTGCGGGCTCGCCCGCGCTACAGCCGTCACAGCGCCGGCAAGCCGGCGCCTACAGACAACCCGACCCCTACGGATGATCCCCTCTGATCAGATGCAGCTGGTCGCCCCGCGCCTGGTTGTGCCGATGGCGCAGCATCACCAGCGCCATCGTGCCGGAGACGAAGCAGCCGAAGAGCACGATGGCCGTGTAGACGCTGATGCCCGCATGCAGCATCAGCGAGTAGAGGCCGACCATGACCAGGATGCCGATGTTCTCGTTGAAGTTCTGCACGGCGATCGAGTGGCCGGCACCCATCAGCACGTGGCCGCGGTGCTGCAGCAGGGCGTTCATCGGCACGACAAAGAAGCCCGCGCACGCGCCGATGCCGATCATCAGGACCATCGCCAGCGACACTTCGGTCACGACAATCATCGCGATGACGATCAAGCCCATCGTGACGCCGATCGGCAGCACCCTGACCGCACCCCGCAGCGAGACGTAGCGCGCCGCGATCACCGCGCCGGCGGCGATGCCCACCGCGACCACGCCCTGCAGCATCGATGCCTGCGAGAGGTTGAAGTCGAGCGCCTTGGCCGCCCAGTCGATCAGGATGAACTGCAGCGTCGCGCCCGCGCCCCAGAACAGCGTCGTCGTCGCGAGCGAAATCTGTCCCAGCTTGTCGCGCCAGAGCAGCGAAACGCAGTGCCCGAATTCGCGGATCAGGAACAGCGGGTTGCGGTTCACCATCCGATGGTCGACGCCGGTGTTCGGGATGTGCCAGTTGAAGGCCGCCGCGATGAGGTAGAGCAGGATGATCACGCTGATCGCGGCCTCGGGCGGCGTGTCGATCCCGGTGTCGATGATGGGCAGGTCGAAGCCGAGGAGTGACGTCGCGACCCGCGGGCCGATCAGCGCTCCGCCGACCAGGACGCCGAGGATGATCGACGCGACCGTCGTCCCCTCGATCCAGCCGTTGGCGACGACGAGCTGCTGCGGCGGCAGGAGCTCGGTGAGGATTCCGTACTTGGCCGGCGAATAGGCGGCCGCCCCGAAGCCGACCACCGCGTAGGCCGCGAGCGGATGGAGCGTGAACAGCATCATCGCACAGCCGGCGATCTTGATGCCGTTGGTGATCAGCATGACGCGGCCCTTCGGCATCGAATCGGCGAAGGCGCCGACCAGCGGGGCGAGCAGCACGTAGGAAAGAACGAAACTCTGCTTCAGGCCAGGCGTCATCCACCCAGGTTCCTGGAGTTCGCGCAGCAGGGCGATCGCGGCGATCAGCAACGCGTTGTCGGCGAGCGAGCTGAAGAACTGCGCCGCCATGATCGTGTAGAAGCCGGGCTTCATCGTTCTCCGGGGCCTGACCGGCGCCCCGCGACAGCGCGAAACGCTACGCGGGCATGCGCGCGATATAATCGCCGTATGCCGCCCGCGGCCCGCGCTTTATACCATGATTGCCGGAGCCGGAGAAACCGGGCGCGCTCACCCGGGGTGCAGGATCCCCCGGCCGGTTCCGGTCCCGATTCCGAGAAACGCGCCCCATGGCCCGTCCGCTGTATGCCCAGTTGAGCCTGCCGGCGCTGCGCGCGAATGTCGCGCGAGCGCGAGAGCTTGCGCCGGGCACGGAGCTGCTCGCCGTGGTGAAGGCGAATGCCTACGGGCACGGACTGATGCGCCTGCTCCCGGCGTTGGGCGAGGCCGACGGACTCGCGCTGCTCGAGCTCGACGCCGCCATCGCCTTGCGCGCCGCGCATTACATGCGGCGGATCCTGCTGCTCGAAGGGTTTTTCACGCCCGATGAGCTGCCCGATGTCGCGGCGCGGCGGCTCGCCGTTGTCGTGCACAGCGAAGACCAGGTGCGGATGCTCGAGCTTGCGCGCCTGGAGCGGCCGCTGGAGGTGTTCGTCAAGGTCAACACCGGGATGAACCGCCTTGGCGTAGCGCCGGCCGACGTTGTGCGCACCGTCGAGCGTCTCAACCAATGCGAGTCGGTCGCCGTGCTGCGGCTGATGACGCACTTCGCCCGTGCCGACGAGGACGACGGCCTGAAGGAGCCAATCGCCGTGTTCACTGCGGCGTGCCGCGGCATGCCTTTCCCGCGCTCGCTCGCCAATTCCGCCGGCGTCGTGCGCTACGCCGAAACGGGTGGCGACATCGTCCGCCCGGGCATCATGCTCTATGGAGCGACGCCTTTCCGGGACGAGTCGGCGGAGGACATCGGCGTGCGGCCGGTGATGACGCTGCGCTCCGAGATCATCGCCGTGCAGGTGCTGCGGCCGAACGACAGCGTCGGCTACGGCGCCGCCTATACCGCGGCGAGCGAGCGGCGGATCGGGGTCGTCGCCTGCGGGTACGCCGACGGGTATCCCCGTGGCGCTCCGAACGGAACGCCGGTGCTGGTGTGCGGCAAGAGGGCGCGGATCGCCGGTCGCGTATCGATGGACATGATCACCGTCGACATCACGGAGGTCCTGGAAGCGGACGTCGGCAGCCCCGTGGTGCTCTGGGGCGAGGGGTTGCCGGTGGACGAGGTCGCCAGCGCTGCGTCGACGGTCGGCTACGAACTGCTTTGCGCGGTCGCGCCCCGCGTGCCGTTCGTCGTCAGCAACGTCGACCGGCTCGACTTCGAAGTCTAGCGAGCTGCCAGGAGCCTGCCGTGCACATCATCGTCACCGGGGCCGCCGGTTTCATCGGCGCCAATCTCGTCCGGGCGCTGAACCGCCGCGGCGAGACGCGCATCATCGCGGTCGACAACCTGGCGCGCGCGGACAAATGCGCCAATCTCGTCGCTTGCGAGATCGATGACTACCTCGACAAGGAGGAATTCCTGGTGCGCCTCGCCGACGGCGACTTCGACGACGACGTCGGGGCGATACTGCACCAGGGTGCGTGCTCCGACACGATGGAAGCCGATGGCCGGTACATGATGCGCAACAACTACCGCTATTCGGTGACGCTGCTCGACTGGTGCCAGAGCAACGACGTGCCCTTCCTGTACGCATCGAGCGCTGCGGTTTATGGCGCCGGCACCGTGTTCCGCGAGGAGCGCGCGTTCGAATCGCCGCTCAACGTCTACGGCTACTCGAAGTTCCTCTTCGATCAGTACGCGCGCAGAGCGCTGCCGGAGCGCACGGCGCAAATCGCCGGTTTCCGCTACTTCAACGTCTACGGACCGTGCGAGCAGCACAAGGAGCGGATGGCCTCCGTGGTCTGGCACTTCTACCGCCAGTACGCAGCCGAAGGCCGGGTCCGGCTGTTCGAGGGGTCGGGCGGCTTTGCCGCCGGCGAACAGCGCCGCGATTTCGTCTCGGTCGAGGACGTCGTCAAGGTCAACCTCGATTTTCTGGACCATCCGGAGCGCAGCGGCATCTTCAACGTCGGCGCCGGGAGCGCGGCGACCTACAATGCCGTGGCCGCCGCGACGGTCAACGCGTGTCGCGCCGCCGTCGGCGAGGCGCCACGATCGGTCGCGGAGCTCGTCGCCGCCGGCGTGATTTCCTACATTCCGTTCCCACCGGCGCTCGCGGGCAAGTACCAGAGCGCTACCGAGGCGGATCTCGCGCGGCTTCGTGCCGCCGGTTACGGCGCGGCGATGCTCGGGATCGACGAGGGCGTTACGCGCTACGTCGAACGGCTGATTTCCGGGGCGGCTTCCTCCGCGTAACTTGTGGGACACGGCGGTGGGTCGCGCATGCCGCGCGATGCCGGGACCGCCGTGCATCTCCCCACTCTCGATGGAGGCAGGCATGAAACGACTGTTCTTGGCGCTCGCATTGGCATTGTGCTCGGGCGCGGCACTCGCCGCGATCAACCTCAACACCGCCACGAAGGACGAACTGGTCGCGCTGCCGGGGATCGGTCCGGCCAAGGCGCAGGCGATCCTCGACTACCGGAGCGCGCACGGAGCATTCAAGTCGGTCGAGGAATTGAAGGACGTCAAGGGCATCGGCGCCAAGCGCTTCGAGAAGCTCAAGGGCGAGTTCGCGGTGATCGGCGGACCGGCCAAGGCGGCAGCAAGGCCGGCGGAGAAGTCTGCCGCAACGCCCCAGCGGTCGGCCAAGGGCGACGTGACCGTCGCGGCGAAGCAGGGTGCACCTGGGAGCGGCAAGCCCTGACCGCGCGCAGCCGTCATTGCAGGACGAAGCAGCCTCGCGCGCGCGGCGAGGCCTTCGTCTTGCGCGGGCGTGGTCGTTCGGCGTGCAGCCGCCACGGTAACGGCGATCCCCGTCCCCCGGCGGGCCGGCGCCGGTGGAACCGCGCCGCCGCTCCGCTACAATAGTCGCGTCACGATCCGTTGCCGCGCATGTATCCCACGCTCGAATCCACTGTCGGCAACACGCCGCTCGTCCGCCTGCTGCGGGTTCCGGGCGAGCAGACGAACATCGTCCTGGGCAAGCTCGAGGGCAACAATCCGGCGGGATCGGTCAAGGATCGACCCGCACTCTCGATGATCGTCGAGGCCGAGAAGCGCGGCGACATCCGGCCCGGCGACACCCTGATCGAACCGACGTCCGGCAACACCGGGATCGCGCTCGCGATGGTCGCGGCGATGAAGGGCTACCGGATGATCCTCGTGATGCCGGACAATCTTTCGATCGAGCGCCGGCAGGCGATGCGCGCCTACGGCGCCGAGCTCGTGCTGACGCCGAAGTCCGGTGGCATGGAGCACGCGCGCGATCTCGCGGCGCGCCTGCGCGACGAAGGCAAGGGCTTCATCCTCGACCAGTTCGCCAATCCGGACAATCCGCTTGCGCACTACCGCGGCACGGGCCCGGAAATCTGGCGTGATACGCAGGGGACGATCACCCACTTCGTATCGGCGATGGGGACGACCGGCACGATCATGGGCGTCTCGCGTTTCCTCAAGGAGAAGAATCCGGCGATCCGGATCATCGGCGCGCAGCCGGAGGAAGGTTCCCAGATTCCCGGCATTCGCAAATGGCAGGAGGCTTACCTGCCGAAGATCTACGATGCCGCGCGCGTGGACAGGATCGAGCCGGTGTCCCAGACCGAGGCGGAGGCCATGACGCGCCGCCTCGCGGCGGAGGAGGGGGTTTTCTGCGGCGTTTCGGCCGGTGGCGCATGCATTGTGGCGCTGCGCATCGCACGCGAAGTGACGAACGCGACGATCGTGTTCATCGTCTGCGACCGCGGCGATCGCTACCTTTCCACCGGCGTGTTCCCGGGCTGAGCATGACGCCCATTCTCGTCTTCGACATCGAGACCGTGCCGGACGTGGCGGGCCTGCGCCGGGCGCATGCCATCGCGCCCGACCTGCCGGACGCCGCCGTGCTGGACTGGTTTACCCAGAAGCGGCGCCTGCAGACCGGCGGCGATTTCCTGCCGCTGCAGTACCAGCGGGTGGTGGCGATCGCGTGCGCGTTGCGCGAACCCGCCGGATTCAAGATCGCGTCCGTCGGCACGGCGGAGGATGCCGAGCCCGAGCTCATCCGGCGCTTCTTCGACCTGATCGACAAGCACACGCCCCAGCTCGTCTCGTGGAACGGCGGCGGCTTCGACCTGCCGGTGCTCAATTACCGTGCGCTGATCCACGGCGTGACGGCCGCCAGGTACTGGGACTGGGGCGACGACAACCGCGAGTTCAAGTACAACAGCTACCTCGGGCGCTACCATACGCGGCACCTCGACCTGATGGACGTGCTCGCGATGTACCAGCCTCGCGCGACCGCCGGTCTCGACGCGATGGCGCGGCTCTGCGGCTTTCCCGGGAAACTCGGCATGGACGGCAGCGAGGTGCACGCGGCGATCGTCGCCGGCAGGCTCGACGACGTCCGCCGGTATTGCGAAACGGACGTGCTGAACACCTACCTCGTCTACCTGCGCTTCCGGTTGCTGCGCGGCGAGCTGACGGCCGGCGAATACGCGAAGGAGGTCTCGCTGGCGCGGGAAAGGATCGCGGCCATCCACGCGCCGCATTGGCTGGAATACATCGCCGCGTGGGACGCCAACACTGTCGGGTGAGTACGGCAGCGGCCGAGCGGCGATGGTTCCGGCACGCCGTGCGCTACAGCGTCACGACGCCGCGCGCGAGCTCGACCACGCGCCCGGACACGCGGATGCGGCGTTCGGCGGTGACCACGAGCCCCAGCCGGCACGGCCGGCCGACCGCGTCACCCTGCGCGATCGTGATGCGTTGCGGCAGTGATGCGCCGGTCGCGATCAGCCAACCCCCGAGGTTGGCGCAGGCGGAACCGGTGCCCGGGTCCTCGATCGCCGCGCCGTGCTTCGGAAAGAAGAAGCGCGCGACGATCGCCTGTTCGCCGATCGCGGCCGCCGGCTCCGAGGTGACGGGCGCGAAGACGTAAGCCATCGCGCGCTGACCGGTGTGCCCATGGCGCAGCAGGAGGTCCGGCCGCGGTGCCGATCGGCGGACCGCTTCCGCCGACGCGAGCGGGATCACGAGCTGTTCCGATCCCGTGTCGATCCAGAGCGGGGGCGCCGCGGGGTCGGGCGCGACGTCGGCCTCGTCGAGCCCGAGCATCGTGGCGAGCTCGGCGCGGGAGGCCTCCACGGCGCGGACCCGCGGCGCGTTCGCCTGCAGCGTCCAGATGTCGCCGCGGGCTTCCACCGGGATGACGCCCGCGCCCATCTCCAGCGTCACCGCGTCGCCGGCTTGTGTCAGCGCCCGCACGACATGCGCCGTGCCGAGCGTCGGATGACCGGCGAACGGCATCTCGAAGGTCGGCGTGAAGATGCGCACGCGCGCCGTCGCATGAGCAGACGGCAGCACGAACGTCGTCTCCGACAGGTTGAACTGCAGTGCGAGCGCCTGCATCGTCGCGTCGTCGATGCCACGCGCATCCTCGAACACGGCCAGCGGATTGCCGCCGAGCGTGGTCTCGGCGAACACGTTCAGGATGCGGAAGGGATGGGTCGACATCGTGTTTTCCTCTCTCAACAATCGGATCCGGCCTCGACGGGCGAAGCGCGGCCAAGGCCGCGCCCACGGCGGAACCAAGCGTACTCCCCCGTGGGCGCGGGCTTGCCCGCGCTAGCTAGGCCGCAAACCGGGCTCCTATCCGGGCGTCGAGCTCGCGCGCGAGCGCCCCGAACGCGGCGTCGGTCAGCGCCGACGGTGTGACATCGATAGCCTCCGCGACGCGCGGGAAGTTCCTGTCGATCGACCGCGTGTACGCGGGATCGTAGTGCAGCGCCAGGAGCTCGCCGACGAGCGTATCCCAATCGCCGACCTGCGCGGCGTCGGCCCAGCGCTCGATCATCTTCTTCCCGTGCAGGGGAACGAGGTGTGCAAGCCGCGCGCTCAGCGCGCCATGGTCGGCGAGGAAATGTGCGTACTCGCGCTTGAGCAGCTCGACCCGCAGCGGCTGCGGCAACGCCAGGCGGATGCACTCGGCAGCGCGCATGGCGGCGAGCAGGGTGTCCGGCAACTGCACGGTGCCGATCTTCTTGCTCTCGGACTCGACGTAGACCGGGCGCGTCGGATCGTACCTGGCGAGCGCCGCCACCAGCTGGCTGTCGAAGGATTTCTGCGTCGGCTGCGGGTTGTCGGGCACGTCGCCCAGCAGCGAGCCGCGATGCCGCGCCATCGCTTCGAGGTCGAGCACCTGCGCGCCCTCGCGGCCGAGCGCGGCGATGAGGCGGCTCTTGCCGGAGCCGGTGAGCCCGCAGATGACCTGGTAATGAAAGTGGCCCGGGAGCGTCGCGAGCTCGCCGACGACATGCCGCCGGTACGCGCGATAGCCACCCTCGAGCTGCGCCGCGCGCCAGCCGATCTCATTCAGCATGTGCGCGAGCGAGCGGCTGCGCTGGCCGCC
>CAYGYQ010000066.1:0-6019 GCA_964354035.1 uncultured Bordetella sp.
TGACCCCCGAGTGGTTCGGCATCCTGCTGCTCGGCGTGCTGTTCGTCGCGATCTTCATCGGTTTCCCGATCGCGTTCACGCTGATCGCGGTCGCCGCGATCGGCGGCTACGCGATGCTCGGGCCGCTCGCGTTGCACCTGATGACGCTGCAGGTGTTCTCGGTGATGCGCGATCCGACGCTGGCATCGGTCCCCTTCTTCCTGTTCATGGGCTTCCTGCTCGAGCAATCGGGCCTCATGGAGCGCCTTTTTCGGGGCATCCAGCTCGCCTTCGCCTCCGTGCGCGGCTCGCTCTACCTCGCGGTGCTGCTGACGGCGACGATCTTCGCCGCGGCGACGGGCATCGTCGGTTCGTCGGTGACGCTGCTGGGCGTGATGGCGGCGCCGGCGATGAAGCGCTCGGGCTACGACATACGCATGTCGGCCGGCGCCATCACCGCTGGCGGCACGCTCGGCATCCTGATTCCACCGTCGGTGATGCTGATCGTGATGGGACCCGTGGTCGGCGTTCCGGCGACCGACCTCTTCGCCGCCGCGGTCATCCCCGGGCTGGTGCTGGCACTGCTCTACATCGTCTACACGCTGGTGCGGAGCTATCTCAATCCGGCGCTGGGCCCCGCGCTGCCGCTGGAGGAGCGCGCCGAGTCGATCGGCGAGGTCGTGCGCGAGCTCGTGTTCGGCATCGCGCCGGTGGTGGTCGTCATCTTCGCCACTCTCGGCGTCATTCTCGCCGGCATCGCCACACCCACCGATGCCGGAGCGGTCGGCGCGTTCGCCGTGCTCGTGATGACGCTCCTGTATCGGCGCATGACCCTGGAAAAGTTCCGGAAGGCCGTGTATTCGACGCTGCTCACGTCGTGCATGATCCTGCTGCTTGTCGCGGCGTCGAACTACTTCGGCGCGGTGTTCTCGCGTCTTGGCAGCGCCACGCTGATCGCCGAATCGCTGCTGCAGCTCGACCTGCCGCCCACGGTGATGCTGCTGCTGATCCTCGGCATCATCTTCGTGCTGGGCTGGCCGCTGGAATGGGTGCCGATTGTGCTGATCGTCGTGCCGATCATGCTGCCGCTCGTGCAGAAGCTCGGCATCGATCTCGTCTGGTTCTGCACGCTGGTCGCCGTTTGCCTGCAGACGGCGTGGCTCTCCCCGCCGGTGGCGCTATCCGCCTACTTCCTCAAAGGCGTCGTGCCGGACTGGGATCTCGCCGACATCTACGCGGGGATGATGCAGTTCATGGTGCTGCAGGTCATCGGCCTGCTGCTTTTGCTCGTGTTTCCGCAGCTCGCCCTGTGGCTGCCGGCGGTGCTGCGCGACTGAGCCCCCCGTCACGCCCGAGCCATCGACGCGGATCGGCTCGCCCGCGCTCTGGTCAGCTCATGACCTGGGCAGGGTCGACGTAGGCGTAGCCGAGCGCTTCGGCCACCGGCTGGCAGGTCACCTTGCCGAACGCGACGTTGAGGCCGTTCTTGAGGTGCGCGTCGTCGGCCAGTGCCTTCTTCCAGCCCTTGTCGGCAAGCGCCAGGACGAACGGCAGCGTCGCATTGTTGAGTGCGAACGTCGACGTGCGCGGCACTCCGCCCGGCATGTTGGCCACGCAATAGTGCGTGACGCCGTCGACGACGTAGACCGGGTCCGCGTGCGTCGTCGCGTGGGAGGTTTCGAAGCAGCCCCCCTGGTCGATCGCGACGTCGACGATCACGGAGCCCGGCTTCATCCTCTTCACCAGCGCCGCCGAGACGAGCTTCGGCGCCGACGCCCCTGGAATCAGCACGCCGCCGATCACGAGGTCCGCGCTCGTCACGTGGGTCTCCAGCGCGTCGTGGGTGGAGAAAACGGTGTTGAGCGGCCGGCCGAACTGCCGCCAGAGCGCACGCAGGACCTCGACGCTGCGATCGAGCACCCAGACTTCGGCGCCCATGCCGAGCGCGATGTGACAGGCGTGCGACCCGACAACTCCGCCGCCCAGCACCACGACCTTCGCGGGATCGACACCCGGCACGCCGCCCAGCAGCACGCCGAGGCCTCCGTGCGGCTTCTCCAGGTAATACGCGCCCGCCTGAACGGCCATCCGGCCGGCGACCTCCGACATCGGCGCCAGCAACGGCAACCCGCCGGTGGACGAAGTGACGGTCTCGTAGGCGATGCAGACGGCGCCACTCGCGACCAGGTCGGCCGCCTGCTCGGGGTCGGGCGCGAGGTGCAGGTACGTGAACAGCACCTGACCTTTGCGCAGCATCTTGCGCTCGACCGCCTGCGGCTCCTTGACCTTGACGATCATGTCGGCGGCGGCAAACACCTCGGCCGCGGAGGCCAGGACCTTCGCGCCGGCCTTGCGGTAGGCGTCGTCGTCCATCCCGATCCCCTGCCCTGCATTGTGCTCGACCACGACTTCATGGCCGTGCGCCACCAGCTCCCGGACGCTGCCGGGCACGAGGCCGACACGGTTTTCGAGGACCTTGATCTCTTTCGGGACGCCGACGCGCATGGGATTTCTCCGGGGAAGTTGACGGCTCGGAATGACGACGCGGGGAGGCTCGGTGGAAGGGCGCCCGGCCTTGCCGCATCCCGGTCACAAAGGTGTAGGATTGAGGATTGATCGTAGCACAATGCCGCCTCGGCGCTGCCCCCTGCAGCGACCTCGAGGGCGGCCAGAGGGAGACCACCATGGGCCATGCCGAACTCACGATCCAGGACCAGGCTGCGACGAAGCGAATCTCGCTCGACGAGTACTGGATGCCGTTCACGCCCAACCGCGAATTCAAGGCCGATCCGCAGATGGTCGTCCGCGCGGACGGGATGTATCTGTGGAACGACCGCGGGGACAAGATCATCGACGCGTCGTCGGGCCTCTTCTGCGTCTCCGCCGGTCACGGCCGCAAGGAGATCGCCGAGGCCGTAGGCCGGCAATTGCGCGAGCTCGACTTCTGCGCGCCGTTCCTGCGGGCGCACCCCAGACAGTTCGAGCTCGCGTCGCGTATCGCGGAACTCACGCCGGGCGATCTCAACCGGATCTTCTTCGTCAATTCGGGCTCCGAGTCCGTCGACACCGCGATGAAGCTCGCGCTCGCGTACCACCAGGCGCGTGGCCAGGGCGGGCGCAATGTCTTCGTCTCGCGCGAGCGCGCCTACCACGGGGTCAATTTCGGCGGCGTGGCGCTGTCGGGGCTCGTCAACAACCGGCGCAAGTACGGCCCCGGGCTCCCCGGAATTGCGCACATGCGGCACACCCATCTGAAAGAGAACTTGTTCACGCCGGGCGAAGGCGCGCACGGCGCCGACCTCGCCGAGGACCTCCTGCGAATCGCGAACATGTACGGCCCGGAGAACATCGCCGCCTGCTTCGTCGAGCCGATCGCCGGTTCCACGGGCTGCCTGGTGCCGCCGAAGGGGTATCTGAAGCGCCTGCGGGAGATCTGCGACGCGCACGGCATCCTGCTCGTCTTCGACGAGGTGATCACGGGTTACGGCCGCACGGGCCAGACGTTCGCCGCACAGAGCTTCGGCGTCACGCCAGACATCATGACGATGGCAAAAGGACTCACCAACGGCGCGCAGCCGATGGGCGCGGTGGCGGCGAGCGAGCGCATCCACGACACGATCATGGGCGCCTCCCCCGAAGGCGCGATCGAGTTCTTCCACGGCTACACGTACTCGGGCCATCCGGCATCCTGCGCGGCGGGCATCGCGACGCTCGACATCTACAGGAACGAAGGCCTGTTCGAGCGCGGCCGCGAGCTGTCCCCCTATTTCCTCGATGCGCTCTTTGCGCTGAAGGACATCCCGGTCGTCGCCGACATTCGCGGCTACGGGATGATGGCGGCCATCGACGTCCATGCCGAAGGCGCGCCGGGCAAGCGCGGACAGATGTTCCAGAAGAAGCTCTTCACCAACGGGCTCAATCTGAAGACAACCGGTGACTGCGCGATCATCGCGCCGCCGCTCATTGCCGAGAAGAAGCATGTCGACGAGATCGCCGACAAGCTGCGCAAGACGCTCGCCGCGCTTTGACGCCGGGAGGGCGCCGGGCGCGCTGGCGTTTCTGCCTTCGGGAACATGCAAACAGAGCGCCCCAGAAAATCGCCTGACCACCCGCCATGCCGATCGAGTACCTGAAGAAAGCCAACCCGCCCATCCAGGCGATCGACAACGCGACCGCCGGCATGGTGCGCGGCATGCTCGACACCCTGCTCGAGCAGGGTGAGGCCGCGGCGCGCGCCTATGCGCGTGATCTGGACGGCTGGTCGGGAGACATCATCGTCGGGGAGGAGGCTTTTGCGAATGCCGAGGCGGCGCTGAGCAGCGGCGTCAAGGACGACCTTCGTTTTGCGCGCGACCGGGTGCAGGACTTCGCCCGGCGCCAGCGTGATTCCATGCAGGAGTTTTCAGCCGAGTTGCTGCCGGGGCTCATCGCCGGGCAGCGCCTGATACCGTGCAACACCGCGGGCTGCTACGTTCCAGGTGGCCGTTATGCGCATGCCGCCAGCGCCATCATGAGTGTGGGCACCGCCTCGGTGGCGGGTGTGAAGAACATCATCGCCACCACGCCGGCGCACAGGGAGGTCGGCATCCATCCGGCGATCCTGTACGCAATGCGCCTGTGCGGCGTGCAGACGGTGCTCGCGCTTGGAGGTGTGCAGGGCGTGGCGGCGCTGGCCTACGGCCTGTTCAGCGGCAAGCCGGCCGACATCATCGTCGGCCCGGGCAACCGCTTCGTGGCGGAGGCCAAACGCATGTTGTTCGGCCGCGTGGGCATCGACGTGGTGGCAGGCCCGACCGAATCGGCGGTCATCGCCGACGACTCCGCCGATCCGGCCATCGTCACCGCCGACCTGGTCGGCCAGGCCGAGCACGGGCCGGATTCGCCGGTCTGGCTGATAACCACCTCGCGCGAACTGGGGCAGAAGGTGCTGGAACTGGCACCCGCGTTCATCGCCGCATTGCCGGACCTGGCCCGCCACGCGGCCACCGCCGCGTGGCGCGACCATGCCGAGGTGGTGCTGGTCGACAGCCGCGAGGAAGCCGTGCAGGTCAGCGACAACTACGCCTGCGAGCATCTGCAAGTAATGGCGCGTGATCTGGACTGGTGGCTGGCGCAGTTGAGCAACTATGGCTCGCTGTTCCTGGGCGAAGAAACCACCGTTGCCTACGGCGACAAATGCAGCGGCCCCAACCATATCCTGCCGACCCGGGGCGCCGCACGCTACTCCGGTGGCCTGTCCGTGGGCAAGTTCATCAAGACCGTGACCTGGCAACGCCTTAACCGCCATGCGTCGCGCACGGTCGGACAGGTGGCGGCGCGCATCTCGCGGCTGGAGGGCATGGAGGGCCATGCCCGCACCGGCGACGTGCGCCTGCGCAAGTATTTTCCGCAAGAGCAGTTCGACCTCGGGACCCTGGGCGGGCACGGGATCTGACGGCATGGCGTTGTCAACCGAACCCCTGCACATCGATCTGAGCCAGCAGGAGCCGATACCGGCCGACGGCGTGGCGGCGGCGCTGGCCCTGATGCACAGCGGCAAACTGCACCGCTACGGCGAGACCGACGGCAGCACCAGCGCCGCGTCGCGACTCGAGGTGGCATTTGCGGCAGAACTCGGCGTGCGCTACTGCGTGGCGATGAATTCCTGCGGCTCGACCATGTTCGTGGCGCTCAGGAGCGCCGGCGTGCGTCCCGGCGACGCCGTGTTGTCCAACTGCTTTACGCTGGCCCCCGTGCCCGGCGCCATCGCCCATGCCGGTGCGCGGCCGGTGCTGGTGGACGTGACCGACGACTACACCATCGACCTCGAGGACCTGGAGCACAAAGCCGTCGCCAGTGGCGCCAGGACCCTCCTGCTGTCTCACATGCGCGGCCACATCTGCGACATGGAGCGCTTGAGCGACATCTGCGCCCGCCACGGCGTGCAGTTGATCGAGGACTGCGCCCACACCATGGGCGCCGGCTGGAACGGCAAGGCCACCGGCACCTGGGGCCGCGCCGGCTGCTTCAGCCTGCAGAGCTACAAACACGCCAACAGCGG
>CAYGYQ010000066.1:6119-14801 GCA_964354035.1 uncultured Bordetella sp.
TGCGTTGCAGGGCATAGACAGGCTGCGGTTGCCGCAGCGCCCGGCCAAGGAGCAATTCGTCGCCAGCTCGATGCAGTTCTCGCTCGACCTGCCCGGCACCGCCATCGCCGCCATGGTGGCGGCGTGCGCGGCGCGCGGCGTGTTCATCAAGTGGTTCGGCGCCGGTGACCCCAAAGGCTTCACCAGCGTCTGGCAGCATTGGCGCTACTTCGACCACCCGCAGCGTTTGCCTAACGCCGAACGCGTGCTTGGCAGCCTGTGCGACATGCGTTTGCCACTCACGCTGACGCAGGCCGATTGCCTGGCGATTGCCAAAATCATCCGCGAATCGATCACCAGCACCCTGTCGTGCGCGCCGGCATGAAACCCGTGCACCACTTCAAGGGTAAGTCCGGGGCCGCTGGCTCCATCCCGGCAGCGATGCTGGCCCTTCCGGTTCACCGGCGCCGGGTCCACAATAGATCCGGCGCCATCAAGTCGTCCCCTCGCCACCCCAAATAACAGGAGGAAACCATGAAGATGAACAAATGTCAGTTGGTAGTCGCGGCTGCCGCCGCCCTGATGGCCTGCGGCAGCGTCTTTGCGCAGGCCAAGAAGGAAGTCACCTTCGCCCACCAGGACATGCTCGTCCCGCTGCGCACCGTAATGGAGTCCGGCGAGCTCGAAAAAGCCACCGGTTACAAGATCAACTGGCGCATGTTCGGGGGTGGCGGCGACGTGATCAAGGCCATGGCCAGTGGCGACGTGCAGCTTGGCGAAGCCGGCTCCAGCCCGATCGTGGCGGCGGCGAGCCAGGGACAGGACATCAAGCTGTTCTGGATCCTGGACGACATCGCCGACGCCGAGGCGCTGATCGTGCGCAACGGCAGCGGCATCAACAGCGTCAAGGACCTCAAGGGCAAGAAGGTTGCCACGCCCTTCGTCAGCACCGCGCATTACCAGCTGATGGCCATCATGAAGGTCAATGGCGTGGATGCCAAGACCGTCAACGTGATGAATCTGCGCCCGCCCGAGATCGCCGCCGCCTGGGAGCGCGGCGACATCGACGCCGCCTTCATCTGGGACCCGGTGCTGAGCAAGATCAAGGGCAACGGCAAGGTAATCGAAACCTCCAAGACCATCGGCGCCAAGGGTTTCCCGACCTTTGACGGCCTGATCGTCAACGCCAAGTGGGCGGCCGAGAACGAGGCCTTCATGGTGGCGCTGGTCAAGGTGCTGGCCAAGGCCGACGAGACCTACCGCGCCAACAAGGCCAAATGGACCGCCGACTCGGCCGAGGTGAAGGCGGTGGCCAAGTGGACCAAGGCCGACGCGAAGGACGTGCCGCCGGCGATGGCGCTGTACACCTTCCCCACGCTGGCCGAGCAGGCCGGACCGAAGTGGCTGGGTGGCGCCGCGGCGAAGGCGATGACCAGCACGGCCGCGTTTCTCAAGGAACAGGGACGCATCCAGGAGGTCAAGCCCGACTACTCGGCCTACATCACCGACACGTACGTGAAAAAGGCGATGGCCAAATAGGCCGGGCGCCAGCGCTGCAAAGCCAGTCGGGGCGGCCAGCCACTGTGCCGCCCCGTTTTTTTGCCCCCGCCTGTTGTTGGAACGCCCATGCCTACCCTGGACATACGCGACCTCACCCTGAACTATGCCGTCAAGGGCGGCACCTTGCAGGCCCTGGCACCGGTCAACCTCAGCATGCGCGACGGCGACTTCGTGGTGGCCCTGGGCGCCTCCGGTTGCGGCAAGACCACGCTGCTCAACTGCATTGCCGGCTTCCTGCCGCCGTCCACAGGTGAGATCCTGCTCGACGGCGCGCCGGTCGTGGGGCCGGGCGCCGACCGTGGCGTGGTGTTCCAGAAACACGCGCTGATGCCCTGGCTGTCGGTGCGCGACAACGTGGCGCTGGGCTTGCGCCTGCGTGGCGTGGATCGCGCGACGCGCGAGCGCGAGGCGCTCGACAAGCTGGCGCTGGTGGGCCTCAAGGACTACGCCGATCGTGCCGTCTACGAGTTGTCCGGCGGCATGCAGCAGCGGGTGGGCATTGCGCGCGCGCTGGCCAACGACCCGGCATTGCTGCTGATGGACGAGCCGATGGGCGCGCTGGACGCCTTCACGCGGGAACAGGTGCAGGAGATCCTGCTCGAAGCCTGGTCGCGCACCAACAAGATGGTTTTTTTCATCACCCATTCGGTCGAGGAAGCGCTGTTCATCGCCACCCGGCTGATCGTCATGAGTCCCAGCCCGGGGCGCATCACCCACGTCTACGACGAGGTGCCTTTCTCGCGCGAATTCCTGCGGCACCACGACGCGCGCAAGGTGAAGTCCGGGCCCGAGTTCATCCGCCTGCGCGAGGAAGTGCTGGCCCTGATCCACCACCGGGAGCCAGCCCATGTCTGACGGAAACGCCCCTGCCAGCGTGGCGCCCCGCAGCGCGACGCTCAAGACCAGCCGCTTCAAGGTTCCGGGCGAAGGCGCCAGCGGCGCCATCAGCGTGGCCACGGTAGTCGGGTTGCTGGTGCTTTGGTTCCTGGTCACCAACCTGGGCCTGATCAAACCCCTGTTCCTGCCCAGCCCGCAGGCGGTGTTCCAGCAGTTCTACGAGTACCTGACCGGAACTGCCAACGACAAGCCACTGTGGGAACACCTGGTCTACAGCGTGCTGCGGGTATCTATCGCGTTCTGGCTGGCCTTTCTGACCGCGGTGCCGGTGGGCATCGGCATGGGCATGTCGCGCGTGGTGCGCGGCGTTTTCGACCCGCCCATCGAGTTCTACCGCCCGCTGCCCCCGTTGGCCTATCTGCCGCTGATCGTCATCTGGTTCGGCATCGACGAGACGCCCAAGGTGCTGCTGATCTACCTGGCCTGTTTCGCGCCGCTGGCGCTGGCCGCGCGCTCGGGCATGAGAAGCGCGGCGCAGGAGCAGATCAACGCCGCCTACTCGATGGGTGCCAACTACCGCCAGGTGATCATGCACGTGATCCTGCCCTCGGCGCTGCCGGAAATCCTGGTCGGCATGCGCATCGCCATCGGCTTCGGCTGGACCACGCTGGTCGCCGCCGAGATGGTGGCGGCCAACGTGGGCCTGGGCCAGATGGTGCTCAACGCGTCGAACTTCCTGCGCACCGACATCGTCATCATGGGCATCGTGGTGATCGGCGTCATCGCCTACCTGTTCGACCTGCTGATGCGCTACATCGAGCGGCTGGTCGTGCCCTGGAAGGGAAAGGTCTGAACTTTCCGTGGCCCCGCTAGCGCTCAAGCTCCTTCCGTTCCTGTCGTGGCGCAACCGCGTAACCCGAGAGTCGCTGCGCGCCGACCTGATGGCCGGCCTCATCGGCGCGCTCGTCGTCCTGCCGCAGGGAGTCGCGTACGCCACGCTGGCCGGCCTGCCACCCCAATTCGGCCTCTATTGCGCGATGCTGCCCGCCATCGCGGCGGCGCTCTGGGGCTCGTCGTGGCACCAGGTCTCGGGCCCCACCAACGCCATCGCACTCGTCGTGTTCGCCACGATGACACCCCTGGCGGCCCCGGGTACTGACGTCTACATCGAGCTGGTGCTGACCCTCGCGCTGCTGGTCGGCCTGCTGCAGTTCGCGATGGGCGTCGCCCGCCTGGGGGCGCTCGTCAACTTCATCTCGCACACCGTGGTGATCGGCTTCACCGCGGGCGCGGGACTGCTCATCATCGCCGCCCAGCTCCGCAATTTTTCCGGCGTTGCGATCCCGTCGGGAACGCGATTCTTCGAAACGCTCGGCTTGTTCGTCCGGGACATCGCGCACCTCGACCCGTGGATCGCGGCGACGGGCGCGGTGACACTTCTCGCGGCGCTTGCGGCGAAACGATGGCTGCCTCGGTTGCCGTACATGGTCGTGGCGATGATCGCGGGCAGCCTGTTCGGCTATGCGCTCCTCGCGGCCGGAGTGGCCAAGGTGCCGGTGGTCGGCGCGCTGCCATCGGGCATTCCCGTGCTTTCCGTGCCGTCCTTCGACCCCGAGACCTGGCGCAAGATCTTTCCCGCCGCGCTGGCGCTGACCGTGCTGGGCTTGACGGAGGCGGTATCGATTGCGCGCGCCGTGGCGACCAAGTCCGGGCAGCGGATCGACGGCAACCAGGAATTCATCGGCCAGGGCCTGTCGAACATCGTCGGCGCCTTCAGCTCGGCGTGCCCGTCGTCGGGCTCGTTCAACCGCAGCGGGATCAACTACGAAGCCGGCGCGCGCACGCCGCTGGCCGCAGTATTTTCCGCGGTGCTGCTCGTCGTCGTGCTGCTCGGTGTCGCGCCGCTGGCCGCGTACCTGCCGCTCGCCGTGATGGCCGGACTGCTGTTCGTCGTTGCCTGGGGCCTGATCGATCTGAAGGAGATGCGGCGTATCGTCCGCACCAGCCGCAGCGACGCACTGGTCCTGGCCGTGACCTTTCTCTCGACGCTCGCGTTGCAGCTCGAATTCGCGATCTTCGTCGGCGTGCTGGCTTCGCTGCTCATCTACCTGCAGCGAACAACGCACCCGCATCTGACGCCGATCGTTCCCGACCGCACATCGCCGCAGCGGCGCTCGATCGCCGTTGCCGACGTCCAGGCCGCCGGTCCCGTCGAGTGCCCGCAGCTCGCGCTGCTGCGCGTCGACGGATCGCTCTTCTTCGGTGCCGTCGAGCACGTCCGCGACGAGCTGCACGATGCCCGCGTGCAAGCTCCCGAGCGGCGCGACATCCTGCTGATCGGCAGGGGCATCAACTTCATCGACGTCGCCGGCGCCGAACTCCTCGCACAAGAGGCGAAACTCACCCGCGAAGCCGGCGGCACGCTCTATCTGTGCAACCTGAAGCCGGCGGTCCGCGATTTGCTGGACCGTGGCGGGTTCCTCGATTCGATCGGCCGCGACTGCGTGTTCGAGGCGAAGGACGATGCGATTCGGGCGATCTATGCCCGCCTCGAAACCTCGCGCTGCCGAACCTGTGCAGTGCGGATCTTCACCGAGTGCGAGTCGATCCTGCCGGACGGTTCGCGGCGGGACTCCTAGCCGGGCTGGCGCCCGGCATGAACGCCGTTGGCGGCTACGAATGCCGGTTGCGTTCCGCCAGCGCCTTGCGCTCGTTCGAATCGAGCATCTGTTCGATCACCGCGTCCCGGACCATCCGTGTCTCCGCGAGGCAGGAAACGTAGTGTTGAACGCCTTCCGTGTCGCCCTCGCGCTTCAGTATCGAGCGATAGCACTCACGCACGAATTCGGCATCGCCCGGAATGCAGAGCAACTCCGGAAAATCGCCGACATCGTGCGGGTGAACGCTGCGCATCTTGCGTGCCGTTGCCTCCAGATTGCAGTCGTCCGGCGCGTTGATGGCCATGACGTCGTAACCTGTTTCCTGCAGATAATGACGCAACAGGAAAGCAGTGAACGAAGTGAAATGGAAATCGCCCGTATATCCTTGCGTGCCGAAAAGAAACTGGATCAGCTCCTCCTGCCTGGCGACCGACTGGTTGGCGGGGGCAGCAAGAAGTTGCAGGATGGACAGGGCATCCGGCAGGCGCAGGCGCAGCAATCCGCCCGGCGCAAGCAATCGATTCCAGTGCACGAGGATTTTCCGGGTCGACATCCGGGGGAGGTGCTCGAGCACATCCTGGGCGAGAATTTCTTCGTAGTAACCCGCCGGCAGGAAATCCAGCTTCCCCACATCGGCGATCAGATCGGGTTTGTGCCACGGTTGCAGATCGACGTTGAGATAACCTTGACGGAGATCGAACCCGCAGCCGAGGTTCAGTCGGCGCGGAAATTGCATAGGATCGAATTCGGATGGCATGACCGTGCTCGTTGGCTTGGGCCGCAGCAATGGACAGCTATTCCAAGCGCGCGTACCTGAGTATTCAGGGATCGGTCGCGTGGGTCAACCGCCGGTCATTGACGGCGCTGCTCCGCACACCCGTTGCCGGGCTTCCGCGCAGGGACCGAGCAGCCGCAGGATTTCACCACGCCCTGCCGTTAGCGAAAAACCCGCAACGGCAGCACGCTCGCCATAGGACTTCTGCAGTTCAGCCCGGCTTGCATTGCGGTTTCGAGATCCGCGTGCGATGCTACCTTGCCAAAACGCTGTGCACCATCATCCACTGCCTGGCGCAGGTTCGAACGGGCGGCCATGCCTGCGGACACTCGATGACCATTGAACTGCACGCCTTCGACACGCCGAACGGCCGCAAGATCAGCGTCGCTCTGGAGGAGATGGCGCTCCCGTACAACGTCAGGATCGTCGACATCCGCAAGGGCGACCAGTTCGCTCCTGAATTCCTGGAAATCAGTCCGAACGGCAAGATCCCGGCGATTGTCGACCCGGACGGCCCCGGCGGCAAACCCGTCAGCGTGTTCGAGTCAGGCGCGATCCTGATCTATCTCGGCGAGAAGACCGGCAAGTTCTGGCCGCGGGATCTGGCCGCGCGCATACCGGTCCTGGAGTGGCTGATGTTCCAGCAGGGAGGCTTCGGACCGATCCCCGGGCAGGTCCACCATTTCCTGACGGTCGACAGCGAAGCGGACCGTCGCTACGCACTCGAGCGCTTCTCGAAGGAAACCCGACGGCTGTACGGCGTGATGGACCGCCGGCTGGCCGCGCGCGAGTTCTTCGCGGACGCGCCGTCGATTGCCGATTTCGCCATCCTGGGGTGGGCCTGGCGCCACCCCCGGCACAAGGTCGATCTCGCCGAATTTCCGCACGTCCGGCGTTGGTACGAAACGATGATGGCTCGCCCCGGCGTCCGGCGCGGCTTCGCGGTGAAGCTGAGTTGACGCGCGTCAGCCCTGCCGCACGCAATCCATGTAGTAGCGGACCTTGCCGCTGGCATCCGGTTCCTCGACCAGGCCGTGGATGTCGGTATCGAAGCCGGGGAACTGCGCGTTGAAGCTGCGGGCGAACTTGAGGTACTCGACGATCGTCCGGTTGAACCGCTCGCCGGGGATCAGCAGCGGAATGCCCGGCGGATAGGGAGTCAGCAGCACGCTGGTCACGCGGCCTTCGAGCTCGTCGATCTCGACGCGGTCGATCTCGCGATGCGCCATGCAGGCGAACGCGTCGGACGGCTTCATCGCCGGCTCCATGTCCGACAGATACATCTCCGTCGTCACCCGCGCGACGTCGTTCGCCTTGTACATGTCGTGGATCTGCTGACAGAGATCGCGCAGGCCCACGCGCTCGTACTGCGGATGCTTGGCGACGAACTCCGGCAGGATCCGCCACAGCGGCTGGTTCTTGTCGTAATCGTCCTTGAACTGCTGCAGCGCGGTCACCAGCGTGTTCCAGCGGCCCTTGGTGATGCCGATCGTGAACATGATGAAGAACGAGTAGAGGCCGGTCTTCTCGACGATCACGCCGTGCTCGGCGAGGAACCGGGTGACGATCGACGCCGGGATCCCCGTCTTCGCAAACTTGCCCGACACGTCGAGCCCCGGGTTGATGATCGTCGCCTTGATCGGATCGAGGATGTTGAAGCCGGTCGCCAGATTTCCGAAGCCGTGCCACTTCTCGTTCGCGCGCAGCAGCCAGTCGTCGCGCTTGCCCATGCCCTCCGGCGCCAGGCGCTCGGGGCCCCAGACCTTGAACCACCAGTCCTTGCCCCACTCGTCGTCGACCTTGCGCATCGCGCGGCGGAAATCGAGCGCCTCGATGATCGACTCCTCGACCAGCGCCGTGCCGCCCGGGGGCTCCATCATCGCCGCCGACACGTCGCAGGACGCGATGATCGCGTACTGCGGCGAGGTCGACGTGTGCATCAGGTACGCCTCGTTGAAGAGGTGCCGGTCGAGCTTCCGGTTCTCGGACTCCTGGACGATGATCTGCGACGCCTGCGAGATCCCGGCCAGCAGCTTGTGGGTCGAATGCGTCGCGAAGATGAGGCCGTCCTTGCTGCGCGGCCGGTCCTTGCCGATCGCGTGCATGTCCTTGTAGAAGTCGTGAAAGGCGGCATGCGGCAGCCACGCTTCGTCAAAGTGCAGCGTGTCGATGCTGCCGTTCAGGATCTGCTTCAGCATCTCGACGTTGTAGGCGACGCCGTCGTAGGTGCTCTGCGTCAGCGTCAGAATCCTTGGCTTCTTGTTCTTCGCCACCCGCGCGAACGGGTTGGCCTCGATCTTCTTCTGGATGTTCTCGGGAGCAAACTCCTCCAGCGGAATCGGGCCGATGATGCCGAGGTGGTTGCGCGTCGGCGTCAGGAACACCGGAATCGCCCCGGTCATCGTGATCGCGTGCAGGATCGACACGTGGCAGTTGCGGTCGACGACGACGATGTCGTCCGGCGCGACCGTGGCGTGCCAGACCATCTTGTTCGACGTCGACGTGCCATTGGTCACGAAGAAGCAGTGATCGGCGTTGAAGATCCGTGCGGCGTTGCGTTCCGCCGCGAACACCGGCCCCGAGTGGTCGAGCAGCTGGCCGAGCTCGTCCACGGAGTTGCAGACGTCGGCGCGCAGCATGTTCTCGCCGAAGAACTGGTGGAACATCTGCCCGACCGGGCTCTTCAGGAAGGCGACGCCGCCCGAATGGCCCGGACAGTGCCACGAGTACGAGCCGTCCTGCGCGTACTCGACCAGCGCGCGGAAGAACGGCGGCGCCAGGGAATCCATGTACGCCTTCGTCTCGCGGATGATGTGGCGCGCGACGAACTCCGGCGTGTCCTCGAACATGTGGATGAAGCCGTGCAGCTCG
>CAYGYQ010000067.1:0-14699 GCA_964354035.1 uncultured Bordetella sp.
CGGCACGTGGACGTGGATGTCGGACTTCTCGAACGCCTCCGGCGCGATGCCGAGGTCGCCCGAGTGTGCCTTGACGAGAGAAAGCGCCGCCTGCGCGCTCTCCTTCATCACCTCGCCCAGCTGTCCGGTCAGGATCAGCTTCCCGGCTCCAGGCATGCGCGCGGCTTCGATGAACAGGATGTCGCCGCCCACCGGAGTCCACGCGAGGCCGGTGGCAACTCCGGGCACACCGCTCCTCATCGCGACTTCGGCCTCGAACTTGTGGACGCCGAGGATGGCGGCGAGGTCGGCGGGACCCACCGCCACCCGCTGCGCGCCGCCCTCGGCGATGCGCACCGCAACATTGCGGAAGACGTTGCCGATCTCGCGCTCGAGATTGCGCACGCCCGCCTCCCGCGTGTAGTCGTCGATGATCGCCGCCAGCGCATCGTCGCCGATTGCGCACTGCTCCGCAGTGAGGCCGGTCGCCGCGAGCTGGCGCGCGACGAGATAGCGCCGCGCGATCTGCAGCTTCTCCTGCGCGGTGTAGCCCGGCAACTGGATGATTTCCATCCGGTCGCGCAGCGGGCCCGGTATCGTGTCGAGCACGTTGGCGGTGCACACGAACATCACGCCGGACAGATCGAAGGGCACCCCCAGGTAGTTGTCGCGGAAGGTCGCGTTCTGCTCGGGATCGAGCACCTCGAGCAGCGCCGAGGCGGGGTCGCCGTGAAAGCCGCCCGCGCCGAGCTTGTCGACTTCGTCCAGCATCAGCACGCAGTTGCGCGTGCCCGCCTTGCGCACGCTCTGGATGATGTTGCCGGGCAGCGAACCGATGTAGGTGCGCCGGTGACCGCGGATTTCCGCCTCGTCGTGCACGCCGCCCAGGCTGAGGCGCGCGAACTGGCGCCCGGTCGCCCTGGCGATGCTCTGGCCGAGCGAGGTCTTGCCCACGCCGGGCGGGCCGGCGAAGCAGAGAATCGGGCTTCTCCCCGACGGATTGAGCTTGCGCACGGCAAGGTACTCGAGGATGCGCTTCTTGACCTTCTCGAGGCCGAAGTGGTCCGCGTCGAGGATGCGCCGCGCCTCAGCGATGTCGATGGCCGCCTCGGCGCCGGGGGCCCAGGGCAGCTCGATCAGCCAGTCGAGATAGCTGCGGATCATCGAGTATTCGCCGGCGCCCTCGGGCATGCGCTCGAGACGTTTCAGCTCCTTGCGCGCCTGCTTTTCCACTTCCGCCGGCATCCCCGCCCCGGCGATCGCGCGCTCGAGCCCGGCAATCTCCGCCGCGCCCTCGTCTGCTTCGCCGAGCTCCTTCTGGATCGTGCGCATCTGCTCCCGCAACAGGTGCTTGCGCTGGCTGTCGTCGATCGAGCCTCGCGTGCGCTCGGCGATTTCGCGCGAGACCTTCAGCACCTCGATCCGCCGGGCGAGCAGGTCCAGCAGCTTGTCGAGCCGTGTCCTGAGGTCGAGGGTCTCGAGCAGCGCCTGCTTTTCCTCGGCACCGATGTCCATGAGTCCGGCGATGAAGTCGGCGAGGCGTGGCGCGCCTTCGACGCCCTGCAGCGCGGTCACGACCTCCTTCGGCACCTGCGGCAGGAGCTCGAGAATTTGCGCCGCCCGCTCCTTGAGACCCTGGGCCCGACCCTCGATGTCCGGGCCCGCCTGTGCGGATTCGGCGATGAGCTCCACCCGCGCCGCCATGAACGGGTAGCCCTCCAGGAACTGGAGCACGCGGAAGCGCTGCACGCCCTGGCAGATGGCGTGGTGCGCGCCGTCCGTCGCCGTGATGTAACGAATCAGGTTGGCCGTGGTGCCGACCCGATGCAGCTCGTCGGGCTCCGGCTTTTCCGCGTCGGGCCTGCTTTGCAGCAGCACGCCGAGCGGACGCTGCAGGCGCGCGGCCTCGTAGACCGCGGCGCGCGAGCGTTCGCGTCCGACGGTGAGCGGGAACACCATCCCCGGGAACAGCACGACATTGCGCACCGGCACGATGATCAGCGCGTCGTCGGGAAGGGGGCGCGTCTCGGCTGCACCCTCCATCCGCGATTCCGGCGGCGCGGCTTCGATGCCTGCGCCGGCATCGGAACTGATCGGCCGGTCGGTGGCGTGAGTCGGTTCTTTCATACGTCCCTCGTTGCGACCGTCTTGCGCAGTCTCAGGATCAGGCAGCCGTCCCGCAATTCGCGCGTTCCCGCATCGACCCGCGCATCAGGCAGCCGGATGCGCCGCTCGAAAAACCCGTAAGGAATCTCCAGCCGCCGCACCGCGCGCCGCGACCCCGCGAACGGCAGGCTCCTTTCGGCGCGCAACACGAGCTCGCCCGACTCGGTGGTCACTTCGATTTGATGGGCGGGCACGCCGGGCAGCGCGACGAGGACGATGAACTCGAACTCGTCCTCGAACACGTCGACCGGCGGCTCCCATGTCGCCCGGGTTCGCTCGGAAGCGGCAAGGCGGAAGAACTGCCGATGCATGCGCTCGGCCTCGTCGATCAAATCGCAGGCCTGCGCCCACATCCAATCCGTCGGATTTCTGGTCGTCATGCGGGTCCGCCTGTCAGGCGCTGGCCCTGATCCACTGCAGCAGGCCGGGCAGGTCCATGGCGCCCGACTGCCGCGCCACTTCAAGCCCGTTCCGGAACGCGATGAGCGTCGGTATGCTGCGAATGCCGAAGCGGGTCGCGATCGCGGTCTCGCTCTCGGTGTCGAGCTTCGCGATCCGCGCTTGCGTGGCAAGCTGCGCCGCAGCCTGCTCGTACGCCGGCGCCATCATCCGGCACGGCCCGCACCAGGGTGCCCAGAAATCCACCACCAGGGGCAGATCGTTGCCGGCGACATGGCGATCGAAATTCGCCGCCGTCAACTCGATCGGACTGCCAGGCAGCAGCGCCTGCTTGCAGCTGCCGCAATTCGCGCCGGCGTCCAGGCGTTCGCGCAGCACGCGGTTGGTCGTGTCGCAGTGGGGACAGACCACGCGCAGATGCACGCTCACCGGCTTGGGACAAGTTTCCATGATCCCGATATGAGGGTACCTCGGGTCAATTCAAGGTCGGACACCGGGTCGCGGGACGCGGTCCCGCGTGGCGCCCGCGCTAAAGCGTGGGCGTGGTGCCGAGCGCGAACGTCCTCTCGTGCAGGCCCTGGCAGGCCACGCAACGCCTGGCCGTGGGAAACGCCCGCAGTCGCGCATATCCCATCAGGACACCGCACTCGAGGCAGCGCCCGAACCGATGCGCCTTGATGCGCATGAGCGCATCGTCGATTTCCCTGATTGCCTCCACGTGGCGGCGCGCGAGCGCGTTGTCGTAGTCGGCCAGCGACGCCGCGGTGGCCTGGTCGCCGAAATCCGGTACTTCCCCGGCAATGGCCGCATACGACTGCTGCGTGGCGCGCATCAACTCGTCGTGCGCCTCAGCCGCGACGCCGCTCCGTTGCGCCAGCAAATCGTGCTCCAATTGCCGGATCTGCCGCATAGTGAGTTCGGTCATGTGCGCACTCCCCGTTTTCGGACTTGGATCCCCCGCCTTTGCCGGCCTCGGCAACCGCTGCCTCAGCGTAGTCCCGCCTTGCCGGCGCGAATTGACCGGGATCAATTTCGAGCGCGAATGGCGTCGTCCTGCATCGGCTTGCGCCAGCAGTAGACGCGCATCGGCGGCGCGTTGCGTAGCTCGATCCCGACTTCCGGGCTGCCCAGGATTTCGCGGCCAAGATTGCCGACCACGCTGCGAAACTGATAGGCGACAAAACGCCCGCCTGGCACCAGCGCTTCCCAGACGCCGCGCAGGATCCGGCGACCCTCGGCGGCGGAGATCGTGGAGAAGGGAATGCCCGACAGCACAACATCCGGACCGCACAGTCCCCGACCCGCCAGCACGTCACCCAACCCGACCGCGTCGCCGGCGTGCACGATCAGGCGAGGGTCGGCGAAGGAGGCAAGCCGCTGCGCGAACCGCAGATTGATCTCGATGGCGAGCAATCTGCCGTCGGCCGGCAATGCACGCAGGATCGCCGCCGTGGTTCCCCCGGTGCCCGGACCGAACTCGACGACCAGCCGCGCCCTTTGGATGTCGGCAACTTCGACCAGCCGGCGCTCGAGGAAGCGCGAACTCGGAACGAAGGATCCGATTGCGCCGGGGTGCCGCAGAAACTCGCGGAAGAACGTGCGACGCGCATCCGCCTCCGGCTGCGCGTCGCTCATCGCCGCGCCTCTGCTGGCGCGCGTCCTGTTGCCGGAGCCGCGGTCATGGTTCGAGCGGCGGCCCCTCGGAATGCGGCAGCCTGCCAGCGGGCGCCTCCACGATGATGCAGTCCGTCGTGAGAATGAGGCTCGCAATCGAAGCGGCGTTCTGCAAGCCGAGCCGCGTCACCTTGGTCGGGTCGATGATGCCCATCGCGAGCATGTCGCCGTACTCGCCGGTGGCCGCGTTGTACCCGTAGGAGGCGTCACCGGCCGCGACGTTCTCGAGCACGACGGACGGCTCGCCTCCCGCGTTGTTGACGATCTGCCGCAGCGGCTCCTCGAGTGCGCGGCGGACGATCTTGACCCCGGCGTCCTGACTCAGCGTGCCGCAGTGCATGGGGTCGAGCGCACGCCGCGCGCGCAGCAATGCAACGCCGCCTCCCGCGCCTATTCCTTCCGCCACGGCGGCCCGCGTTGCGTGCAGCGCATCCTCGACGCGGGACTTCTTTTCCTTCATCTCGGTCTCGGTGGACGCACCGACCTTGATCAGCGCGACGCCGCCGGCGAGCCTGGCCGCGCGCTCTTCGAGCTGGTCGCGGTCATAGTCGCTGTTCGCCTCCGCGGCCGCCTTCCTTATCTGGGCGATGCGCGCGCCGATCCGCTCCGCTGCGCCGGCGCTGCCGATCAGCGTCGTGTCGTCCTTGTCGATCTCGATGCGGCGCACGCGCCCAAGATCGGCCACGGCGACGCCATCGAGTCTGGCGCCGGTTTCCTCCGAGATCACGGTACCGCCGGTGAGGATCGCAATGTCCTCCAGCGTCGCCTTGCGGCGGTCGCCGAATCCCGGCGCCTTGACGGCGCAGGTCTTGAGCACGCCGCGGATCGCATTGATGACCAGCGTGGCCAGCGCCTCTCCGGTCACGTCCTCGGCGATCAGCAGCACCGGCCGCCCCTCTCCGGAGATCTTCTCGAGAAGAGGAATGAGATCGCGGATCGACGAGATCGTCCGGTCGTGGATGAGCACGTAGGCATCTTCCAGCACCACGCGCTGCTTTTCGGGGTCGGTGATAAAATAGGGCGACAGGAAGCCGCGGTCGAACTGCATGCCCTCGACCACCTCGAGCTCGTTCGACATCCCGCGCCCGTCTTCGGTCTTGATCACGCCGTTTTCGCCGACCTTCTCCATCGCCTTGGCGATCATTGCACCGATCGACGCGTCGCCGTTCGCCGAAATCGTACCGACCTGCGCGATTTCCTGGTTCGAGCCGCAGGGACGCGACAGCCGCTTCAGCTCCACCACGACCGCGGCGACCGCCATGTCGATGCCGCGCTTGATCTCCATGGGATCGAGCCCGGCCGCCACGTACTTCGCGCCTTCGTTGACGATTGCCTGCGCCAGCACGGTAGCGGTCGTCGTGCCGTCGCCCGCGGTTTGCGAAGTGCGCGAGGCGACTTCGCGCGCCATCTGCGCGCCCAGGTTCTCGAACCGGTCCTCGAGCTCGATCTCCCTGGCGACGATGACGCCCGAATTGATGACCAGCGGCGGACCGAAACTGCGCTCCAGCATGACAGTTCGGCCCTTGGGACCGAGCGTAACCTTGACGGCGCTCGCGAGCATATTGAGCCCGGCGCAGACCTTGTCCCGCGCCTCGCGATGAAACTTCAGTACTTTGGCTGCCATCGCCTGCTCCTCTTCGAGCAAAAATGATCTCCTGCCGGCAACCAATCCCAATGCGGCTGTTGCCAGCGTCTCCTCTTTGCATGTTAATCCCCCGCGGCCATGCCGTCTTGACCGTGGTCAAGACCGCACTTGGCCTTGCGGGCCCGATCCGTACGAGGCGCGCCGGGGCAAGGGCAGCCATGCCGCGCGGGCACGCCGCACGATGGCTCGCGCCAAGCCGGCGCCCGTTAATCGCGCCATAATGACGGGACCGGCGAATGGACAGATGAACAACTCGGTCACGCGCAGCGCGACGCACCCACGGACGAGCGATGCCGAACTCGCCGCGAAAGTCCTGTTCCTTGCCCGGCCCCAGAGCTACGCCGAGCCGACTCAGCACGTCGACGTCATCGAGACCCACATGTCGTGGGTGTTCCTCACCGACCGCCACGCGTGGAAGCTCAAGAAGCCGGTACGGCAGAGCTACCTCGATTTCAGTACCGAGGCGGCGCGGCGGCACTTCTGCGCCGAAGAACTGCGGCTCAATCGCCGTCTGACGGACGACGTCTATCTCGAAACCGTGCCGCTGACAGTCGACACCAACGGGAAGCTGCGGCTCGGACCCTGCGGCAACGTCGTTGACTGGTTGGTCAAGATGCGGCGTCTGCCGGCCGAGCGGATGCTGGATCGGATGATCCGCAGCGGCTCGGTGCAGGCCGACGACGTTCGGCGCGTCGTGGGAACGCTCTGCCGGTTCTACCGCGTGGCCGCGCCGGCTCCGATCGGCGAACGCGCGTACCGCGAACGGTTCGCGGCAGGCATCGCCGGGAATCTGATGGAACTGAGCACGAGGGAGTTCGCCCTGCCAATCGCGACGATCGCGCCCACCTGCGCGCGGCAGCGCGCTTTTCTCGACCGTGCCGCGGCACTGTTCGACGAGCGGGTACGCGGCGGGCACATCGTCGAGGCCCACGGCGACCTGCGGCCGGAGCACATCTGTCTCGAGCGGCAGCCGCAGATCATCGACTGCCTTGAATTCTCACTCGACTTCCGGCTGCTGGATACGGCCGACGAGCTCGCGTTCCTGGCGCTCGAGTGCGAACGCCTGGGTGCGGCCTGGATGCGACAATCCATTTTCGAGACCTATGCCGACCTGTCCGGCGACGCGTCGGCGGATGCGCTCGTGCATTTCTACCAGAGCTTCCGCGCGTGCGTGCGCGCGCGGCTCGCGATCTGGCATCTGCAGGAACCCGCGTTGACCGATCCGGCGAAATGGACGACGCTGGCGCGCGACTATCTCCGGCTCGCCGGCAGCCATATCGCACATTGCGGAGCCTGACGCAAAAGCCGCTGCGGGGGATCAGGAACCGAGCAGTTCGACGATCGACCCGCCCTCGTGGATCCTCCGGATCGCCTGGGCGAACAGGCTTGCGGTACTGACCTGCACCAGCTTTGCCTTCAGCCCGGGATCGGTCACGCGCCATGGCGGCACGCTGTCGGTCACCACGATCTGCTCGACGGCACTGCCCGCCAGCACCGAATTCGCGGCGCCCGCGAAAAGACCGTGCGACGCCGCGGCGAGAACCCGCGTCGCGCCGCGGTCACGGCATGCCTGCGCCGCCCGCGCGATCGTGGTGCCCGCGCTGATCAGGTCGTCGACGATGATGGCGATCTTGCCGCCGACGTCCCCGACCAGCGCGTTGCCGGTGACCACGCCAGCGCTGCGGTACTTCTCGGCAAACGCGGCGCCGACAGGTCGCCCCAGCGCTTCCGCCAGGCGGTTGCGGAACTGCTCGGCGCGCTTGATGCCGCCGGCATCCGGCGACACGACGGCGACCTCGAAGGCACGCACCAGCGGCGCGAAATGGCCGACGAACAGCGAATTCGCCTCCAGATTCTCGTTGTGGCAACGGAAAGCATTCTGGAATGCCGCGAGATTGTGCACGTCGAGCGTGACGACGCCGTCGGCGCCGACCGCCTCGAACAGGCACGCGATGTGGCGCGTCGTGACCGGGTCCCTGGCTTTCGTCTTGCGGTCCTTGCGCGCATAGGCGAGGTAGGGGACGACGGCGGTGACACGGTCGGCGGCCGAGTCCTTGAGCGCGCCGATGAAGAGCAGGAGCCGGACGAGCTTGTCGTTCGCGCTCTGGCCGTTCTCGCCGTAGAGGGAATGGATGACGAAGACGTCGGCCCCCCGCACGCTGACGAGCGGCCGCGCCTTGTGCTCGCCGTCCTCGAACTCGCGCTCCTCGTGCGCACTGAGCCCAATGGCCAGTCTCGCGCTGACCGCCTCACCAAACGCGCGGCTCGCAGCGAGCGCGAACAGCCGGAGTTCCCTTGCGTGCATTTTGTCATCACCCCTTGATGCAGACCAGCGGCTCGAGCCGGGCGACCTTGCGCGCCAGCTGGGCGCGGTCGGCGACGTCGACAACGGCAGAAACATCCTTGTACGCGCCTGGAGCCTCTTCGGCCACGCCGCGCAGCGACGGGCTGCGGATCAGGATGCCGCGCCCGGCGAGATCGTCCACTACCTTGCGCCCCTGCCAGCGCCGCGTGGCCTCGTGGCGGCTCATGCTCCGACCGGCGCCATGGCAGGCCGACGCAAACGCCTCCGTCATGCCCCGGCGCGTGCCGGCGAGGACGTAGGACGCGGTGCCCATGCTGCCGCCGATCAGCACCGGCTGGCCGGTCGCGCGGAACGCAGCCGGCAAGTCCGGATGCTCCGGCCCGAACGCCCGGGTTGCGCCCTTGCGATGCACGTACACCTCGCGCAGCCGGCCGTCGACGACGTGCCGCTCGACCTTGCAGGTGTTGTGAGACACGTCATAGAGCAGCGTCAGCTTCGTTCCGGGCAGCACGGCCTGAAACACGCCGCGCACCAGATGCGTCAGCATCTGCCGGTTCGCCAGCGCGCAATTGATCGCCGCGCGCATCGCCCCGAGGTAGCGTTCGCCTGCGGGCGAGCGAATGGGCGCGCACGCGAGTTCGCGATCGGGCAGCATGATGCCGGCGGTCGCAGCCGTCACCGCCATCTCCCGCAGGAACTCGGTGCCGATCTGATGGCCGAGGCCGCGCGACCCGCAGTGGATGCTGACCACGACGTCGCCCACGGCGAGCCCGAAGGCCCGGGCCGCGGCCGGGTCGTACAACTCGACGACGTGCTGCACCTCGAGGTAGTGGTTGCCCGAGCCGAGCGTGCCCATCTCGTTGCGCTGCCGGCGCTTGGCGGCGGCGGACACATGCTGCGGTTCTGCTCCCGCCATCGTGCCCTGCTCCTCGGTGCGCCCGAGGTCCTCCGGATGCCCGTAGCCCCGCGCGAGCGCCCAGCGCGCGCCGCCGCGCAGCATCGCGTCCATCTCGTCAGCGGTCAGGGATAGTGCCCCGGTGCTGCCCACGCCCGCGGGAATGCGCTCGGCGAGCGCATCGGCAAGCCGCCGCTTGACCGGTTCGATCTCTGCGCGCGTCAAGCCCGAAAGGAGCGTGCGCACTCCGCAGGAGATGTCAAAACCCACCCCACCGGCGGAAATGACACCGCCCTCGTCGGGATCGAACGCGGCCACCCCGCCGATCGGAAAACCGTAGCCCCAATGGGCGTCGGGCATCGCCAACGATGCCTTGACGATGCCGGGGAGCGTGGCAACATTGGCGACCTGCTCCGGCACCTTGTCGTCCATCTCCCGGATGAGCGCCTCGTCGGCGAAGATCACGCCGGGAACGCGCATCGCCCCTCTCTGCGGCAGCAGCCACTCGCAGTCGTTGATGCGTTGCAGTCGTCCCGGATCCATCGCTGTTCGCGCTCACACGTCAACCACGCACTGCGCGACCCACATGCCGTCACCGCGGCGAGCCACGGACAGCGCCGTGTAGGTCGCCCCCTTGACCTCGACCGCGGGCTGGTGCCGCTCGCGATCGACCGGCTCGCCCCACGCTCTGGCCTCGAGCGCATGGTCGCGCAACGACACCGCGAACCGGCGGAACAGCATGCAGCGTGTCGCCATCTCGTAGATGAGCGCGTTGAGCCAGTCGGCCAGCAGCAACTCGTCGTCGGGCGCCGCGCAACGCAGTTCGATCGCCGTTTCCGCGGCGACACGCTCTGGATCCGTGATCACCGCCATCATGGCGAGCGCAGCCTCCTCGAACGCCTCGCCTCGCGATGCGCCAATGCCACGCACCCCGATGTCCGCGCCGTGCGGAAAATGTTCCCAAGCCATCGTGTCGCAACGAACCATCGCCGCCCGAAGCTGGAGTCAGACGGAAGCACCGGGGCCGGCCTCAACTCGAGTCCATGCGCGAAGTCTGTGCCGATGCCCCGGGTTGGCGTTTGACGCGCATCAACAACGGACATGGTGCGCGGCCCGGGCACAGCCGGCCAGACCGGTTCCCGCAGGACGTTGACACCGGTCAACGTGCCACGACCGGATCGCGATTAGGGTACATGGACATCCGGCTTGCCCGACGACATGCCTTGGACCCGTGACCGATTTCCGCTGGCGATGCAGCGCTTGCTGCCAGCCGTTCGCATCAAGGCGATAGAGACCGCCTTCGCCCGCGAGCAATGGTGCGCAGATGCGTGAGCGCGCGCCCCCGGCGGAAGTGGTGTCACCCATCACCATCAGCGTCGATGCGGTTCTGTTGCAGGGCGAGCTCGCGCTGCCCGCGCAGGCAAGCGGCGTCGTGCTGTTCGCACACGGCAGCGGCAGCTCGCGGCACAGCCCGCGCAATACGTACGTGGCCGGCGCGCTCCGTGCGGCCGGCCTGGGCACGCTGCTGTTCGACCTGTTGACCGCGGCGGAAGACCGCGATTACGCGACGCGGTTCGATATTCCGCTGCTGACGTCCCGGCTGGTGGCCGCGACCCGGTGGATCCTGCGGGAAACTCCGGCGACGGCGCTGCCCATCGGCTATTTCGGCGCGAGCACCGGCGCCGCGGCCGCGCTGGCCGCTGCCGCCGAAATGGGGACCCGCATCGGCGCGGTGGTTTCGCGCGGCGGCCGGCCGGATCTCGCCGGAGCGACAGCGTTGCCGCGGGTCACGGCGCCGACATTGCTGATCGTTGGCGGACACGACCCGGCGGTGATCGCTTTGAATCGCGAGGCCTACACGCAACTCGGGTGCGTCAAGACGCTGCACATCGTCCCCGGGGCAACCCACCTGTTCGAGGAGCCCGGCACGCTCGAGCAGGTGGCGGCCCTCGCTTCGGACTGGTTCGTGCGCTGGCTCCGGGCCGGCGACCGGGCACTCGATGGATGAAAGCGGCGTCCCACAACCCGGTTCCAACCCAGGCAAACGCCCCGTCGTTCATGTCGCCGGCAGCGCACAGGCACGAGACCATACTCGCCGAAGCCCGGCCCGGAGCGAGTCACGGCCTCGCCTGGGACCCGATCCGTGTTTCGGTCGATTGCTGGTCGTGGTATTCGCGCCTCGGCGACATCTGGTGGACGCGTGCTGCAGGCGGACCGGCGATCGCCGCCGCCAGCCGCAACCGCTTCGATGCATTGGTGGCGTTCGCGCGCGCGCGGTCCCCTTTCTACCGGGATGCCTATCGCGGACTCCCGGCCGGAAGGCTCGATCCCGCCGCGTTGCCCGTCGTGACCAAACGGGCGCTGATGAATCGCTTCGACGACTGGGTGACCGATCCAGCGCTCGATCTGGCCGGCGTCACCGCTTTCCTCGTGGACCGGGAGCACATCGGCGAGCGCTATCTCGGCCGCTACGTGATCTGGAAGAGTTCGGGCAGCACCGGCGAAGCGGGGATCTACGTGCAGGATGACGATGCGCTGGAAACCTTCGACGCACTGATGGCCGTGCATCTCGATCCCGCACGATTTGCCGCCGTACATGCGTGGCGCATCGCGGCACGGGGCGGACGGGCGGCTCTGATCGCCGCGACGGGCGATCACTTCGCCAGCATCGCGTCATGGCGACGCCTGACCCGGAACAACCCATGGATCGCGGCGCGGTGCTTCTCGATAATGGATCCGCTGCCGCAGCTGGTCGCCGAACTCAATGCCTATCGGCCAGCCTTCGTCGCAAGCTACCCGACGATGCTTTCGCTGCTGGCCGAGGAGAGAAAGGCCGGGCGACTCGAGATCGACCCCGTGAGCCTGTGGTCGGGCGGCGAATGCCTGCCCGCGCACATGCGGGTCGGAATCGAGGCCGCGTTCGGATGCCCGGTCGTCAACGAATACGGCGCGTCGGAGTGCATGAGCATGGCGTTCGGATGCAACGAGGGCTGGCTGCATGTCAACGCCGACTGGGTGCTGCTCGAGCCGGTCGACGACGAATTTCGTCCGACGCCGCCGGGAGCACCGTCGCGGACGGTGCTGCTTACCAACCTCGCCAACCGCGTGCAGCCGATCATCCGCTACGATCTCGGCGACAGCGTCGTCGTCAAACCCGGGCCGTGCGCCTGCGGGAGCCCGCTGCCGGCGATAGAAGTCGAGGGCAGGCACGACGACGTGCTGGCGATGGCCGCACCCGACGGGCGCATCGTGCGCCTGCTGCCGCTTGCGCTCACGACCGTCGTCGAAGACGCCGCGCCGGCTTCCCGTTTCCAGATCCTGCAGACGGCGCCGGACCGGCTGCGCCTGCGTCTCGCAGCCCGTGCGCCGGCCGACCGGCAGGCCGCCTGGCGCGTTCTGGAGAAGGCCCTGCGCGCCTTTCTCGACCGGCAGTCGTTGCCCAATGTGCGCGTCAGCCTCGACCCGGGCAGACCGCGCACCGACCGGCGCAGCGGAAAATTGCGGGAAGTCATCGCCTCGAGGAGAGATCATGCGTAACCGCAATTGCATCGCCACGTTAAAGGAAGGCGACGGCCACGACCGGATGCGGTTGGGCGGCAGGGGCGCCCATTCGAGCGCGACGACGCTGATCGGGCCAGGGATTCGGCCCGGGCCGCCCTGCAGCGGCGCAGGTCGACGTGAGGCCCCCGGGCACCGCGCAAAGTCCGGCGCACGTTGTCCGCGCGCTGCCGCAGCGGGATAATGGTCGCTCGCAGGTAAATGGCCGTCCTCGACAAGGAGATTCGACAATGACCGACATCATGGGACTTCTGGGTGCCGAAGCGGGTGGCCTGCTCCAGCACGTCTGCAAGGGCATCCCCCGGGAATCGCTGCATCTGCCCGGTCCCGATTTCGTCGATCGGATCGTTGCCCCGAGCGATCGTTCACCGGCGGTGATGCGCAGCCTGCAGCAACTCTTCGACCACGGCCGGCTCGCGGGGACCGGCTATCTCTCCATTCTGCCCGTCGACCAGGGGATCGAGCACAGCGCCGGCGCATCGTTCGCGAAGAATCCGCTGTACTTCGACCCCGAGAACATCGTCAAGCTCGCGCTCGAAGGCGGCTGCAACGCCGTGGCCTCCACGCTCGGCGTGCTCGGCGCGTGCTCGCGCCGCTACGCGCACCGGATCCCGTTCCTGCTCAAGTTCAACCACAACGAGTTCCTCACTTATCCCAACAAGTACGACCAGATCTTCTTCGCCACGATCAAGCAGGCGAAGGACCTGGGCGCAGTGGCCGTGGGTGCGACGATCTACTTCGGCTCGCCCGAGTCGGGCCGCCAGATCGTCGAGGTGAGCCAGGCGTTCGCGACCGCGCACGAGATGGGGATGGCCACGGTGCTGTGGTGCTATCTGCGCAATCCGGCCTTCAAGACCGACAAGGACTACCACGTGTCGGCGGACCTCACCGGCCAGGCGAACCATCTGGGCGTCACCATCGAGGCCGACATCATCAAGCAGAAGCTGCCCGAGAACAACGGCGGCTACCTCGCGCTCAACACCAAGGACAATCCCTATGGCAAGAACGACCAGCGGATGTACTCCGAGCTCGCGACCGACCATCCGATCGACCTCGCGCGCTACCAGGTGGCGAACTGCTACCTGGGCCGGTCCGGACTCATCAATTCTGGCGGCGCGTCGGGTGCCAACGACCTCGCGGACGCGGTGCGCACCGCGGTGATCAACAAGCGCGCGGGTGGCATGGGCCTCATCTCCGGCCGCAAGGCGTTCCAGAAGCCGATGGGCGACGGCGTGACGTTGCTCAACGCCATTCAGGACGTTTATCTGTCCTCCAGCATCACCGTCGCATGACACGAAAGGAAGAACTCCCCATGCTCCCGAACCGCAAACGCTTTGCCGCGGCCGCCGTCGCCGCCGCGGCTGCATTCGCCATGCCCGTCCTCGCGCAGAACACGCTCAACGTGATCTGCCCCGTGCAGGCGGAATGGTGCAACGCCGCCGCGGTCGCCTTCGAAAAGGAGACCGGCATCAAGGTCGGCATGACGCTGAAGGGCTCGGGCGAGTCGTTCGCGCAGATCGCCGCCGAAAAGGCGAATCCCAAGCTCGACGTCTGGTTCGGTGGCACCGGTGATCCCCACCTGCAGGCGGCCGAGCAGGGACTGCTCGAGGAATACAAGTCGCCGCTGCTGGCGCAGCTCCAGCCGTGGGCGCAGAGGCAGGCCGAGCAGTCGAAATACCGCACGGTCGGCATCTACCTGGGCGCGCTGGGCATCGGCTACAACACCGAGCTCCTCGCCAAGAAGAAGGTCGCGGCGCCCGCCTGCTGGAAGGATCTCGTCAAGCCGGAATTCGCCGGCGAAGTGCAGATGGCCAACCCCAACGCCTCCGGCACCGCCTACACCGCGATCGCCACGCTGGTGCAGGTGTTCGGCGAGGAAGAAGCGTTCAAGTATCTGAAGGCGCTGCACAAGAACATCAACAACTACCCGCGCTCGGGTGTGGCGCCCATCAAGGCGGCCGCGCGCGGCGAGACGCTCGCGAGCGTATCGTTCATCCACGACGCCGTCACCGAGGCGCAAGCGGGCTTTCCGATCAAGGGGGTCGCGCCGTGCGAAGGCACCGGCTACGAGATCGGCT
>CAYGYQ010000068.1:0-14317 GCA_964354035.1 uncultured Bordetella sp.
ACGTTCGGGCCCAACGTCCTGAAGGGCTTCCGGGTGTGGACGGACGAGGTGACTGCCGCAAGACCGCTGGTGTGAGGCCCTGCTCCCCGTTGCTGCCGGTCGTACGCCAGAGCAGCGGCCGTTTGCAGACGTCGTTCAACAGCCAACCTCGCTCGCGCCCAACCGATCGAAGTCACGCCCGGGAAAGTGCGCGCCCTTCATCGCTGCGTTCTGCCTGACCGAGCGCATGCGAGCATGGCAAGATCGTCGATATCTTCTGCCGTAATCTCGACGCCTTTCTTGCCGGTCGGCCAAACGACATGATCAACGCGCTCGACAAGCAGCGCCGCTATTGAAGCGGCGTTGCCGCGCCTGCGGTATGTGCGTCTACTTGTTCTTCTTCAGGTAGTCGACGAGATATGCGAACTCGGCGGCGCAGCCGGATTCGACCTGGCCGAGCGCGAACTTCTCGACCACGCCCCCGATCAGCGGCACGCTGGACTTGCACCGGTGCGTGATGCGATAGACGCAACCCTTGGCCGTGGGACGGAGCTCGAACTCGGCAGTCATCTTCACCGGCTGGCCGACGGCGTCCATGGTCAGCGTGCCGGTTCGTCCCCCGTCGTCCTCGGCCGACCAGGCTTCCCCGAATATCAGGTCGGACTCGGGCGACAGCACCCTGGCGACGAGGCCCGGCAGATCGCGCCGCACCCGCCTCTTCATCGTCAACAGCACCGAGCCACCGCTCTTCTTCGCCTTGACGCTTGCGCTGAGTTCGCCCAGCGCCAGGCTGCGCGCCTCCAGCCATTTCGGGTCGGTGAGGCGCGCGAACACCTTGTCCATCGGGGCGTTGTATTTTTGTTCCATGTTCCTGCTCCGGATTCGATGACGCTTGTCTTCAGGATCGGCGAGTTGCGCCATTTTTCCGCTGCGGGGTTCCCCGCGGCTTGGAAGCCGCAGCCCCGGGGCGCGCCCGGCGCCTCGTGACGCCGGAGTCCAGTTGCGCCAGCGCGTCGACCGTGTAGTCGGCCATGCGCTGGATGTCGGGCAACTCGGCGGCGATGCCCAGGAAGGCGATCTGCAATCCCTTGTCATAGGTGGCCGCGGTGATGTTCAGCGACTGCCCCGGCGCCAGCACCGAGATCGGCAATGCCAGTTCGAGTTCGGCACCTGCCAGGTAGCGGCGCTCGGGCAGCCCGAAGGGGTTGGAGATCACCATGTTGGCGAGCATCGGCGCACGCTCGACACCCAGCGCCTCGAGCAGCGCGGGCACGGCATGGACCGCTGCGGTGTACGTGGTCAGCGCCACGGGATCGGTCCGCTTGACATACCGCTTCACGTCGGCGGTGCGCGCGCAGATCTGCGCCAGGCGCTGCAGCGGCGTTGCCCTGGCCGCACCCAGCGGGAATTGCAGCACGGCGATGGCGTTGCCGCCGCCTTCGCCCTTGGCCAGCGCCACCGGCATGTCCGCCACCAGCGGCTGGTCGGTGTCGCGTCGGCCATGCTCGTCGAGGTAGCGATTCATCGCCATGTCGAGTGCGGTGAGCAGCACGTCGTTGACGCTGGCCCCGTGCTCCACGCCGAAAGCCTTCATTTGCGCCAATGGCAGCACGCAATACGCGAAACAGCGCCGCACCGAGGGTCTCGCGCGCAGCGCCGCCTGCGTGCCCAGGAATGGCAGCGGCAGGCCCCCGGTCAGTCCGGCGCTGGCCAGGGTCTGGCGCACCAGCGCCATATATAGCGAGGCCATCGCTGCCGTAGCCTGCGTGGCCTTGGCGGCGAGGGCCGCAATGCCCGGGATGTCCGAGCTGCGACGTACCGGAAGGCCTTCCCAGAGTGCCCGCACCTTGCGATCCGCAGGGTCGGCGCTGAACCAGCGCGTGCACACTTCGAGGAAGCCGCGCCCGTCGATAAGGCCGTGATGCACCTTGGCATAGAGCGCGATGCGGCCGCGCTCGAGTCCGTCGATGACATAGAACTCCCAGGGCGGGCGCGATCGGTCGAGGCGCTTCTCGTGCAGGCGGCACACGGTCGCGAACAGCTGTTCGTCCGTACCGGGCGCGGGCAGGGTCAGGCGGTGGCAGTGACGATCGAGGTCGACGGCGGCGACGGCTTCCAGGTGCGGCAGGCCCTTGAGGCCCGCGCCGACATAACGCAGGTTGAATGGCGCTCCCACCGGCTGCTTTCGCATCTGCGCGAGCAACCGATCGGCGTACCGCGCCGCACTGCGGGTGCCGGGCGGCGGCTTGATGATGCCGAGCGGTCCCACGTTGGACATGCGCTCGCGCGATTCGAGCAGGAAGAAGGCCAGGTCCAGCGCCGAAAGCGATCGTGTTGCAATGGACATGGCCTCGAGGCTCCTTGACCGATTGTCAGAACAGCAACAACTCCTTCACCAATCCACGGCGGCGCCGTCGCCAACGGAAAGCTATTTCAAGCAGGCGCGCCTGAGTGTGGGGGAGGCGGCAGGGTGGGTCAAGCGCCTATCGGTTCGCCCATCGGTTCACCGTGGCCATGCCGCACAGTCACTGTATCCGGATCGCAGTGTCGAAGTGCCAGCTTCGGCGGATCAGGATCACGTCGTACTCGCGGGCCAGGCCCGGTGGGAACACCTGGTAGGGCTTCTGGCTGTCCACGATGCGTCGTATCGCTTCGTCGATGGCCGCTACGCCGCTGGATAGAACGAAAGTCACCGACTCCACCGAGCCGTCGCTACGAATGGCCACTGTCACGATGGGATCGGTGTGTGGCTGCTTCGCCGCTTCGCGGACCATGTCGAACGTCGTCGCGTTCAGCTGGATCTTCCGGCTCCAGGCTTCCGCGTACAGGATGAGTTCCGCGTTGGGGTCAGTGCGACCGAAGAGCCAGTATCGACGTGCGCTGCTTGACGAGGGCGCCAGTCGCGCTGCAGCCGCTGCAGCTTCACGCCGGGCGGCCTCCTCGTCCAGCTGTCTTCCTATCGCCCGAAGCACCGCTTCCCGTCTTGCGGCCGCCTCTTGCGCAACTTCGATCCGTGCGGCCTCGATCCGTGCGGCCTCGATCCGTGCGGCCTCGATCCGTGCGGCCTCGACCCGTGCGGCCTCGACCCTTGCGGCCTTGACCTGTTCGGCCTTGACCTGTTCGGCCTTGACCTGTTCGGCCTTGACCTGTTCGGCCTCCCGGCGTTCGGCCTCCATACGCGCGATCTCGGCCTGCGCCGCTTCCTGCCGTTCCACCACCTGTTGCGCAGCCTCCGGCTGCGCCGCCTGCCGTTGCCCCTCCTGCTTGGAAGGATCGAGCTTGGCCGGTTCAACGGCTCGCTCCCGCGCCTCTTGGTCGATTCGCGCCGGTACTGCATCGCCAGCATCTCGAAGCGACGGCATCGCGGTCTCCGGGCTCGAGGTGCTTGGTGCTTCCGCGATGACCGGCGTTGGCATCGTTGGAGGGGCGGGCACCAACCACGCGGCCTCGTCAGTCCGCGCCACGGCGATCACGGCCGGCGCAGGGGCCGGCGGGGGCACGGTATCGCCGGGCCGATCGGCGCGCAAAGGCATTTGCGCAAGGGCCGCACCGGGCGCGGCGTCTGTCCGTGGATTGGCCTCTGCCACCAGATTGGCCTCCGGCACGACCGCTGCTGCAGCCCGCCGCGGGGTCGGCGCAGGGGACACGGATGGCGTCAACGCCGGCCCACCGGCAACAGGTTGCTCGACCCACGCTTGTTGCAACGGCTGCGCGACCGGCGTGACCGCCGGCGCCGCGGCTTTGACCTGCGCCGGAACGACTACGATGCGCAGATCGGGTACCTCGATCCGTCGATCCTGCCAGGGGAAGCTGAAGCCCGGAAGCCAGAATCCCTGGCCACCGAAGGTCAGGCTCAACAGCAACGTGTGGACCAGCAGCGAGAGCAGCAGCGCATGCGTCAGTCGCCTGTGTGCAGGGCTCATGCGGCGCAATTGCGGGTAGAAAACCTGGCGCGCCTGCGCCGCTGGGTCGCGCCTTGCGTACGGCAGCTCGCTGGCCGCGAGCTCAAGACGCTCGATGACCGGTCATGGCCAGACAGGGCCAACCGCTCCACGGCGATGAGTGGCGGCTCCACGATATGCCTTCGCCGTTCACGTCGCGGCGGCCGCTCGTTGCAATCGCCTGAACCATTGCAGTCGACGACTGTTTCGCGAAATAGAACAGTTCCACGTTGCCTATTTCTGCCGCACCTTGCGCGCGGCGTACTTGGAGTCGCGCGCGGCCTTCTGCTCCTTCTTGAGCGCTGCATCGGCCGCCACTTGGGCAGCGCGCTCGGCGTCCTTGCGCGCCTTTTCTTCCGTGACCGCCTGTGCTTGTCGGGCTTTCTCAGCCGCGCGCCGCGCGTCTCTCTGTTCGGCCGCGACCCGGTTCGAGTGTTTGTGTTCGGCCGCGCGAATTTTGCGCGCTTCCGCCGCTTCCACTCTGGCCGCCTGCCGCTCGGTGGACTGGGCGTCGTTGGCCAGCGCCGTTGCGCGGATCTTTTCCAACTGGGCTTGCTTCGCCTTGGCCGCCGTCTGCAGGCGCTCCGCAAAACCTGGTTCTTTACGCGACATGTCTTTGATCTTTCCGTTGCAAGCATTCGTACAGCCGGCTGATCTTGCCCCGCACGTATGCTGGCGGTCAGGGCAGCGGACTTGCTGATCTTCTGATCATATCCTATGGCCCTGCTGTTGCAGGTGTGGGCCGCAGGTATGGGAGCAAAACGGCTGCCACTTCGGCATACACGCGAGGCTCACTCGAGCAGGCGCTTGCGCGCCGCAGCACCAGTCATGCCGACTAGTGCTCGCTTCTCGGCCGCAGACAGTCTCTTGATCGCCGCCTCCAGCTTGCCCGCCAACGATTGATTCGGGCAGACGAAACTGGTGAGCAGCCGACGCGGTGGGTTCGCGCGCGTGTATCGTGCCCCCGTGCCAGCAACGTGCTGTGCGTACCGCGCCGCCACGTCAAGCGCAACTCCGGTGTAGATCGCGTTGCGGCGGCACAGAATCAAGTACACATGCCAGCGCCTGGCCGCCCGCTCTCGGGCCGCTCGCGACCGGGGCGATGGGGTTGCCATGGCCCGATTCTAGGGCCATTCACGCAGGACCGTCACCCGCGATTGCTGAGCGAATGTCCGCTATCGTGCAACGGCCCCTACGTCCGCTCGTGGCCACTCCGTCGTTGCCCGTCAGTTCAAATCTCGATTCGGCGCATCAGGCAAGCGCGGCAATCCACTGGTTCGCTCCGCGCAGTCTGTTGGCCATGTCGCGGGCCAGGTTCTCCAGGACGGCTATTTTCAGCAGCGGCACCCTGTCCGCGATCCTGCCGAAATCCCCGGCTTCGAGGATGCGGCATCGGACCTCCGTGTCCGCGTAGACCGAGGCGCTGCGGGTCGTCTGGCCGAGCAGGGCCAGCTCGCCGAATTCCATGCCCGGCCCAAGGGACGCGATGCGCTGATGCGCGCCAGTCTGGAGCGGCACCAGTATGCTGACGTGCCCGGATTCGATGAAGAACACTCGGCCATCGCCTTCCTGTCCTTTTCTCAATATTTGCTCGCCCTGCGCATACACCTGCGATCGGATCACCACCTCGATCTGTTCCAGCAAGGTCTTGGGCACTCCCCGGAACAGGACCGAATCGGCCAGGGATCTCGTCGCCGCAGATGCTTCGGGAAGCTCGCGGACGAGTCGATTCTCGCACCACTCCACTGCCAGGTCGTTGTCCTCGAAGACAAGAAAGCCGCGATCCCCCTTGCGTACCGCCTTGCTCAACGGACCCATGATGGCCCGGTAATCCCGAATCCGCGCGCACACGACGGCGATGCCGTCCTCGCCGAAGCCGAGGCGGGCCTGATTCAGCAGGCGTGCAGCGCTTGCGGAGATCCCGATCACTTCATGCATGTCGAGAATGAAGCTTTGGCTGTCGGGAGCCATGTCCCGCATGCGGCGAATGATGTGCTCGACTCCGTCCACGGCAAGAACACCGTGGAGGCAAAGGTACTTGATTCGGTGTGCATGCTCGTTCAGGTAGGCGCGTATTTCCGCCGCGTGCTGGCGCCGGGACGGGGCTGCGGCGCCGGTGTAGACCCGACCCAAAGCCATCGCCGGGCTGGCGGTTCGGGTGAAGACATGCAGGCCAAGATCCCGTGACAAATGCTTGCATGCAGCGATACCGCGCACGCTGTTGCCCTTCTTGTCGACCATCGGCGAGAAGATGCCGATCCCGAAACGCCCCGGGACGACGGCAATGATCCCGCCGCTCACGCCGCTCTTGGCCGGCATGCCGACCTCGTACAGCCAACTGCCGGCGTAGTCGTACATTCCGCAGGTGGCCATCACGCTCAACACTCGCTCGACGTGCTCGGCCGCGAGCGCGGATGCGCCCGTAAGAGGGTGCACGCCACCGTTCGCCAGCGTAGCCGCCATGAAGGCCAGGTCGCGACAGCTGACCAGAAGGGAGCACTGCCGGAAGTAGTTCTCCAGTGTTGCCATGGGTTCGCCGTCGATGACGCCGAAGTTCTTCAGCATCCATGCGATGGCACGGTTGCGGAAGCCGGTCTCGCTCTCCGACCGGTAAATCGACTCGTCAACACGGACGTCTCGCCCCACAAACGCGGCGATCGCGGATTCAATCCGTTGCCACTGGGCTTCCGTCGACTCGCCAGCGACAAGGCTGGTTGTGGTGATTGCACCAGCATTGATCATCGCATTGAGTGGCGCACCAGTTTGGGGATCAAGACTGATGGAGTTGAAGGCATCGCCGCTCGGTTCCAGCCCTACCTTGCTGGTCACGAACTGCTCCCCACGATCCGCAAGTGCGGCGGCATAGACGAAAGGCTTGGAGATCGATTGCATGGTGAACAGCTGGTCGGTATCCCCTACCGAATAAACCACACCGTCCATGGTGACGAGGCAGATTCCAAACCAATGGGGATCGGCATTGGCGAGCTCGGGTATGTAGTTCGCCAGGGCGCCTCGATGCGTGCCTGTGAGACGACCGTGGAGTTCGGCAAGATAAGTCTGGATGGGGGAGTGCATGTAATTGTGCCAACGATTTGTGCGAATCACCAAAGGACGCAAGTACCGTGCCGGCCCTGTATCGGGGAAGGTCCGGAAACGGCGGACTTGAAGAGATCCATCACATGCAACGCAGAACCACCCTGTTGATCGGCGCCTTGTTGCTGTCTGTGCCCGCTTTGGCGCTGGCGCAGTCTGTACCACGGAAGGTCCGCATCGGCATCCTGTTCGGGGACGCGCCGATGCCGCACGAGGAAGTGGCACTGCGCGAGGGTTTGCGCGAACTGGGATATGTCGAGGGCCGCAATCTGACCATCGAACGCCGCTACGCCGAGGGGCGGGTGCAGCTCGCGCCAGGCTACGCGCGCGAGCTTGCGTCGATGAACCTCGATGCCGTCATCTCGACCTGCACGCCCACCACACGCATTGCGCTCCAGGCGTTCGGTTCGACGCCCGGCTCGACGCCGATCGTCATGGCAGCGGTCGCCGATCCCGTGGGACAGCAACTCATCTCGAGTCTGGCCAAGCCCGGCGCAAACGTCACCGGGCTCGCCAGCCAAGCCGAGGACATCATGCCCAAGATGCTGGAGCTGTTCGCCAGTGTCCTGCCCAGGCCGACCACCGTCGCGGTGCTGGTCGACAGCAGCAGCGCCGTGCATCCGCGCATATGGCGGGCAATGGGCCCGATCGCGAAGCGCCTGAACATCCAACTGGTCAAGGTCGAGGCCGGTCGAAAGCCTGATGACACATCGCTGGCCGCCGCGTTCGACGCCGCCGTGCGCCAGCGTGCGACGGGCATCCTCGTCCTGCCGGATGAGCCGTTCTTTGTCGCCAAGCGTGGCGATATCGTGGCACTGGCGGCTCAGCACCGTCTTCCCGATTTCTACGGCCTCAGGGAGTACGTGGAGGAAGGCGGCCTGATCAGCTATGGCGAAAGCATGCGCACGTCCTACCGAAGCCTGGCGACCTACATCGGCAAGGTTGCCACCGGGGCCAATCCAGCCGAGATGCCTGTCAGCCAGCCGACCAAGTTCGAACTGGTGATCAACCTGAAGACCGCCAAGGCCTTGGGCATCGCGCTGCCGCAATCCATCCTGTTGAGCGCCAAGGAGGTGATCCAATAGACTGGCCCAGGGGCGCGGCGTGTGCCCATCGTGCAACAGCCGGCGCATGGTGCGCGACCGCGGCGCAACTCACCGATCACGTCTCGCCGCACCTGCTGCTGCGGCGCGTCCGCCGTAACCGCTACGTTAAGGCGCAGGCGCGAACGGCCGCTATCGAGAATTCTCCGCGGCGACCGCGAACGGCAGGTGATCGCCGGTCTGCAACCGTCGAGCCTGAGCGCGAGCGGTTTGATCGTTGTCGGTCGCAGTTCGACCCAGAGCCGCGACAGTCCTTTGGGGAGAGCGGACGGTCAATTCTCGCCGCGGCCCATCATCGAATCACTTCGTCGGCGCGTAGCACCAGCGATTGCGGGATCATCAGACCGATAGCCTTGGCTGTGGCGAGGTTCAGCGCAAGGCCCAGATTCGTCGGCTGGTCGACCGGCGTCTCGCCCGGCTTCGCACCCTTCAGCATACGATCAACATGGAAGGCAACCTGCTCCCATCGTCCTATGACGCTGGTGCCATAGGACATCAGGCCGCCGTCTTGCACCTGCTCGCGCCACTCCCACATTGACGCCAGCCGATGCCGCAGTGTCTGGGCGATGACCGGTCTGCGGGCAGACCAGAAGTACGAGTCCGCCATGACGAACAACGCATCGGGCTTGGTCCCGACGATGCGCTTGAAGGCGTCGCCAATGTCGCGATTGCGCACCGAGGTCAGTGCAAGGTCGAGGCCGAGCGCCGGCGCCGCCTGCTGCAACTCCAGCATTTGGAGGCGGCTCGTCGCCGGGTCCTCCGCTCCCAGCACGGCGACCCGCCGCGCGGATGGAACGGCCAACTTCAGCAGCTCGAGCTTCTTCGCCCCGAGCGTACCCTCCGGGGCAATCAGCACGCCCGTCACGTTGCGTCCCGGGCGTGCCAGGCTTTCCACGAAGCCGGCGGCGACGGGATCGAAGTTGCCGAGGAAGACGATCGGTATCGTTGTCGTCGCCTCCAAGGCGGCGCGGACGGCACTGGGCGATACGGCCACGATCACGTCCACCCGCTGTTGCACGAGGTCACGCGCAAGGGCCAGCAGCCGCTGGGAATCGCCGTCGGCATAGCGCTGGTCAAGGTGGAAATTGCGCCCTTCCTGATACCCCATGCGCGCGAAGGACTGCGCCCAGACCACCTCGGCGGATACCGGATCGAGCGTCGGCGGCGGCGGCGTAGGCCGCAGTACGCCTACGCGGTAAACACGGTTCGCGGGTTGCGCGTGCACGCCGATCTGGCTGGCGCAGAGCATGCCGCACAAGATGCGGTGGAACGTCCGGCGATCGGTCATGAGATTGATTCTGGCAAATGGTTGAGCCGCGATACCAGTGATCCGGTCCCGTGAACGGCCGGTTCGGAGCAAGGTCAGCGTGAGGATCGCCTGGCTGATACCTGGCCGACCACTGCCGGTCGCTCCTATCGACAGCGAACGCTTCGGCGGACGTGTGCCCCGCAACGGCCATGCCTCATGCAGTCCCGGATCTCCTTGATCGTGCCTCGTGCCCGCTTCAGGGACAGCAGGTCGGCTACGTCGAGGGGCCGCCCTGAAAGACTCCGGTTCGGTTCCGCAATCGTCGGATGCACGCGCTGCGGGCCGCTCTCTTTGGGCGGCGGCGGTTCGTTCGGCGGCTCGTAGGCGTGGCCGGGATCGATCGTTTACTGGCCTCCAATCAGATGCTATAGGACGAGAAGCCGCCGTCGATCGGGAGCACGATGCCGGTGACGAAGCTGGAGGCGTCGGAGAGAAGATAGAGCACTGCGCCGGCCAGCTCGCCGGGATCTCCGTAGCGGCCCATCGGCGTATGGGCCATGACCTTCCTCGACCGCGGCGTGGGCTGCCCCGTGGCCTGGTCTATATGGAGGAACCTGAGCTGCTCCGTCAGCAAGAACCCCGGGGCGATCGCATTCACGCGCACGCCTGCGCGGGCGAAATGGACGGCGAGCCAGGCCGTGAAATTGGCCACCGCGGCTTTCGCCGCCGAGTAGGCCCCGACCTGGGTCAGCGGGGTGAGGGCGCCCATCGAGGCGATGTTCAGGACGCAACCCGAGCCCCGCTCGACCATGCCGCGGGCGAAGACCTTGGTAGGCAGAAAGGTGCCGAGAAAGTTGAGGTCGAAGGTCTTCCTGACGCCCTCGAACTCGAGATCGAAGAAATCGCGCGCGGCCGCGTCGCCGAGAAGGGCCCGGTCCAGGAACTCCAGCTTCGTGCTGCCGCCCGGGACGTTCCCACCCGCGCCGTTGAGCAGAATGTCCGGCGGTCCCCAGGACGCGCATATCGTGTCGTAGACCGAGCGCAGGCTCTTCTCGTCCAGGACGTCGCAGGCATAGGCCGCCGCCGTGCCTCCGGCGCCGGTCACTGCAGCGGCAGCCGCCTGCGCCTGGTCGAGCCTGATATCCAGGATCGCGACCCTCGCCCCGGCACCGCTGATCGCGAGCGCGAGCGCCGAGCACAGGTCGCCGCCGCCGCCGGTAATCACGGCCGTCTTCCCCTTCAAGCCGAACATCGCGGCCAGGTCGATGCTCATTCCCGACTCCCGGGCAACAGGCGGCACGCAGTGTGCGATCCGGCTCGCGACTTGGAGCCGGATCGCTGGCCCGCTACTTCTTCTCGATGTTCCAGAGCACGAGGCGCGGCGTTTCCAGGATGCCGTTGAGATTCTTGCGATAGGCGATCGGCGCAAAGAACTGGCCGGCCGGTATGTACGGAACGACTTCGTAGAAGCGCTTCTGCAGGCGCTCGACGATCTCCTTCTGCTTTTCCGGCGGCGCGAGCGGGAATTCCAGGCGGATCTTCTCGAGCTCCTCGTCGCAGGGCCAGCCGAACCAGTTCTTGCCATCGCACGCGCTCGGCGTCGGCGTGTTGGACAGCGGGCTGTTCATCGCGAGGCCGCCGCCCCAGGTGTGGAAGATGTTCCACGCGCCGGGGTTCTTCTCCGGCGGATCCTTGATCTGGCGCCGCGCGCTCTGCGTGCCCCAGTCAATCGCCTGCAGGTCGACGTTCATGCCGATCTCGCGCAGCTTCTGCGCGGTGACGACCGCCTGCGAGTGCGCGAGATGCGCTTCGACCGGATCGAGGATCACGACCTTCTCACCCTTGTAGCCGGCTTCCTTGAGCAGCTGCTTGGCCTTCTCGACGTTCGCCTTCTTGTCGCCCTTCGCCCAGTCGCCGACCCCGGCCTGGGTTTCGTAGGGGGTGCCGCACACGAACACCGCCCAGCAGGGCCGCTCGTATTCGGCGAAGCCGATCATCGAGGCAAGATAATCCTTCTGATCGCCGGTCGCATACAGCAGCGCCTGCCGCGCCTTCGCATTGTTGAACGGCGGAATCAGGTGATTCATCCGGTAGATCGCCTGCGTGCCGACGCGGTCGATCACTCTCACCGCGCTGTTCGGATCCCTGCGGATCAGCGGCAGGAGGTCGGTCTGCGGGATCTCGATGATGTCCACTTCGCCCTTGATGAGCGCCTGCACCGCCGTGTTCGAGTCCGGGATCACCAGCCACTCGACGCGATCGACCTTGGCGAGCTTGGCGCCGGCGAAACCATCGGGCGCGTCGGACCTCGCCCTGTAGTCGGGGTTCTTCCTGTAGACGACCTTGCTGCCGGGAACCCATTCCTCGCGCACGAACATGAAGGGGCCGGAGCCGATCGCCGTCGTCATGGCGGTATTCGGATCGAGTTGGGCGTCAACTTCGCGGGTGATGAACAGCGGGTTTTCCGGACCGGCCAGCGTCTCCAGCACCAGCCCGAACGGCTTGTTGAGGCGAATCTCGAAAGTCTCGGGGCCGGTGGCCACGATCTCCTTCGTGAACTGCATCATCGTCACGCCGGCCGGGATGCGCTTGGAAAAGCGCAGGATCGACGCGACCGCGTCCTTCGCGGTCACTGCCTGGCCATCGTGGAACTTCTGTCCCGGGCGCAGCTTGAACGTCCAGGTGAGCCCGTCGGCGCTCTTGGTGTAGCTCTCGACCATCTGCGGCTTCGGCATGAGCTTGCTGTCCAGCGCGAACAGCGTGTCGTAGACCATGTAGCCGTGATTGCTGGTGATATTGTTCGTCGTTTGCACGGTGTCCAGGATCTTGAGATCCGCCTGCGGCACGAGGCGCAGCACCGATTGCGCGTGCGCGGTCGGTGGACCGGCCAGGACGATCGCCAGCACGCCCGCGGCCAGCGCGCCCTTGAAGCCATGTCGTTTGAGATCCATGATCCGGCACTCCCCCTGTGTTGCCGTCGCCACCGTGGCCACGGCCAAGTTAGTTCGCTATTGTTAGCATAGGGGACGTTCAATCGCAAGGATCAGCCGATGGCGCAGGTGCCGAACGAGCTCCATGCAATCGAAGCCCTGACGCAAATGGCAGCCGGGCGTCTCACCGCCGAAGCGCTGACCCGCGCGTGCCTCGACCGGATCGCCACGCGCGATGCCGTCGTGCGGGCGTTTGCCTGGCTGGATCCGGAGCGCGCGCTCGATGAGGCCCGCGCGCGCGACCGCGCGGGCCGGGCAGCCTCGCTGTCGCCGCTGCACGGGCTGCCCTTCGGCGTGAAGGACATCATCGACACCCACGACATGCCGACCTCCTACGGCTCGCCGATTCACGCCGGTCACCGGCCGTCCGCGGATGCAGCATGCGTGGCGCTGGCCCGCGCGGCCGGCGCCGTGATGCTCGGCAAGACGGTCACCACCGAGTTCGCGTTGCGCCACCCCGGCCCGACGGCGAATCCGCATGATCCTGCGCACACGCCCGGCGGATCGTCGAGCGGCTCGGCCGCCGCCGTCGCCGACTGCATGGTGCCCGTGGCATTCGGCACGCAGACCGGCGGGTCGATCATCCGCCCCGCGTCCTATTGCGGCGTGGTCGGCTACAAGCCTTCGGTCGACACGATCAATCCGACCGGGGTGAAGCCGCTCGCCGGGAGCTTCGACACTGTCGGGCTCTTCGCGCGCTCTATCGACGACTGCGCGCTCGTCGTGGGCGTACTTTCCGGTGACGAGCGCGGCACCGCACCCCTCGAGGCGGTCCGGCCGGCGCGCATCGGCCTCTGGCGCACACCCGCCTGGCGTCACGCCGAAGCCGCGACGATCCGCGCGGTCGAGACCGCCGCCCTCCAACTGGCGCGCAATGGCGTGATCGTGGAAGAAATCGATTTGCCGCCGGAGTTCGAGCTTTTCCTGGACGCGCAAAGCGATGTCCTGCGCTTCGAGGCGGCGCGCGTGTTCGCCTTCGAACAGACCCGGCGTGCGGAGCTGCTTTCGCCATCGAGCTGCAAGGAGCTGGAGGCGGGTGCGGCGATTCCGCGCCAACGGTATCTGGAAGCGCAGGCGTTGCTCGCCCGCTGCCGCGCGCTGTTCGCGGCCGCCATCGCGCCGTTCGACGCGCTGCTGACAGCGAGCGCACCCGGCGAGGCGCCCGCCGGGCTCGACGACACCGGCGAGGCGATGTTCAACCGGTGGGGCTCGGGACTCCTGGTGCCATGCCTCAATCTGCCCGCGTTCACGGGACCGAAGGGACTGCCCGTGGGCATTCAGCTGATGGGCGCCATTGGCGAGGATGGCCGGCTGCTCCGCGCGGCCAAATGGATCGCGGCGCGGGTCGGCGACAACCCGGGCAAGGGGCGTTGACCGCAGTCGCGTACAGCTCTGTGGGTACGGCTCGGTGCGTCAGATTCCCGAGACGAGGAAATCGACCGCGCCGACGATCTCGACCGAACGATCGGCAAGCGAAACGACCCTTTCCCCGAGCAGCTTGCGTGGCACGCCGGCCATGAGCGGGGTATCCATCACGAATTTGCGCTTGCCGATACGAAGCACCGGGTTGAGCCGTGTTGCCGCGGGACCGAATTCGGCGGCCGGTACGAGTGGAGCGACCAGGCAGCTGCCAAGCGCCGATAGCATATCGGCCTGGAGTTCCAGCAGATAGGGAACCCGGGTGCGGGTCGCCCGATTCAGATTGGCGCGCACGTCGAAGCGCGCCATCAGAAGCCCCTGACCTTATCGCTCCAGATGCCATCACGCTCCACGCGCTCGTTGTAGGCGTCGATGGCCTTGCGGTTCGCGGCGAGCCATTCCTCGGCCTCCGCTTCGCGGACGACCTGGGCCAGGCGCTCTTCGAGAGTCTGCGAGAGATTGATCTTCAGGCTCTTGGCCCTGTCGAGCAGGTTCGCGCTGATCGTGAGATTCGCCGACCGCTTGCCGGCGAGCGAGTCGCGT
>CAYGYQ010000069.1:0-14259 GCA_964354035.1 uncultured Bordetella sp.
CGCCATCGGTGAGCACCTCGACGATGACCGCCGCCCGTTCCGTCACCCAGCCCTGCGAGAACGCGAAGGGCGTGGCGAGGGGGGTGCGGAGCACGTGCGCATGAATTGCAGTGATCTTCATGTTGCTTGCGAGTTCGCGAGCGGCGAGGCGAACCGTTCGTCGACGTCGATCCGGTAGCCGTTCGCGAGCCGGTTGGTTGCGTTCGCGAGGGCGACCACCGCCATCAGCTCGTCGAACATCGGCGGCGTCATCCCCTTCGCGCGCGCGGCGGCCGTGTGCGAATGGATGCAGTACTCGCAGTTGTTCGTGACGCTGACGGCGACGTAGATCAGCTCCTTCACCAGCGGATCGAGCGCGCCCTCGCCCATGACTTCCTTCACGTTCGCCCAGGTTCGCGCCAGCGTGGGCGGGTCGTTGGCGAGCACCTTCCAGAAGTTGTTGATGAAGTCCGTCTTGCGCGTCGCGCGAATGTCGTCGTAGACGGCGCGCACCGCGGCGGATGCCGCTTCGTATTCGATCGGTGGTACCAGGGCCATCGTGCATCCTCCCGCCGCGGCTACGCGCCAGCGATCAAAGTGTCGCCTCGATGCGGCGGCGCAGTTCCGGCGTGATCTCCGGCATCACGCCGAACCACGCCTTGAACGCCGGCCGCGCCTGATTCAGCAGCATGCCCAGACCGTTGACCGTGATGTTGCCGCGCGCGCGCGCGGCGGCCAGCAGCGGCGTTTCCAGCGGAACGTAGATGACATCGGAGACGAGCGCGTGCCGCGGCAATGCGGCAAGCGAGATGTCGAGCGGCGGCTGGCCCGACATGCCCTGACTGGTCGTGTTGACGACGAGCGCGGCGTCCGCGAGCGCGTCGTGCCGCTGCTCCCAGGGCAATGCCTTCACCACCGCGCCTACCGCCTGCGCGATGTCGAGCGCATGCTGGGGCGTGCGATTGAGCAGCCGGATCTCGCGGGCATCGGCGTCGGCAAGGGTCGCTACCACGGCGCGCGCGGCGCCGCCGGCGCCGAGCACGACGATCGGCCCCGCATCCGCGCGCCAGTCGGGCTTGGCGTCGCAGAGGCTTTGCACGTAGCCGAAGCCATCGTTGTTGTAGCCGGAGAGCGTGCCATCCCGCTCGACGACGATGGTGTTGATCGCGCCGATGCGCCGCGCGAACGCATCGACCCGGTCGACGAGTTGCAGCGCGGGCACCTTGTGCGGGATCGTCACGTTGCATCCGGCGAAGCCGAGCGCGGCGAGTCCACGCAGCGCGTTGGCGAGCCGCTCCGGCGCGACCGGCAGCAGCACGTAGGCGCCGGAAAGGCCGTAATGATCGATCCAGTAGCCGTGAATCATCGGCGAGCGCGAGTGCGCCACCGGCCAGCCCATCACGCCCGCGAGGTTGTATTGCCTGGAATCCGTCATGCGCAGCGCCTCATGGATCGACCCCGTCCGCCGATTGCGCACCTGCTCGATTCGAGCGCGGCTGTGGCCAATGCATTATCGCCCATGGCCGCGGAGGTGGGGAGCATTGCCCGGTGCCGGAGCGAAGCGGCTCGGCGCGTTCACGCCGCCGTGCCCCAACGGGAATAACGCCTGAGCGCGGGCAAGCCCGCGCCCACGACAAAGCGTTCCGCAGAAAGCCGTCGGCGCGGCCTTGGCCGCGTTTTGTCATGATTGCTCCCTCTTGCGGCTCACGGTTCCGCAAGCATACAAGGGGCGTCCCGGCGTCCACGCAAGTTCGCCGATACCGGCTTCAGTCGATCGGTCCCCACGCGCCGAGGGTGCCGAGCGGTTCTCCGCCGACCGGCTCGCGGAGGTAGCGGGCCCGCTGGGCGGCGGGCAGGGCGCGGTCCATCGCCGCGGGCACGGCGGCAAGGATGCCAGCCCGCGTCCCGGCGTCCGCGATGGCGCGTTCCAGCGCGTCGCGATCGGACCAGGCGGGAGTGCCGGCAACAATCGACAGATAGATGCGGCCCGTCGCCTGATCCGCGAAGTCGACCTCCGGGAACCGTTCCACGCACTGCCGGAGAAATCCCGCGTTGCGCTCCGGCCGCAGCAGATCGGCATCAGGATACAGCTCCTCCGGGGATCGTGCATCGACGTTCACCCTGCGGAAGCGCTCCACGTCGAGCATGCGTCCGACGTCCAGCACGTGCAGCGAATCGTTCGCGCCGAAGGCGACGGTGCGCGGGCGCTCGCCCAGTCGCACGCTGTTGTCGAGGAATTCGAAATGCACGCGCTTGTCGGCGCGCTGCACCCAGGTGAAGAAGAGCTGCGGCATCCCCGAGTACGCCTCGACGCCGTGTCCCAGCGTATCGTCCACCGCCTTGTAGCGCCCGACGTCCAGCCCGCGCGCCCAGGCACGCTCCACCAGCGATTCCGGCGGCGTGATCATGAAGAACAGGTAGACGCTGTGGCCGAATCGCGTCAGCAGGTTGCTGCCGGCCTCGTCCGAGTCCGGCGCGAAGCTGTCGAAGCGGAACCGGTCGATCAGCAGGTGCGTCATGTTCCCGCGCTCGGCCTTGCGCGCCATGTAGCGGTCCAGCTTCTGGTCGACGATCTGCAGTTCCTCTCCCGTGAAGGCGCCGCCGTACTTGTAGGCTGCGCCGAGGGACGCATAATCGAGCAGTTGCTTGCGCCAGATGTCGGGGCTGATCAGCGCGAACTCGTCCCAGCGTACGCCGATGTCGGCCGCCAGCTCCTTCTGGCGCGGACGCAGCGTGCTCTTGCCGGATGCCGACGCCCCCTTGGTATTCATGACGACCGGCTGCTCCTGCCGCGGCAACAGCGCGAAGCCTTCCACGGCGACGGCCTTCACCAGCAGCGGCTCGATGAGCCGGCCGATCTCCTCGCTGCCGTACGCGTTGCAGGCGAGGTCCGTGGCGAGTGCCGCGATCGTGTCGCGGTCCGCCCAGACGCGGCCATGGCGCACGAGCAGCGCCGAGGCGACTCGCGCCAGCGCGCGACAAGCCGTCCGGTGCAGCGCATCGCTTCCCGTTCGCGCCCCTGCTTCCCACGCGGCGATCGCAGCACCCTCGGTACCGGCGCTGGCACCGGCGGCGGAGTCCCGGGCCGCCCGCGGACGCTCCGCGCGAGCGAAGAACGCGCGCAGGCGAGTTGCCGGCGAGCGCGTTCGCGCGTCGGTCGAAAGCGCGGCCGAGGGAAACAGGCGGGCGAGCTCGATCGCGATGACCGCCGCGATCCGGCGACGCAACGCGTCGTAGGCGGCGCGGATCACGCCGATGTCCGGCTCGATGTACTGCGCGAGAAGGACGCGCACGATCCGGCGGAAGTTGATCCCGAGGTCCTCGATTTTCGAACCGTCGGGGACCGAAAAATCGGCCGTCACACGAATCAGCAATTCGTGCAGCGCGAGCCGCTCCGGGCGGAACGCCACGAGCTCGCTGCAGTCGAGGCCGGTCAGGTCGTGCAGCTCCTCGGCCCTCGCCACGTCGGTGAACGAATTTTCGGGGCGGTAGAGGGTGGCGAGATGCCGGATGTCACGCGGAATGCGCGATGTGATCCCGGGGTTCCAGGGGCCGAATGCCGTCTCGCTGCAATCCACAGCGGTGTCCATCCAAGGCACCCTACCACGTCCGCGTCATGGGCCGCGCTGCGGCGAGCCACCGATCCGCCGGGTTGACAGCGAAATGCTTTAGATGTCAAATAACTGTTCGGGCGGCGGCAGGTCCCTCGCGCCGGCGGGATGGAGGGGGCGAATGAACATCGTGTGCATCGGCGGCGGGCCGGCCGGCCTCTACTTCGGCATCCTGATGAAGAAGCAGGATCCGGCGAACGAGATCGTGGTCATCGAGCGCAACCGGGCCTACGACACATTCGGCTGGGGCGTGGTGTTTTCCGACCAGACGCTCGGCAACCTCGTCGCGGCCGACGAGCCGACGGCCAGGACCATCCTGCAGTCGTTCAACCACTGGGACGACATCGACGTCTTCTTCAAGGGCTGCAGGATTACTTCGAGCGGCCACGGTTTCTGCGGGATCGGCCGCAAGCGGCTGCTCAACATCCTGCAGGCGCGCTGCGAGGAGCTCGGCGTCAAGCTGGTGTTCGAGACCAATGTCACCGACGAGCGCGCCGCGGCGGCGGCCCATGGCGCGGACCTCGTGATCGCCTGCGACGGCCTCAACAGCGGAATACGCACCCGCTACGCCGATGCGTTCCGGCCCGATATCGAAACCCGCCGCTGCCGCTTCGTCTGGCTCGGTACGAAAAAGCGGTTCGACGCCTTCACCTTCGCCTTCGAGGAGACGGAGCACGGCTGGTTCCAGGCGCACATCTACCAGTTCGACGGCGACACTTCGACGTTCATCGTCGAAACGCCGGAGGACGTGTGGCTGAAGGCGGGCCTCGACCGGATGAGCCAGGAGGAGGGCATCGCTTTTTGCGAGCGGCTCTTCGCGGCGCAGCTCGACGGCCATGCGCTGCTGTCCAACGCCGGGCACCTGCGCGGTTCCGCGATCTGGATCCGGTTTCCACGCATCGTCTGCGGCAACTGGGTCCACCGGATCGACGTCGACGGCAAGGTGGTGCCGGTCGTGCTGATGGGCGATGCTGCGCACACTGCGCACTATTCGATCGGCTCCGGCACCAAGCTCGCGCTGGAGGATGCCATCGAGCTCGCGCGTTGTTGCGCGTCCCACCGCGCCGAAGGCATGGACAAAGTGCTCGGTGTGTACCAGGAGGCGCGCTCGGTCGAAGTGCTGAAGATCCAGAGCGCGGCGAAGAACTCGATGGAATGGTTCGAGAATGTCGACCGCTACACGCACCTCCAAGCCGAGCAGTTCGCGTATTCGATGCTCACGCGCAGCCAGCGCATCCCGCACGAGAACCTGCGCCTGCGCGACGCGGGTTACGTTGCGCGTTACGAGAACTGGATTGCCGGGCATGCGTTCGCGCAGGCCGGCGTACCCGTGCCGACGACCTCGCGCAGCATCCCGCCGATGCTGACCCCGTTCCGCGCGCGCGGCGTCATCCTGAAGAACCGGATTGCCGTGTCGCCGATGGCACAGTATTCCGCGCGGGAGGGTATGCCCGGCGATTACCATCTGGTGCACCTCGGCGCGCGCGCGATGGGCGGGGCCGGACTGGTATTTGCCGAGATGACCTGCGTGTCGCCGGACGCGCGGATCACGCCCGGGTGCCCGGGTCTGTGGGACGATGCGCAGCGCGACGCCTGGGGCCGCATCGTTGCCTTCGTCCACGGCGAGACCGACGCCAAAATCGCCATGCAGCTTGGGCATGCCGGCGCCAAGGGCTCGACCTGCGTTCCCTGGGACGGCGGCGAGGATCGTCCGCTTCCGCTCGGCAACTGGCCGCTCGTCGCCGCCAGCGCGCAGCAATATCTTGCCGGCGTGTCGCAGACCGCGCGTGAAGCCACGCGCGATGATCTGGCGCGGATCAAGGCGGATTTCGTCGCGGCGACGGGCCGCGCCGCGGCGGCCGGCTTCGACTGGCTCGAGCTGCACTGCGCGCACGGGTATCTGCTGTCGTCCTTCATCTCGCCGCTCACCAACCGGCGCGGCGACGAATACGGCGGAGATCTGGGTGACCGCTGCCGGTATCCGCTCGAGGTGTTCGCGGCCATCCGCGCCGCGTGGCCCGCGGACCGGCCGATCAGCGTGCGGATATCCGCGCACGACTGGGCGGAGGGCGGCATCACGCCCGACGATGCCGTGGCCATCGGCCGGCTGTTCAAGGCCGCGGGGGCGGACATGATGGACTGCTCGTCCGGGCAGGTCGTCGCCCACGCGAAGCCGGTCTACGGGCGCATGTACCAGACGCCGTTCGCCGACCGGATCCGCAACGAGGCGGGCATCCCGACCGTCGCCGTGGGCGCGATCTTCGAGGCCGACCACGCGAACAGCATCATCGCCGCCGGCCGCGCCGATCTCTGCGCCATCGCGCGTCCGCATCTCGCCAATCCGGCGTGGACGCTGATGGAGGCGGCGAAGATCGGCTATGCGGACATCGAGTGGCCAAAGCAGTACCGTTCGGCGAAAAGCCAGCTCGAACGGAACCTCCTGCGCGAGCAGCAGGCGGCCGCCGCCAATGCGGGGCTCACGCCGCAGCAGATCGCGGCGAAGCTGCTCGACAGCTGACCCCGCGACCGCAGTACGCCGGGCGGCCGCATTCCGGCCCCCGTCATTCACGGACGAGAAAGGGCAACGAATGGAAATCCTGCAGCCCCCGGGCTGGATGCGCCCCCGAGGCTATGCGAACGGTGTCGCCGCGAACGGGCGGCTGGTGTTTGTCAGCGGTATGGTTGGCTGGGATGCGCAGGGCGTTTTCCGCACGTCGGAGTTCGCGGGCCAGGTGCGCCAGGCGCTCGCCAACGTGGTCGCCGTGCTCGCCGAGGCCGACGCGCGGCCCGAGCATATCGTCCGGATGACCTGGTACGTTTGCGACAGGCGGGAGTACGTCGCTGCCTACCCGCAGATCGGGGTCGCGTATCGTGAGATCATCGGCAGCCATTTCCCGGCGATGACGGCCGTGGAGGTCGCAGCCCTGATCGAGGACGCCGCGAAAGTCGAGATCGAAGTGACGGCGGTGGTTCCGGACCGAGAGGTGCAGGCAACATGAGCGACACGCCGGCGATGTTCACGCCGTGGGACAATCCGATGGGGACCGACGGCTTCGAGTTCATCGAGTACGCGGCGCCGGACCCGGAGGCCATGGGCAGGATGTTCGAGCGGCTTGGCTTCACTGCGGTCGCCCGGCACCGGCGGAAGAAAGTGACCCTGTATCGCCAGGGCGAGATCAACTTCATCCTCAACGCGGAACCGGACAGCTTCGGGCAGCGTTTCGCCCGGCTGCACGGCCCCTCGATCTGCGCGATTGCCTTCCGTGTTGCCGATGCCGGGCGCGGGTACAAGCGCGCGATTTCGCTCGGCGCCTGGGGCTACGATTCAACGGGGGGCCCGGGCGAGCTCAACATTCCCGCCATCAAGGGCATCGGCGACTCGATGATCTATCTGGTCGACCGGTGGCGGGGCAAGGATGGCGCGCAGCCCGGCGAGATCGGCAACATCGGCATCTACGACGTCGACTTCGAGCCGATCCCGGGGGCGCCGCAGAATCCCCCGGGGCATGGCCTGCTGTACATCGATCACCTGACGCACAACGTGCATCGCGGACGGATGGACGAGTGGTCGAGTTACTACGAGCGCCTGTTCAGCTTCCGCGAGATCCGCTACTTCGACCTCGAGGGCCAGGTCACCGGCATCAAGTCGCGCGCGATGACGAGCCCCTGCGGCAAGATCCGTATTCCGATCAACGAGGAAGGCCAGGAGAAAGCCGGCCAGATCCAGGAGTACCTCGACCGCTATCATGGCGAGGGCGTGCAGCACATCGCGATGGGCTCGGCCAACCTGTACCGGACCGTGGACGCGCTGATCGCCGCCGGCGTCAAGCTGCTGGCCACGCCCGACACCTACTACGAGCGGGTAGACCGGCGGATACCCGGCCACGGCGAGCCGCTCGCCGAGCTCAGGCGGCGCAACATCCTGATCGACGGCGACGCCGGCAAGCTGCTGCTGCAGATCTTCTCGGAGAATCAGTTCGGACCCGTGTTCTTCGAGTTCATCGAGCGCAAGGGCAACGAAGGATTCGGCGAGGGCAATTTCAAGGCGCTGTTCGAGTCGATGGAGCAGGATCAGATCCGTCGCGGCGTGGTGAAGGCATGAGAAATCCTGTGGCAACCCGTGCCGTTTTGGAAGGGGGAAGGTGGCGCGGTGGCGGGCGGGGTCGTAGGCGCGGCCTCGGCCGCGCTGGGCAATGGCTCGACCGTCGATTCGTATCGAGCGCGGGCAAGCCCGCGCCTACGAGGGCAAACACACGCGGACCGGAACGCATGAACCTGGCAGGCTGCCCAAAGCGCGTTTACCGGAGTGCGTAGCAAGAAGGAAATCCCGTGAACGCGTCGCTCCGCCGGGCGGGCGGAGGACGCCTGGGCGAAACGTTGACGGTCCTTGTAGAATGCGCAGTTTCGTGCCCGGCGCGCCGGCGCACAGCGGCGCCAATCCGGGACCTACTGACAATGCCTGCCTTACACCCCGTTCGACCCTTCTCGTGCGCCGTTGCATTGCGCCTGCTGCTGGTTGCCGTGCTCTTGGTCGCGGGTGTTGGCGTGCCGTTCGCGCAAACGGGCTCGGTGCCGCTGATCGTATTGCGACCGGAGATCGCCACGCCCTTGCAGGCGGCGCAGGAGCTCCTGCGCGCCAGCAAGTTCGACGAAGCGCTGGCCAGGATCCGCGAGGCGGAGGCGGTCCCCGAGCGCACGCCCGGCGAGAACCTCGCCATCGACCGCATGCGTGGCGTCGCTGCTTCCGGCGCGGGTGACATCCCGACCGCCACACGATCGTTCGAGGCGGTCGTCGCCGCCGGGGGCATCGATCCCGCCGATCGGGCGCGCCTGACGCAGGCGCTGGCGCTGCTCTATTTCCAGGGCAAGGACTTTCCAAAAGCCGCGACCTGGGCGGCACGCTATCTGCAGCAGAACGGGACCCACGCCGACATGCGCTGGCTGCTGATCCGCGCGCAGTATCTCGCCGACGATTGGGCGAGCGCCGCGCGGGAGCTGCGCGTCGACGTCGACAGCGGCCTCAAGAGCGGGGTTGCTCCTCCGCTGGAACGGGTGCAGTTGCTCGCGAACAGCTACACCAAGCTCGGCGACAACGCCGGATATGTCTACGCGCTGGAGGCCCTGCTCACCTTCTACCCGAAGAAGGAATACTGGGCGGATGCCATTCGGCGCATCGAGGCCAAGCCGGGTTTCGCCGATCGGCTCGCGCTCGACGCGCTGCGCCTGCGGCAGGCCACCGGCATTCTGAGCGCCGGCGCGGATTACGCCGCGATGGCCGAACTTGCGCTCGCCGCGGCCTTGCCCGCGGAAGCAAAGCGCATCGCCGACCAGGGGTTGGCCTCCGGCGCGCTTACGACCGGCACGGACGCCGACAGGCAGAAGCGCGTGCGCGACACGGCGGCGAAGCAGGTGGCCGAAGACCAGAGACAACTGCCGCAAAGCGTCAGGGCCGCCGGGGCTGCCCCCGACGGCACCGCGCTCGTCAACGTGGGCTTCGTTTACGTCAGCGACGGACAGTTCGACCAGGGCATCGCGCTGATGGAGCAGGGCATGCAGAAGGGCGGCTTGAGCCGGCCCGACGACGCGAAGCTGCACCTGGCGATTGCCTATCTTGCGGCGGGACAGAAGGCCAAGGCCCTCGCGGCTTTCCGGGACGTCGGCGGCACCGACGGCACGGCTGATCTCGCGCGTCTATGGTCGATCCACGCCCAGCGGCAATAGGAGCCGGCCGGCGGTCGCGATTCGGCGCGGCTGGACGATGCGCCATCTGCTGAAACTGCTGTCGCTCGTGCCGCTGGCGGTGCTCTATCCGGTCGGCTGGGTCATCTACGTCATGGTGTTCCATGTTCTGCGCTGGCGCCGCGACCAGGTGGCCAACGACATCGCGCTCGCATTTCCGGACCGGACCGATGCCGAGCGGGCGTACATCCTGCGCCAGTCCTATCGCAACCTCGCGGATGTCGTGATGGAGGCGCTCTGGGGTTTCAGCGCCAGCGCCGAGGCGCTGGCGCGCCGCGTCAGCTTCGAGGACACGGCTCCGATCGACGCCGCGGTCGCCGCGCGGCAATCGGTCGTGTTGCTGACGCCGCACTTCTGCAACTGGGAGTGGCTGCTGCCGGCCGGTGGAGCGCGGTTCGGGCTGCCGATCGACGCGGTGTACCAGAGGCAGCGCGTCGCCTCGATCGACCGGTTCCTGCGCGAGGCGCGGTCGCGTTTCGGCGGCATGCCGATTCCGCGCGAGGATTTCGTCTACGAGCTGATGAACCGCGCGGGCACCCCACGCGGCTATGCGCTGATTGCCGACCAGACGCCTCCGCGCGACGGCAAGAAGCACTGGTCCCGCTTCCTCAATCGCGACACGGCCTTCTTCGTCGGCGCGGAGAAGGTCGCGCATTTCCTCGATTCACCGGTGCTCTACGTCGCGATGCGGCGCGTCGCCCGGGGTCGCTATGCGGTGCGACTCATACCGCTCGCGCTGCCGCCGTTCGACCGCGACGCCGGCGCTGACGACACGCCGATCATGGAGCGTTTCGCGCGGCAGCTCGAGGCCGCGATCCAGGAAAGCCCCGCGGATTGGCTGTGGCTGCAGAAGCGGTGGAAGTATCCCAGGCCCGAGCGCGCGGAGGAGACGGGGAAACGCCAAACCGGCAGGCGGTCTTCAAATTCGTCGGATTTTCTGCTATAATCGCTGTGGATAAGTCGTGGAAATGGGCTGGACGCAGCCCATTTTTTTTTGGCGCAACCCTTTTGCATGGCGATGAACCTGGGCGAACTTCTGGAAAATACGTTGCCCCCGATGGGGTACGAGCTGGTCGATTGGGAGAGCTCTCCCAAGGGCCGGTACGTGCGCGTGTTCATCGACAAGCCCAAGGGCGTCAGCGTCGAGGACTGTGCCCGCGTCAGCCGACAGCTGACGCGGCTGTTTGCGGTCGAGAACGTCGATTTCGACCGGCTGGAGGTGTCGTCGCCCGGGCTGGACCGGCCGCTGCGCAAGGCGGCGGATTTTCTCCGGTTCACCGGCGAGGAGGCCGAATTCCGGCTGGCGAACCCCGTCGCGAACGTCCGCCGCATCAAAGGCATCCTGCAGGGCTTCGCGGACGGCGCCGTCCGCGTCGCGACCCCGCAGGGAACGATGACGATCCCGCTCGCCGACATCGATCGCGCGCGGCTCGTACCGAGGATCGAGTGGAGAAAAGCAACATGAATCGGGAACTGCTGCTGCTGGTCGACGCGCTCGCGCGCGAAAAGAACGTGGCGAAGGAAATCGTGTTCACGGCGCTGGAGTCGGCGCTCGCCTCGGCGACGAAAAAGCGATTCGCGATGGAGATCGACGCGCGCGTGTCGATCGATCGCGAGACGGGCGATTACGATTCGTTCCGCCGCTGGACGGTGGTGCCGGACGAGGAGCACGAGGAGCCGGCCTACCAGATCGCAATCACCGATGCTGCGGAGCGCGGCACGGACCTGAAGCTCGGCGATGTCATCGAGGAGCCGCTCGAGCCGGTCGAGTTCGGCCGCATCGGCGCGCAGGCGGCGAAGCAGGTGATCCTGCAGAAGATCCGCGACGCCGAGCGCGAACAGATCCTGAACGATTTCCTGGAACGTCAGGACAACCTGCTGACGGGCACGGCCAAGCGCATCGAGCGCGGCAACGTGATCGTCGAGTCCGGCCGCATCGAGGGCGTGATCCCGCGCGACCAGCTGATCCCGAAGGAGATGCTGCGCGTCGGCGATCGCATCCGCGCCTTCGTCACCAAGATCGACCGCACGGCGAAGGGCCCGCAGCTCATCCTGTCCCGGATCGCGCCGGAATTCCTGATGCGCCTGTTCGAACTCGAGGTGCCCGAGATCGAGGAAGGCCTCATCGAAATCAAGGCCGCGGCGCGCGACCCCGGCATCCGCGCCAAGATCGCCGTGAAGTCGAACGACCCGCGGCTCGACCCGCAGGGCACGTGCATCGGCATGCGCGGCTCGCGCGTCACCGCGGTGACCAACGAGCTTGCCGGCGAGCGGGTCGACATCATTCTCTTTTCGGAGGATCCGGCGAAGTTCGTCATCAACGCGCTGGCGCCCGCCGAGATCTCGTCGATCGTGGTCGACGAGGAAAAGCACAGCATGGACGTGGTGGTGGACGAGGAGAACCTGGCGATCGCGATCGGCCGGCTTGGCCAGAACGTGCGCCTCGCCTCGGAGCTCACGGGCTGGGAGTTGAACCTGATGAGCGTCGAGGATTCGCAGAAGAAGCACGACGAGGAGGGCCAGCGGCTGCGCCAGCTGTTCATGGACAAGATCGACGTCGACGAGGAGGTCGCGGACATCCTGATCGGCGAGGGCTTCACGTCGCTCGAGGAGATCGCGTACGTGCCGCTGAACGAGATGCTCGAGATCGAGGCGTTCGACGCCGACACGGTGAACGAGCTGCGCAGCCGCGCGCGCAACGCGCTGCTCACGGACGCCATCGTGCGCGAGGAGAACGTCGAGAACGTCGAGGAGGCGCTGCTCGGCCTCGAGGGCATGGACACCGAGATCGCGAGCGCGCTCGCGGTGCACGGCATCACGACGCGCGACGCGCTCGCCGATCTCGCCGGCGACGAGCTGGTCGAGCTGACCGGCATCTCCGAGGAGCGCGCACAGGAGCTGATCATGAAGGCGCGCGCACACTGGTTCGAGGAAGCACCGGCCGAAGCCGAGCACGTGGCGGTGGCGGCAGCGCCGGCGCAGCACTGAGCATAGCGCACGGGAACAAGGAAAGCGGGAGAAGCACATGGCGCACACGACGATTGAGCAATTCGCGACGGAGCTGAAGCTGCCGCCGGGCGCGCTGCTGGAGCAGCTGACCAAGGCGGGGGTGGCCGGCAAGAACGAAGGCGACGGACTGTCCGAGCAGGACAAGACGAAGCTGCTCGAGTACCTGCAGAAACAGCACGGGGCCGCCGGCGAACCCAAGAAGAAAATCACGCTGACGCGGAAGCAGACCACCGAGATCAAGGCTGCCGGCTCCACCGGCAAGGCGCGCACGATCCAGGTCGAAGTGCGCAAGAAGCGGGTGTTCGTCAAACGCGACGAGACCGAGGCCGCGCCGGTGGTCGAGGAGCCGGCCGCCAAGCCGGTCGCGGCGCCCCTCATCAGCGCCGAGGAGCTCGCCGCGCGCGAGGCGGAGGAGAAGAAGGCGCAGGAGCTGATCGCGCGCCAGCAGGAAGAAGTGCAGAAGAAGCAGGAGCAGGTGGTCAAGCGCAAGACGAAGAAAGAGCGCGAAGCCGAGGAGGCCGCGGCCAAGGCCGCTGCGGACGAGGCTGCCGCCGTCGCGGAAGCCGCCACGGCGACCGAGACCGCCAAGGCCGGCAAGGCGCCTGCGGCGAAGGTCGCCACCGAGGGCACGTTGCATCGTCCGGCGGCCAAACCGGGCGAGCGGGCGAAGCCGGTCAAGAAGAGCGGCGCGGGATTCCAGGAAGAGGCCGCACGGCGCCGCGCGCTCAAGTTGCGTGGCGATGTGACGGGTGGCACCACGGCCGGTGGCTGGCGGCAGCCGAAGGTCGGCGGCCGGCGCCACGACGAGGAAGGCAGCGAAGGCGCCGTGCAAGGGGCGGCGAGTCCCGTCATCCGCGACGTGACCATCCCCGAGACGATCACGGTGGCCGAGCTCGCGCGCAAGCTGTCGGTGAAGGCGGCCGAGGTCATCAAGGCGCTGATGAAGCTGGGGCAGATGGTGACCATCAACCAGGTGCTCGACCAGGAGACGGCGATCATCCTGGCCGGCGAAATGGGTCACAAGGCCAAGGCCGCGCCGCCGGACGACCCCGATGCGCTGCTCGCGGAGTCCGAAGCGACCGACGTCGAAGCCGAGCCGCGGCCTCCGGTCGTGACGGTGATGGGCCACGTCGACCATGGCAAGACGTCGTTGCTCGACCACATCCGGCGCACACGGGTGGCAAGCGGCGAGGCAGGCGGCATCACGCAGCACATCGGTGCCTACCACGTGCAGACGAAGAAGGGCGTGATCACGTTTCTCGACACGCCGGGCCATGAGGCATTCACGGCCATGCGCGCCCGCGGGGCGAAAGTCACCGACATCGTGGTCCTGGTCGTCGCGGCCGACGATGGCGTGATGCCGCAGACGAAGGAGGCGATCGCGCACGCGAAGGCCGGCAACGTGCCGATCGTCGTCGCGATCAACAAGATCGACAAGCCGGAAGCGAACCTCGAGCGCGTCAAGCAGGAGCTCGTCGCCGAAAGCGTCATTCCGGAGGAATATGGCGGCGAGGCGCAGTTCATCCCGGTCTCGGCGAAGACCGGGGCGGGCATCGACGACCTGCTCGACGCGATCCTGCTGCAGGCGGAAGTGCTGGAGCTGAAGGCACCCCGGAACGCGCCGGCGCGGGGCATCGTCATCGAGTCGCGCCTCGACAAGGGCAAGGGACCGGTGGCGACCGTGCTCGTGCATTCCGGTACCCTCAAACGCGGCGACATCGTGCTCGCCGGGGCGGTGTTCGGCCGCGTGCGCGCGATGACCGACGAGACCGGCAAGAACGTGACGGCGGCCGGCCCGGCGATCCCGGTCGAGATCCAGGGGCTGTCCGACGTCCCGCTCGCCGGCGAGGACGTGATGGTGCTGGGCGACGAGCGCAAGGCGCGCGAGATCGCGCTGTTCCGCCAGGGCAAGTTCCGCGAC
>CAYGYQ010000070.1:0-2165 GCA_964354035.1 uncultured Bordetella sp.
CTCAGCCGCGGATCCTCTCGATGAGCGCCGAGGTCGAATGCGCGGACAGGAACGGGATCGCCACGAACTTCCCGCCGGCGGCGAGCACTTCGCTCGCGCCGGCGGTCGTCGCCGCAGTATAGTCGCCGCCTTTGACCAGTACGTCGGGCCGACAGGTGACGATGAGATCGAGCGGCGTGTCACCGTCGAACGGGACGACAAGGTCGACGGCCGCGAGCGCGGCGAGCACGGCCATCCGGTCCGCCAGGGTATTGAGCGGCCGGTCATCACCCTTGCCGAGCCGTCGCACCGAGGCGTCGGAATTGACGGCGACGACGAGCGATGCGCCCAGCGCGCGTGCCTGATCGAGACAGGTGACGTGACCGCGGTGCAGCACGTCGAACACGCCATTGGTGAACACCAGCGGCCGCGGTAACGCCGCGATGCGCGCCGGCAACTCGCCCGGCGGCGCGATCTTGGCCGGGTAGCGTGGCGCAGGGAGCCCGTGCGCTGCGGTCATCGCGCGCTCAGTCCGTGTATTCGAACAACTTGACGACCCGCGCGACGTCCGTGGTCGAGGCCGCGATCTCCGCGGCGGCATTGCCTTCCTGGCGCGAGACGAGGCCCAGCAGATAGACGACACTGCGCTCGGTGACGACCTTCACGTTGTTCGCGTCCAATCGCCCTGCCTCGATCAGTCGCGTCTTCACCTTGGTCGTGATGTAAGTGTCCTGTGTACGCGCGCCGAATTCGGTTTCCGGGCCGACCAACAATTCGTTGTTCACCCCGCGCACGTACTCCGTGGCCGTCGCGAGTTGCCCGATCTCATCGCGTATGGCCGCGGTCGGCACCTCCCCGGTGAGCAGGACTTTGCCGTCGAAGCTCGTCACGTTGAGATGCACGCCGCTGGGCCACCGGTTGGCGGCGTCCTTGGTCACCTTCGATTCGATCGCCTGATCGCTCGCGAGGATGCCGGAGGAGCGGCGGTCCATGGCAACCAGCGTGCCCGCACCGGCCGTCGCGCCGATCACAACGGCGGCGCAGCCGGCAACGAGGGGGCCGACGCCAACGACGAGCGCGAGACCGGCGAGCGGAAGCAGGCGCGGGAGTGCCGACCTGCTGTTCATCCTTCGTCTCCCAGCAGCGTATGGTCGACGGCGTCGCACAGGCAATGAATGATGAGCAGGTGCACCTCCTGGATGCGCGCGGTCCGGTCGTGCGGCACGCACAGGTGCACGTCGTCCGCCGTCAGCATGGCGCCGATCTCGCCACCGCCCTTGCCCGTGAGTGCGACGACGCGCATCTCGCGCTCGTGCGCCGCCCGGATCGCCGCGACGACGTTGGCCGAGTTCCCGGACGTCGATAGGGCCAGCAGCGCGTCACCCGCGGCGCCGAGCGCCCGCACCTGCTTCGCGAACACCTGCTCGAACGAGTAGTCGTTGGCCACAGCCGTGAGAATCGACGTGTCGGTGGACAGCGAAAGCGCAGGCAGCTCCGGGCGCTCCCGCTCGAAGCGACCGATCATTTCGGCGGCGAAATGCTGCGCGTCGGCGGCGGATCCGCCGTTGCCGCAGGCCAGGATCTTGCCGTCCCCGAGCAGGCACGTCGTGAACACGTCAGCGGCGCGGGCGATGGCCGGAGCGAGCGCGTCCGCCGCGGCGAGCTTCAGCTGCGCGCTGTCGGCGAAATGCGCGCGAATGCGCGAGACATGATCCATGGTCGGGAAGCGGAACTCGCCCGATTGTAGCAAGTTTGCCGTTGCCGGCGCCGCTCATGCGCTCATCATGTCCTGCAGCCATTCGATGCGCTCCGCATCGATCGCATCGAGCAGCACCGCATCGAACCGGCATGGCGGCGTGCGCGGCAGGCGTCCGAGGTAGAAGAGCGCGGCGGCGGCGATCCGTGCACGCTTGGCCGCCGTGATGCTCGCGGCGGCACCGCCGAAGTCGCGTCGCGTGCGCAGGCGCACCTCGACGAACACGAGCGTCTCGCCGTCGCGCGCGATGAGGTCGATTTCGCCGCGGCGGCAGCGGAAATTGCGCTCGACGATCGTCAGGCCGCGGGTGGTCAGGAACGTGGCCGCCAAGGCCTCGGCGCGAGCACCGGCCTCGCCGCGGGCGACGGCCATGTCAGTCCCGCCGGGCCGTCCCAAGGGACTGACCCGCCCCCTCGGGGGGCAGCGAGCA
>CAYGYQ010000070.1:2265-14235 GCA_964354035.1 uncultured Bordetella sp.
TCCCAAGGGACTGACCCGCCCCCTCGGGGGGCAGCGAGCAAAGCGAGCGTGGGGGCCGTTTCATCCTAGTCCCGCCGGGCCGTCCCAAGGGACTGACCCGCCCCCTCGGGGGGCAGCGAGCAAAGCGAGCGTGGGGGTCGTTTCATCCTGTTACCCGTTCGCGATCGCGGACATCGTGCGAAGATGGCCTAGCGCGCGCCCACCGGCACGATGCGACCGGCCCGGAACTGCATCAGCCGCCCCTCGCGGACGAACTGGCGCGTCGCGTCGAGCGAAAGGTGGCCGGTCGCGCCGTCGAATTCGAGCTTTGCGGGCGGTCCGGCCGCGAAGGCCGCGGCGACGTGAAAGGCATCCACGCCGAGCGCATGGAGCCGGTCGAGCGTGGTGTTGGGGTAATCCGGCCGTCTCAGGTCCGCGAAAGCGGCCGCATCGGGATCGACCAGCCAGGGCATGTCGACGAAACGCACTTCGTCGAGGTCGCGCAGCGCTTCCGGCGGCTGGCGCTCGTTGACCTGGCTGCTGGTGTAGCTGAGGATCGTTCCCACATAGGGCTTGGCCAGCGCGGCATCCGTGGCGTCGACGGCAAGGAGGGCGGCATCGACCGGGGTCTTGACCAGTTCGCGCCGCATGAGTCTGAGCACATCCGGCGCCGGGTCGAAGCGGAACATCACCGGAGCCCCGCCACCGGCAAGGATCCACTCGGCGTTGAATGCGCTCGCGAAACGCTGCTGCCTTGGCGTGTCACTGGCAATCACGACGACCTTCGTCGCGCCGTCGTCGCGGGCGCGGCGAGCAAGCTGCCTCGCCTCGCCGTCGATCGTAAGGGTGAGCGCGTAGACGTTCTCCGGAAGCGCCACGCCCTCGTCCAACTGGTTCAGCGCAATGGTTGGCGGCAGCTCGAGACCGGCCGCCACCAGCACTTTCAGGTCGTCCCGGACCAGCGGGCCGACGATGACCCTGGCACCGGCTGCTTTCGCCTTCGCGAACGCGCCGACGACGTCGTCGTCACCGTGCCCGATTACCTTCGGCTTCGCCTTCGCGGCTTCGGCGGCAGCGAGGAATCCGGCCTGCACCGCCTCGGCGGCCCGGCCGTACACCGCCGACGTCAGCGGCAGCACGAGCACGATGGGCACAGGCTCGACCCGGGCGTCGACGACCGGGGCGGCTGCGGCGCTCGCCTCCGGTGCCGCGTCGCTTGCCGCCGGTGACTGTGCGGCGGACAATGCCGACAGCCCGCCCGCTAACGCCAACGCCAGCGCGATCGCGGCGCTGCGCCAGCGCGTGCGGCCATGCGCGTTCCGGTCTGTTCGGCGGCGGGCGGTCATCGAAGCAGGGTCGAGTTTCGCATGGATGAAAGCGGAGATGCGGAAAGCGGCGACGACGAAAGGCCCATGCGCTTTCGCGTCGCGCCGGGGGCATTATATGTGGTTGCCACGCCGCTCGGAAACCTGCGCGACCTGACGCTGCGCGCGCAGGACGTCCTCGCTGGCGTCGACATCATCGCGGCCGAAGATACGCGCGTGACCGGCGTGCTGCTGCGGCACTACGCGATCACGACCCGACCGCTGTCCCTGCACGAGCACAACGAAGCGGCGCGCGCCACGCAGATCGTCGCGCAGCTTGGCGCTGGCCGCAGCGTTGCCCTGGTCAGCGATGCGGGTACGCCGGCCGTCAGCGATCCCGGAGCGCATCTGGTGCGGGCGGTGCGTGACGCGGGATTCCCGGTCGTGCCGATTCCTGGCGCGAACGCGGCCATCGCAGCGATCTCGGCGGCGGGCCTCGTGGCCGGGCAATTCCTGTTCCTGGGTTTTCTGCCCAAGGCGGCGAAAGCGCGGCGCGAACTGCTCGCGGCCGTCGCGCGCCTGCCGGTTGCGCTCGTCGTCTACGAGGCGCCGCATCGGGTGCGCGCCACGGTCGCGCACCTGGGCGAGGAACTCGGCGGCGAGCGAATACTCGTCGTCGCGCGGGAGCTCACGAAGAAATTCGAGTCCATCACGCGGACCACGCTCAACGAGGCGCCCGCCTGGTTCGCCGCCGATCCGAATCACGAACGCGGCGAGTTCGTGCTGCTCGTCGACGCTCCGCCGGAGACGGAGGCGATCGCCGGTGAGCCTGAACTCGACCTGCGCCGGCTGCTGACGGCGCTCGTTGCCGAGTTGCCACCCGCGCGCGCCGCGCGCGTCGCCGCGGCGGCGACGGGATTGCCGCGGGACGCGATCTACGCGCAGGCGCTGGCTTTGAAATCCGAGCGGCGCTGACGCACATCCTTGCGTTACACTCGGACGATGGTTGCCACCGCGCTCGTCGAGGAACGCGCGCCGGCGCGCGCGGCGCCGGCCGGATGGGAGGCGCGTCTCGAGCTTCGATTCGAGCGCGAGGTCTCGCGCACGGTGCTGGCCGCGCGCCGGCACAGCGGTCCGCTGCGCGTGCAGAAGGCGCTCTATCCCGAAGGTCCGGGCGTCTGCCAGGTGGTCGTCGTGCATCCGCCCGGCGGGATCGTCGGCGGCGATTCGCTCACCATCGAGGTCGCCGCCGGGTTGCGCGCGCACGCGCAGTTCACGACTCCCGGCGCCGCGAAGTGGTACCGGTCCGCGGGGGCGGTCGCGCGCTCCGACACCATGCTGCGGGTCGCTGCCGGCGCGCTCGTCGAATGGCTGCCGCAGGAAACGATGCTGTTCGACGGCGCGCGCGCGGCGATCCGACTTGGCGTCGAGCTTGCCGGGGATGCGCGCTTCATCGGCTGGGATGTGACGCAGCTCGGGCGCACCGCGGCGGGCGAGCGCTTCGCGTCCGGACGTGTGCACCAGACGCTCGAGCTCATCCGTGGCGACGCGATGCTCTGGTGCGAGCGCGCCGTCCTCGACGGCGGTTCCCCTGCGCTCCAAGCTGGTGCAGTTTTGGACGGTGCGCCCGTGTTTGGCACAATGATAGCGGCGGGCGCCGATGTCGAGGACGGCGTTCTCGCGGCGTGCCGCGCCGCTTCCCCCGCGTCCGGAGCGGGCGCAGTTACGCGTCTGCCACAGGTGCTGATCGCGCGGTATCGTGGTGGCTGCGCGCACGCGGCGCGCACGTATTTTGCTTCGCTGTGGCGCGTGCTTCGTCCGGCGCTTGCGGGACGCGACGCGGTGCCGCCCCGGATCTGGAACACCTGACCCTGCCCGACGATATCCGATGGAACTCACACCGAGGGAAAAGGACAAGCTGCTGCTCTTCACCGCCGCGCTGGTGGCGGAGCGGCGCCTCGCGCGCGGCGTGAAGCTCAATTACCCCGAGGCCGTTGCCTACATCTCCGCCGCGATCATGGAAGGCGCGCGCGACGGCCGGACGGTGGCCGACCTGATGAGCCATGGCGCAACGCTGCTCCACCGCGGGCAGGTGATGGACGGCGTGGCGGAGATGATTCCCGAGATCCAGGTCGAGGCGACTTTTCCCGACGGGACGAAACTCGTCACCGTCCATCACCCCATCCCATGATCCCCGGGGAACTCATTGTGCAGGACGGCGAACTCGAATTGAACGCCGGGCGGGCCACGGTCACGCTGACGGTGGCCAATACCGGCGACCGTCCGATCCAGGTCGGCTCGCACTATCACTTCGCCGAGACCAACGCGGCGCTTGCCTTCGATCGGACGACGGCGCGCGGCTTCCGGCTCAACATCGCGGCCGGCACGGCCGTACGTTTCGAGCCAGGGCAGTCGCGCACCGTCGAACTGGTGGCGCTGGCGGGGGCGCGGGTTGTGTACGGCTTCACCGGCGCCGTGATGGGACCGCTCGAGGCAACGGTGCGAACGAACGCCGCGCGCCGCTCGCCGGCGAGAAGGAAGGCAGCGGCCGCCAGCGCGAAGGCGAAGGGCAAGCGATGAAGGTCGGCCGGCGCGCCTATGCCGAAATGTTCGGGCCGACGGTCGGCGATCGCGTTCGGCTCGCGGATACCGACCTCGTCGTCGAAGTGGAACGCGATCTCACGATCTACGGCGAGGAGGTGAAGTTCGGCGGCGGCAAGGTTATCCGCGACGGCATGGGGCAGAGCCAGCGTGTGGCCGCCGATTGCGCCGACACGGTGATCACCAATGCGCTGGTGATCGACTGGTGGGGCGTCGTCAAATGCGACATCGGATTGAAGGGCGGCAGGATCGCGAAGCTCGGCAAGGCCGGCAATCCCGACATCCAGCCCGGTGTCGACATCGTGATCGGTGCTGCGACCGAGATCATCGCCGGCGAAGGCATGATCGTCACCGCCGGCGGGATCGATGCGCACATCCACTTCATCTGCCCGCAGCAGATCGACGAGGCGCTGATGTCGGGCGTCACGACGATGCTCGGCGGCGGCACCGGTCCCGCGACCGGCACGTTCGCGACGACGTGCACGCCCGGGCCGTGGCACATCCACCGGATGCTCGAAGCCGCGGAAGCATTTCCGATGAACCTCGGCTTCCTGGGCAAGGGCAACGCGAGCCTGCTGCCACCGCTCATCGAGCAGGTCGAGGCCGGCGCAATCGGCCTGAAGCTGCACGAGGACTGGGGCACCACACCGGCGGCGATCGACGCGGCGCTCAAGGTTGCGGACAGGATGGACGTGCAGGTCGCGATCCACACCGACACGCTGAACGAATCGGGCTTCGTCGAGACCACCCTGCAGGCGATCGGCGGCCGCACGATCCACACGTATCACACCGAAGGGGCGGGGGGCGGCCACGCGCCCGACATCATCCGGGCGTGCGGTGAGCCCAACGTGCTGCCGTCGTCGACCAACCCGACGCGCCCGTACACCGTCAACACGATCGACGAGCATCTCGACATGCTGATGGTGTGCCACCACCTGGACCCGGCGATCGCCGAGGACATCGCATTCGCCGAATCGCGGATCCGGCGCGAGACGATCGCCGCCGAGGACATCCTGCACGATCTCGGCGCGTTCTCGATGCTGTCGTCGGACTCGCAGGCGATGGGCAGGGTCGGCGAGGTCATCATCCGCACCTGGCAGACGGCGCACAAGATGAAGGTTCAGCGCGGCAAGCTTGCGGGCGACCCCGCCGCGCACGATAACCAGCGCGTCATGCGCTATGTCGCGAAATACACGATCAACCCCGCGCTCGCGCACGGCATCGGCCACGTCGTCGGCTCGGTCGAGCCGGGCAAGCTCGCCGACCTCGTGCTGTGGAAGCCGGCGTTTTTCGGCGTGAAGCCATCGCTGATCCTGAAGGGCGGGATGATCGCCGCGGCGGCCATGGGCGATCCTAACGCATCGATTCCCACGCCACAGCCGGTGCATTACCGCCCGATGTTCGGCGCATTCGGCAAGGCGCGGTCGACCTCCGTCACCTTCGTGTCGAAGGCGGCGCTGAAGAATCCCGCCGTGCGCAAGCTCGATCTCGCGAAGCCGCTCGTCGCCGTGAAGGACACGCGCGCGATCGGCAAGCGCGACATGAAGAACAACGACGCGCTGCCGCGGATCTTCGTGGACCCGGAGACCTACGAGGTGCGCGCCGACGGCGTGCTCCTGACCTGCGAGCCGGCGGCGGTGCTGCCGATGGCGCAGCGGTATTTCCTGTTCTAGCCCGAACGGAACTGAGCGATGCTCGTCGTGCAACGCAAGCTCGACGCGCCGGCGCCGCATGATGCGGTCCTCGTGCTTCCGTTCGAGCTGCGGCAGAAGAGCCGGCTGCGCACGACTGTCGCCGGCGGCGAGGAGATCGGCCTGTTCCTCGAGCGCGGCAGCGTGCTGCGGGACGGCGAATGCCTGCAGGCCGACGACGGCCGCGTCGTCCGCGTCAATGCGGCCGCAGAGGATCTGCTCGAGGTTCGCTGCGCCGACGCCAACGCGCTCGCCCGCGCCGCCTACCATCTCGGCAACCGGCACACACCCGTGCAGGTGGGGGCTGGCTGGCTGCGCCTGGCGGCGGACGACGTGCTCGCGGGCATGCTGCGCGGACTCGGTGCGACGGTTGCGGCCGTCCGCGCGCCGTTCGAGCCCGAGGCCGGCGCGTATGCTGCCGGCCACCATGCGCACTCGGGTGAGGCGAAACACGCAGGCATCATCCACGACTTCGCCGTGCTCGGTAAGCATGCGGGCTGATCTCGCCGCACTGTCCGGCGCCTCGTCGGCGGAGGCGGGCAGACTGGCGCTGCTGCCGCTGGTGCGGCTGCTGCAACTCGCGAGTCCCGCGCTGCCCATCGGCGCGTACAGTTACTCGCAGGGGCTGGAGCGAGTGGTCGAGGACGGTGGCGTGCGTGACGCTGCGACGGCGCAGACGTGGATCGGCGATGTGCTCGAATGGGTCGTCGCGCCGGGTGAAGCCGCGGTCGCATGGCGACTGCTCGCCGCCGCGCAACACGCCGACTGGGCGCTGTTCGCGAAGTGGAACGCCTGGTTTCGCGCGTCGCGCGAGACCGCGGAGCTGCGCGCCGAGACCGAGCAGACGGGGGGCTCGCTGGCAAAGCTCGCGGCCGACCTCGAGCTCCTCGACGCCTCCGCTCGCGGCGTGCTTCCCGCGCTCGCGCCGGTCACGCTGCCGGCGGCGTATGCGCTTGCCGTGCGCGGCTTCGCAGTGCCCCTGGACGCCGCGCTGACGGGGTACGTCTGGTCGTGGCTCGAGAACCAGGTGCTGGCCGCGGTCAAGCTGGTGCCGCTTGGCCAGGTCGCCGGGCAGCGGCTGCTCACGGCGCTGGGCGCCAAGATTCCGCAGGTCGTCGCCACCGCCATGACGCTCGCCGATGACGAGCTCTCGACGTTCGCGCCCGGACTCGCGCTCGCCAGCGCACGGCACGAAACGCAATACACAAGGCTCTTTCGCTCGTAACCCTGCCGGGAGGCACCCGACGTGACCCTCAACCAACCTCTGCGCGTCGGCATCGGCGGTCCCGTCGGTTCCGGCAAGACCGCGCTGACGCTCGCGCTTTGCCGTGCGTTGCGCGAGCGGTACCAGCTCGCCGTCGTCACCAACGACATCTACACCGAGGAGGACGCGCAGTTCCTCGTGCGCAACGACGCGCTCCCGGCGGATCGGATCATCGGCGTCGAGACCGGCGGCTGCCCGCACACGGCGATTCGCGAGGACGCGTCGATCAACCTCGAAGCCGTGGACCGGCTCGCGCGGCGCTTCGGCAACCTCGACATCGTCTTCGTCGAGAGCGGCGGCGACAACCTCGCCGCGACCTTCTCGCCGGAACTGTCCGATCTGACGATCTATGTGATCGATGTCGCCGCCGGCGACAAGATTCCGCGCAAGGGGGGGCCGGGGATCACGCGTTCCGATCTGCTCGTCATCAACAAGATCGATCTCGCGCCCATGGTCGGGGCGTCGCTCGAGGTCATGGACCGCGATGCACGGAAGATGCGCGGCGAGCGGCCGTTCGTCTTCACCAACCTCAAGACCGGACAGGGGCTGGACGTCGTCCTGCGCTTCGTCATCGAGCGCGGCATGGTCGGTGCCGCGGTGGCTTCGCCCCGCTGATGCACCGCACGGGCGCCGCGTGACGCCGGCGTTGCGCCGACCGCGCGCGTAGCGTCGGCGTTCCCGCAATCCAATTCGGTGCACGATTATGTGCGCCGCACCAAACTGGGCGGAGCAAAAGGCGCCAACACCCACCCATGGCGATGGCTGCAAGGAAGTCTGTCGTTCGAAAACAGTGATTTGCGATGAAGTTGCCGGACGTGGCATGGATCATGCGATGCAGCATTCAGGGCCCGGTTTGCCGAGTCCCCGGCACCAGATGCTGTCATCGTCAAACTCTTGAAATGGGGAAATCCATGCAACGCAGAACTGCTCTGAAGCAACTTGCGGTGTCCGCCGCGCTTGCGGTCACCGGCCTGACGGTGAGCGCGCACGCGCTCGCCGCGGACACCATCAAGGTCGGCGTCCTCCATTCGCTGTCCGGCACGATGGCGATCAGCGAAACGGTGCTGAAGGACGTGACGTTGATGGCGATCGACGAGATCAATGCCAAGGGCGGCGTGCTCGGCAAGAAGCTCGAGCCGGTCGTCGTGGATCCCGCGTCGAACTGGCCGCTGTTCGCCGAAAAGGCGCGGCAACTGATTGCGCAGGACAAGGTCGCCGTCGTGTTCGGCTGCTGGACGAGCGTGTCGCGCAAGTCGGTGCTGCCCGTGTTCGAGGAATTGAACGGCCTCTTGTTCTACCCGGTGCAATACGAAGGCGAGGAACTGTCGAAGAACGTGTTCTATACCGGTGCCGCGCCGAACCAGCAGGCGATTCCCGCGGTCGAGTACCTGATGAGCAAGGAAGGCGGCGGCGCCAAGCGCTGGGTGCTGCTCGGCACCGACTACGTCTATCCGCGCACAACGAACAAGATCCTGCGCGCATTCCTGAAGTCGAAGGGCGTCGCCGACAAGGACATCGACGAGAAGTACACGCCGTTCGGCCACAGCGACTACCAGACGATCGTCGCGGACATCAAGAAGTTCGCCGCCGGCGGCAAGACCGCGGTGGTGTCGACGATCAACGGCGACTCCAACGTGCCGTTCTACAAGGAACTGGGCAACCAGGGCCTGAAGGCCACCGATGTGCCGGTGGTCGCGTTCTCGGTCGGCGAGGAAGAGTTGCGCGGCGTGGACACGAAGCCGCTGGTCGGGCACCTCGCCGCGTGGAACTACTTCATGTCGCTCAAGAACCCGGCCAACGACGCGTTCAGGAAGCAGTGGGCCGATTACGCCAAGGCGAAGAAGCTCCCGGGCGCCGACAGGCCGCTGACCAACGATCCGATGGAAGCGGCGTACGTCGGGATGCATATGTGGAAGCAGGCGGTCGAGAAGGCCAAGTCCACCGACACCGACAAGGTCGTCGCGGCGATGGCGGGGCAGACCTTCAAGGCGCCAAACGGCTACACGATGAAGATGGACGAGAAGAACCATCACCTGTGGAAGCCGGTGTTCATCGGCGAAATCCAGGCCAACGGCCAGTTCAACGTGGTCTGGAAGGATCCCAAGGGCCTGGTGCGGGCACAGCCGTGGAGCCCGTTCATCCCCGGCAACGAGAAGAAGAAGGATGGTCCGGCCAACATGTAGCAGGAGCACTGTGGTCTGACGGCGGCGGCAGCGGCCCGTGATCACCCGCTGCCGCCGTTCCGTCGTGCGTTGCACCTCTGTCCGGGGCTGCCCACCCATGATCCGTTCCAGGCACTTCCGTCATCACGTCGCTGCGATGCTTGCCGTTTCCCTGCTCGTCGCGCTCGTGGCGACCAGGGTGCAGGCGATCGCGCCGGAGCTTGTCCGTGAGCTTGCCTTCGGCGAGAACGAGGCGAAGGTCAAGGCCATCGCCGGGGTCGTCGCCAGCGGCGATGGCGGCGCGCTGCCCCTGCTGCAGGCGCTGCAGGACGGCGAAGTGCAGACTGCAGGCGAAAGGGCGTTGCAGGTCAAGGGCAACAGCGCGATCGATCTCGCCACCGGCAAGGCGGTCGAACCGTTGCCGGAGACGCGCGACGACGTCGTGCTCAACAACCGCGTGCGCCGCGAGCTCGCCACTGCCATCGCAGCGCTGAAGCTCGCTGCGGACGATCGCGCGACCCGGCTGGCGGCAGCGAACGAACTGCAACGAGGCGCCGACGAGGAAATGCTGCCGGTCATCCAGCGCGCATTGGCCAAGGAGCAGGATGCGCAGATCAAGGCGCTGCTGCTGCTGACCGAGGCCACGGTGCAACTGGGAAGCACGAACAGATCGGTGCGCGTGGCGGCGATTCGCGCGCTGGCCGAGAGCAGGGATCCCAATACCAAGACGCTGCTGCTGCCCCTGCTCGAAAGGAAGGGCGGCGAATTCGCCGAGCCCGACAGCGATGTGCGTGCCGAAGCCGAGCTGTCGTTGCGCGCGATCGAAAGCCGCCTTGCCACGGGCGAGATGGTGGGCCGGGTGTTCAGCGGCGTCAGCCTCGGCAGCGTGCTGCTGCTGGCGGCGCTGGGGCTCGCGATCACCTACGGCTTGATGGGCGTCATCAACATGGCGCATGGCGAGTTGATCATGATCGGCGCGTACGCCACGTACATGGTGCAGAATCTGTTTCGCGGCTACCTGCCCGGCGCGTTCGACTGGTATCTGGTGGCGGCGGTCCCGGCGGCGTTTGCCGTATCCGCGCTCGTCGGGATGGCCCTGGAGCGCAGCGTCATCCGTTTCCTGTACGGCCGCCCGCTCGAAACGCTGCTCGCCACGTGGGGCATCAGCCTCATGCTGATCCAGGCGATGCGCACGCTGTTCGGCGCGCAGAACGTGCAGGTCGAGAACCCGGTCTGGATGTCTGGAGGCATCCACCTCTTCTCGAATCTCGTGCTGCCGTGGAACCGGATCGTCATCATCGGGTTTGCCGCCGCGATCGTCGCGCTGATCGCCTTGATCCTCACGCGCACGCGGCTCGGTCTCTTCGTGCGCGGCGTCACGCAGAATCGGCCGATGGCAGGCTGCCTCGGCGTGCCGACCGGGCGCGTCGACACCTTGGCCTTCGGGCTCGGCTCCGGCATCGCGGGGCTCGCCGGCTGTGCGCTGTCGCAGATCGGCAACGTCGGACCGGACCTCGGACAGACGTACATCGTCGACTCGTTCATGGTGGTGGTGCTGGGCGGCGTGGGGCAGCTCGCGGGAACGGTCTATGCGGCGATGGGTCTCGGGGTCGCGAACAAGTTCCTCGAGGCATGGTCGGGTGCCGTGCTCGCCAAGATCGCGGTGCTGGTCTTCATCATCGTGTTCATCCAGAAACGCCCGCAAGGCCTCTTCGCGCTGAAGGGGCGCATGGCCGAAAGCTAGCGCCAGCCAGGCGAGGAGACGGTCGACGATGAATGCCATGCTGCCGCTCCCGGTGCGCCCCATCCTCGCGGCGCCAGCGCATCCTCTGCTGACGCGCGGAGGATGGTCGGCGATCATGCTCGTCGCCGGCGTACTGTTCATTCTCGTGCCCGGGCTGAATCTTTGGCTGCCCGCGGGCCACGCGTTCCATGTCCCGGACTATTTCGTCTCCCTCGCCGGCAAGATCATGTGTTACGCGATCGTGGCGCTGGCGATGGACCTGATCTGGGGCTACACGGGCATACTGTCGCTGGGCCACGGGCTCTTCTTTGCGCTGGGCGGCTACGCGATGGGGATGTACCTGATGCGCTCGATCGGCACCGAGGGGGTCTACCAGAGCGAGCTGCCCGACTTCATGGTCTTCCTGGACTGGAAGGCCTATCCCTGGTACTGGAGCTTCACCGACCAGTTCTGGTACGCGCTGTTGCTGGTCGTGCTGGTGCCGGGCCTGCTCGCGCTCGTCTTCGGCTACTTCGCCTTCCGCTCGCGGATCAAAGGCGTCTACTTTTCGATCATCACGCAGGCGCTGACGTTCGCGTTCATGCTGCTGTTCTTCCGCAACGACACGGGCTTCGGCGGCAACAACGGCTTCACCGATTTCAAGCGCATCCTCGGCTTCCCGATTGCCACGCCGGGAACGCGGATGGTGCTGTTCATGGCCACCGGCGCGGCGCTGCTCGCCGCGTTTCTGCTCGGCCGCTATATCGTGACTTCGCGGCTCGGACGTGTGCTCACGGCGATCCGCGACGCCGAAAGCCGCGTCATGTTCTGCGGCTACAACCCGCTGCACTACAAGCTGTTCATCTGGACGCTGTCGGCCGTGCTGTGCGGCATCGCCGGCGCGCTGTACGTGCCGCAGGTCGGCATCATCAATCCGGGCGAGATGTCGCCGGCGAACTCGATCGAGATTGCGATCTGGGCGGCCGTCGGCGGCCGCGGCACGCTCGTGGGGCCGATTCTCGGTGCCGTCATTGTCAACGGCGCCAAGAGCTGGTTCACCGTGGCGTTTCCGGAGTTCTGGCTGTTCTTTCTCGGCCTCACGTTCATTCTGGTCACGCTGTTCCTGCCGCATGGCGTGGTCGGCTTGCTGCGCCGCCGCCGGCCGCGCGATTCATGAACGCGACGGGCGTTCACGGTGTCGACGCGGGCCCCTCCGGCGCGCTCGCCGGGGCGGGCATGCGCGTGG
>CAYGYQ010000071.1:0-14111 GCA_964354035.1 uncultured Bordetella sp.
GGGCGGCGTACGGCCGGGGCGCGTGTCAAGGCCGGGGCGCGTGGCCGGGGCGCGTTGGCCGCCCGGCAGAAAAAGGTTATACTTCAAAGCTTTCCTCGGCTGGTCCGCGTCCGGACTCCGGGGATGTCGCCAACCGCGGACGACCGGCCGGGAGTGCCCCTGGGCACACCGCGCATCGGCAGGCCGCAGACATCAGGAGCCGCATCATGCAATTCGAATTCACCGCCTTTGCCCGCACGACCGAAGGCCGGGGTGCCAGCCGCCGGATGCGCCGTGCCGGCAAGGCGCCCGGCATCGTCTATGGCGGGGCCGATGCGCCGCAGCCCATCGAACTCGACCACAACGCGCTGTTCCATGCGCTGCGCAACGAAGCGTTCCACGCGTCGATACTGAACATGAGCCTCGGGGGGGCGGTGACGAAGGTCCTGCTGCGCGACGTGCAGATGCACCCGTTCAAGAACGAGATCCTGCACGTGGATTTCCAGCGGGTCGACGAGAGCCGCAAGATTCACATGAAGGTGCCGTTGCACTTCACCAACGGCGAAACTTCGCCGGCGGTCAAGGTTTCCGGCGCGATCGTGAGCCACGTCGTCACTCAGCTCGATGTCTCGTGTCTGCCAAAGGATCTGCCGGAGTTCATCGAAGTCGACCTCTCCGCTCTCGATGTGGGCAGCTCGGTCCACGTGTCGGCGTTGAAGCTGCCGCCTGGCGTCGTGGTCGTGACGCGCGGCAAAACTGACCCGGTGGTGGCGTCAGCCATCGTGCCGAAGGCGCACGTCGAGGAAACCGCCGCAGTCACGCCGGAAGCCGAGGCGGCCGCGGCCGCGGCGGCAGCCGCGACCCCAGGCGCCGCGCCGGCAACGGATGCCAAGGCAGCCGACGCCAAGGGTGGCGAGAAGAAGGAATCGGGGAAGGACGACAAGAAGAAGTAAGCGCCCGCTCTCGCCGCTGCCCCCGGCACGAGGGCCCGCCGCAACAGCGCCGGCGGGCCTTTTTCGTTGCCCAAAGGCGGCGGGTCGATGTGCTCCAGGGAAAGATCCTTGAACTCCGTCGCCGAACCGCGGCACTGACCCGATGCCTTCTGTCCGTCTTGTTGCGGGTCTCGGCAATCCCGGCCGCGAGCACCTCGCCACGCGCCATAACGCGGGCTTCTGGTTTGCCGAAGGTCTGGCATCCCGCCTCGGTGTTGCGTTCAGGACCGAGGGCAGGTTCCACGGCCAGTTGGCAAAGGCGGACGGGGACCTGCGGTTGCTCAAACCAGGCACCTACATGAATCTTTCGGGCCGCTCGGTCTCGAGCGTGGCGGGCTTCTTTGGGATCGCGTCCGGCGAAATCCTGGTCGCGCACGACGAGCTCGACCTGCTGCCTGGCGAAGCGAAAATGAAATTCGGCGGCGGGATCGCCGGGCACAACGGCTTGCGCGACGTCGCGGCGCAACTCGGCACACCGGACTTCTGGCGCCTGCGCATCGGCATCGGCCACCCGCGCGACTCGGCGATCCCGCAGCAGGACGTCGCCGATTACGTGCTGGCGCCGCCGTCGAAGGTCGACCTCGGCGCGATCGAAGCGGCGATCGACCGGGCGCTCGAGGCATGGCCCGCGATTGCCGCCGGTGACTTCGAGCGGGCGATGCTCCTGCTGCATACGAGAATGGAAAAGCCATGAGCCTGAAATGCGGCATTGTCGGCCTGCCGAACGTTGGCAAATCGACGCTCTTCAACGCGTTGACGCGGGCGGGCATCGCTGCCGAGAACTACCCGTTCTGCACGATCGAGCCCAATGTCGGCATCGTCGAAGTGCCCGACCCGCGCCTCGCGCAACTCGCCGCCATCGCGCATCCGGAGAAGGTGCTCCCGGCGACGGTGGAGTTTGTCGACATCGCCGGGCTTGTCGCCGGGGCGTCGAAGGGGGAAGGGCTCGGCAACCAGTTCCTCGCCACGATCCGCGAGACCGATGCGATCGCGCACGTCGTGCGCTGCTTCGAGGACGACAACGTCGTGCATGTTTCCGGCAAGATCAATCCGGTCTCCGACATCGAGACGATCAACACCGAGCTGGCGCTCGCCGATCTGGCAACCGTCGACAAGCAGATCGCAAAGTACGAGAAGCCTGCGCGCGCCGGTGACAAGGAGGCGCAGCGGATCGTCGCGGTGCTGAAGAAGGTCGAGGCCGTCCTCGACCAGGGGCGCCCCGCGCGGGCCGCCGACCTTTACCCGGAGGAGAAGGAGGCGCTGCGCCCCTTTTTCCTGCTCACGATGAAGCCGACGATGTACGTCGCCAACGTCGCCGAGCACGGCTTTCACGACAACCCGCTGCTCGCGACCGTGGCGGCGCACGCAGCGGCCGAAGGCGCGCCCGTCGTGCCGGTCTGTGCCGCGCTGGAGGCGGAGATCGCGGATCTCGAAGGCGACGACAAGCTCGCCTTTCTCGCCGACCTGGGGCTCGACGAGCCCGGTCTGGACCGCGTGATCCATGCCGGCTACAAGCTCCTGGGGCTGGAAACCTATTTCACCGCGGGCCCGAAGGAAGTGCGCGCCTGGACCATCCATCACGGCGACACGGCTCCGCAGGCGGCGAGCGTGATCCACACCGATTTCGAAAAGGGCTTCATCCGCGCCGAGGTCATCGCGTTTGCCGATTTCGTCGCGTGCAAGGGCGAGCACGGCGCGAAGGAACACGGCAAGATGCGGCTCGAGGGCAAGGAGTACGTGGTCAAGGACGGCGACGTGATGCACTTCCGCTTCAACGTCTGAGAGTGCCCTACGAAATTTCGTCGGCCGGGGGCAGATGGCGCTGCAGATCCATGGCGTCGTGAAGGAGGCGCAGGATTTCGATCACTTCGTGATCCGGAGCGCGCCCGACGCGGAACATGACCAAATGACGCCCCTTGCGGGCGACGTGAAACGTGAAAACGCCCTTCAGGATGTCGTCTCGTTTCTTTGCCCCGACGACGTTGGGACCGGCGGCCAGATCATTCAGCGACGCCAAGATCGTCTTGGAGTAGATGCGCGCTTGTGCTTCGCCGAATCGGTCCACCGTCCAGCGCAGGATTTCCTCGAAGTCGGCCTCAGCGGCCGCCGTCAGGCGGACCGTCCAACGGCGCGCCCCTGCGCTCACTTCGAGCGTGTCGCCGGCTTCCCGCCGATCGCCTTATCGGCAACCGCGGTCAAGTGTCGGCTGAGCGCGGCGGGCGATTCGAAGTTGCGAAAGCGTCCGGCGTCGATGTCGGCCATCCCGACGCGGGCGGCCTCGCGCAGAGCGTGGAGCCGGGCACTGTCCTGCGCCTCGCGATCTTCGATCAGACGCAGCCCTTCGCGCAGCACTTCGCTTGCGTTCTGGTAGCGTCCGGTGGAAACAAGCTTTTCGACGAGGTGTGCCTGGTGGTCGGTGAGGACAACATTACGCGTCGGCATGGGAGTCTCGCGAGGATGGGTGAATATTGGCATAATATGCCAAAGGCCTCTGCCGCGACAAGATCTGGTCTGTACAAGCCGGTCAGCGAAGTCGTGCGCGAGACGCTGCGGCTGTTGGAAATCGGGTATGAAAGTGGGTACAACAGGCACAGCAGCAGGCACATTATGAGCAACGGCGCGGTGTTAGCGGCGCAATCACTGTTCAACGTCTGAACGCCTCCCGACGATGGCCAAGCTGCGGTTCACCAAGATGCACGGGCTCGGCAACGACTTCGTCGTGCTCGACGGGATCCGCCAGCACGTGGACCTGACGCGGGAGCAGCGGCGACTGCTCGCCGATCGCCGTCTGGGCGTGGGCTGCGACCAGATCCTCGTCATCGAGCGGCCGACGCGCGCCGACGCGGACTTTCGCTACCGGATCTACAACGCCGACGGCGGCGAGGTCGAGCAGTGCGGCAACGGCGCGCGCTGCTTCGTGCAGTTCGTGCGCGATCACGGGCACACCGCTGCACGGCGGATCCGCGTCGAAACCGCGGGCGGCATCATCGTGCCGGAGGTTGACGCCGACGGTGAAGTGACGGTGGACATGGGCGTCCCGCGGTTCGCGCCGGCCGAGATCCCGTTCCTGGCCGATACGGATGGCGCGGTGCAGACGATCGACGTCGACGGCGAGGCCATCACGCTCACCGTGGTGTCGATGGGCAATCCGCACGCGGTGCAGGTCGTCGCCGATGTCGATGCCGCACCCGTCACGACGCAGGGTCCCCGGGTCGAGCACCACGCGCGCTTCCCGCAGCGGGTGAACGCGGGCTACATGCAGGTGGTGGATCGCGCTACCATTCGCCTGCGCGTCTGGGAACGCGGGGCCGGCGAGACGCCGGCCTGCGGCACCGGAGCGTGTGCAGCCGTAGTGGCCGGCATCCGGCGCGGGCTGCTCGATGCCAAGGTGCGGGTTGCAACGCGTGGCGGATGGCTGGCGATCGCGTGGCCGGGACCAGGCGCTCCGGTTGCGATGACCGGGCCCGCGACGACGGTGTTCGAAGGCGAATGGGAAATCCCGGCGGCGTGATGCCCGCGCCGGGACACTGATGCAAAACGACCAAGACAGGACTCCCAGGATGGACGCGAACGACGTCGCGCTGTTTCTCAAGGAAAACCCGAAATTCTTCGAGGATTACGCCGACGTCATCGCCGAGATCTTCGTTCCGCATCCGCATGGCGGCCACGCGATACCGATCGCCGAGCGCCAGATCGTCACCCTGAGGGAGAAGAACAGCGAGCTCGAGAATCGCCTGCGCGAGATGATGCACTTCGGCAGCGAGAACGACCGGATCGGCGAACGGCTGCATCGGTCCACGCTGGCACTCATCGCCGCGCCCGACCTCGAGACCACGCTCGCCGTGCTCTACCATAGCCTGAAAGAGGACTTTGGCGTGCCGCACGTTACGTGCCGGCTCTGGGGAAAGGTGCCGGAGCAATCGTATCTGCCCGAGCTCGCTGCGACGAGCCAGGAGCTCCGTGATTATGCCGATCAGCTCGGCGCGCCGCATTGCGGTCCGGCCGCACCGTTCGAATCGCGGGACTGGTTCGATGCCGGCGCCGACTGCAGGTCGTTCGCGTTCCTGCCGCTGCGCACGGCATATACCTTCGGTCTCCTTGGCCTGGGCGACGAGAACGCCGAGCGCTTTCATTCCGGAATGGGTACCGTGTACCTGACGCGCCTCGCGGAACTCGCGAGCGTGGCCACGTCGCGCTACCTGCCGCCGGTGTAGCGGCCCGCGAATCCGGCGGCCCGAGCACGATGCGAAATGCGGCGCCACCGGGCATGGCTGCGCCGGACATCGCGCCGGTGAATGCCGCGCATCTTGCCGCGTTCGCCGATCGCCTCGCGGCCCGGCCCGCGCACACCCGCGCCGCATATCTGCGCGATGTACGCGTGCTCGCCGCGCTCGCGGGCGCCGCCGATCTGGCCGGCCTCTCCGCGCGCGAGCTCCGGCGTTTTCTTGCCACGTTGCATGGCCGGGGATTGTCCGGGCGCAGCCTTGCGCGAATGCTTTCGTCCTGGCGCAGTTTTTTTCGGCAACTGCAGGACCGCGACCCGGCAATGAAGGAGAATCCGTGCGCGGGGCTGAAGGCGCCCAAGTCGGTCAGGAAACTTCCGTCCGCCCTTTCCCCCGACGAGGCCGTGCGCCTGGTCGAGATCTCCGGCGATGACTCGCTTGCCGTGCGCGACCGGGCGCTGTTCGAGCTCGCCTATTCGTCGGGACTGCGCCTTTCCGAACTCGCGGGGCTCGATGCCGAACGCGTCGATCTCGCCACCGGTGAAGTCCGCGTATGGGGAAAAGGCGCGAAGGAGCGGATCGTTCCGGTCGGCGCCGCGGCGCTGCAAGCCGTCCGCGCATGGCTCCCGGTCCGCGCGGGCGTGGCGAACGCGGATCCCAAGGCGCTGTTCGTGGGCAGGAGCGGCAAGCGGATCACCCCGCGGGCGATCGAGCGCCGGCTCGCGGATTGGGCGCTCCAGCAGGGACTGTCGCGTCACGTTCACCCGCACATGCTGCGGCACTCGTTCGCGTCGCACCTGCTGCAGTCGTCGGGCGACCTGCGCGCGGTGCAGGAGATGCTCGGACACGCGAGCATTGCCAGCACACAGGTGTACACGCACCTCGACTTCCAGTATCTCGCCAAGGCCTACGACCGCGCGCATCCGCGGGCGAAGCGGAAGAAGGCCTGAAGCAGGCGACCCGGACGGCGGATGCCCTGCGCGCGCACGCCGCCAGCCGTGCGCCAGGGCCGGATGTGATCGCGCGGCCCTACGGGGCTTCGACGATCCGAACGACGCCCGGCAGCCATGGAATGTCGGTGGCGCCAGGATCGTGTCCCGCCTGGCGCAGCAACGTCGTGAGCTGGCCGCGGTGGTGCGTCCCATGATTGAAGAGCTGGAGCACCGCCACCGCGCGAGGCAATTCGCGGGTCCGGCCGTCGACCTTGCTCGTGTAGCGCAGGGTTGCGCCCAGCCACGCCGCGGTCACGTTGCCGGCCCAATCCAGCATCTTGCGGTCGGTGGTTTCGCGCTCGCGGGCAAGCTCCCCGAAGTCCGCGTACATGTCCGCGCCGAATGCAGGCGCCGTGCAGGGCTCGTCGATGAAGCGACCCAGCCACACCCGGTCGCCCCACAGCAGATGGTTGAGCGTGCCGTGCATCGATCCGAAAAATGCGCCCCGCTCGCGCTTGCGCTCGTCGTCCGGAAGCTCCGCCAGCAGCGCGTACAGCCGCTCGTTCATCCAGCGGTTGTACCGCGCCATCAGTTGGCAATACTCGGGTGCAATCATCGCAGAATCACTGGCGAAGTCTGGTGGCCACGCTAGGCGGGAACGGCTTCCTCGGTGACCGCGAGTTCCTCGACCTCGATCGCCGCGGCGAGTTGCGCGAGGCGCGCGACGACGCCGTACGCGTAGAAGCGGTTCGGCGCGCAACCGGCAGGCTCGGCGAGATCGGGGATGCATGGCGATTCGAACGCCAGCGGCACGAACTGTGCGCCCGGCGCGTTCAGGTTCTCGTCCCGGCCGCGGGCCGCGTGCACGCGATAGAAGCCGCCGACGACGAAGCGATCGATCATGTAGACGACCGGCTCGGCGATCGCATCGTGAATCGACTCAAACGTGGGCACGCCTTCCTGCACGATCACCGACGACACTTCCAGGCCTTCCTTGACCACGGCCATCTTGTTGCGCTGCTTGCGGTTGAGGCCGGTGACCTCGGAGGCGTCGCGGACGGTCATGATGCCCATGCCGTAGGTGCCGGCATCGGCCTTGACGATCACGAACGGCTTCTCCGGGATGCCGTATTCCGCATATTTGGCGCCGATCTTGTCCAGCAGGAACGACACGTTCGACGCCAGGCATTCCTCGCCCGCGCGCTCCTGGAAGTTGATCTTGCCGCAGACCCCGAAGTGCGGATCGATGAGCCAGGGGTCGATGCCGAGCATCGTCGCGAATTCCTTCGCAACGCGATGAAAAACCGCGAAATGGTGCGACTTCTTGCGGTTGTGCCAGCCGGCGGCGAGCGGCGGCGCGATCGGCTGGTCGATGTCGACGAGAATGGGCGGCGCGCCGGCCGACAGGTCGTTGTTGAGCAGCACCATGCAGGGGTCGAAATCCGCCAGCCCCACGCGCCGGCCGGTGCGGATGATCGGCTCGAGCGTGATCGAGCCGCCGGTGGGCAGGTCGATCATCGTAGCCGTCGCGAGGTCCGGGATGAGCGACCCCAGGCGCACGCGCATCCCCGCCTGGCGCAGGATGTTCTGCAGCGTCTCGACGTTCTGCAGATAGAACGTGTTGCGCGTGTGGTTCTCGGGGACGAGCAGCACGCCGCGGGCATCGGGACAGACGCGCTCGACCGCTGCCTGGATCGCCTGCACGCAAAGCGGCAGGAACGCCGGATTGAGGTTGTTGAAGCCGCCGGGAAAGAGATTCGTGTCCACCGGCGCGAGCTTGAACCCGGCGTTGCGCAGGTCGACCGACGCATAGAAGGGCACCGCGTGCTCCTGCCATTGCGTGCGCATCCAGCGCTCGATGTCGGGCATCCGGTCGAGGAAACGCTGCTCGAGCTCGAGCAGCGGGCCGGCAAGCGCGGTGGTGAGATGGGGGACCATGGGAGCGCAGGAAGGGGGCGGGGATCGATTGTAGCCGAACCCGAAGCTGCCGCCGGCGGAAAAAAAAGGGGCGCCGTGAGGCGCCCCGAGTTGCCACCAGGGAGAGTTTCTTGCTAAATCCGGTACGCCGATTCGCCGTGCGACGCGATGTCGAGACCCTCGCGCTCTTCCTCCTCGGTCACGCGCAGGCCGATCACCATGTCGACGAGTTTGTACGAAGCGAAGGCCACCACGCCCGACCAGACGATGGTCGTTCCCACGGCGGATGCCTGGACGAAGAGCTGATCGTAGATCGAATACTCGGCGCCAATCTTGTTGGCGACGTAGTCGTAGACGCCCTGCCCGCCGAGCTTCGGTGAAGCGAACACGGCGGTCAGCATCGCCCCCAGGATCCCGCCGACGCCGTGCACGCCGAACACGTCCAGCGCGTCGTCGGCACCCAGCCGCCGCTTGAGGCCGTTGACGCCCCAGAGGCACACGACGCCAGAGAGCAGCCCGATGATGAGCGCGCCGTTGACGCCGACGAAGCCGCAGGCCGGCGTGATCGCGACCAGGCCCGCGACGGCCCCCGATGCCGCGCCCAGCATCGACGGCTTGCCCTTCAGCATCCACTCGGCGAACATCCAGGACAGCACGGCGGCAGCGGTGGCCACGAGCGTGTTGATGAAGGCGAGGGCGGCAGCGTCCCCGGCTTCGAGCGCCGATCCGGCGTTGAAGCCGAACCAGCCCACCCACAGCAGCGATGCGCCGATCATCGTGAACGTCAGGTTGTGCGGCGCCATCGAATCGCGGCCGTAGCCGACGCGCTTGCCCAGCACGAACGCGCCGACGATGCCCGCGACGCCCGCGTTGATGTGGACGACCGTGCCGCCGGCGAAGTCGAGCGCCCCCTTCTGCCACAACCAGCCGGCTTTCGCCGATTCGGAGGCGAGGGTGGCCGCATCCTTGATGCCGTCCGGGCCCGGCCAGAACCAGACCATGTGCGCGATCGGCAGGTAGGCGAACGTGAACCACAGCACGGCGAACAGCAGCACCGCCGCGAACTTCATCCGCTCGGCGAACGCCCCCACAATCAGCGCCACGGTGATCGCCGCGAACGTCCCCTGGAAGACGATGAAGAGGTACTCGGGGAGCACGACGCCCTTGCTGAATGTCGCCGCGGTCGCGAACGACCCGACGCCGTCCTTGATGGTGAAGATCCCCGACAGGAACATCCGGCTCACCCCGCCGAAGAAAGGGCCGTCCTCGGTGAAGGCGACGCTATACCCGTAGACCGCCCACAGCACGGTGATGAGGGAGAAGATCACGAACACCTGCATCAGCACGGACAGCATGTTCTTCGAACGGACGAGCCCGCCGTAGAACAGCGCGAGACCCGGGATCGACATCATGATCACGAGCAGCGTGGCGACGATCATCCACGCGTTGTCACCCTTGTTGGGCGTGGGTGGCGTTGCTGCGGCTGCCGGTTCAGCCGCCGCGGGCGCAGGGGCCGCGGTTGCAGCGGCTGGAGCAGACGCCGTGGCAGCCGGAGCCGCCGCCGGAGCGGCAGGCGCCTTGGCATCAGGCGCCTGCGCCAGCAGGATCGGGGCGCTGGCGTCGGCGAAGGCTGTGGCGGTGGCCGGTGCGATGGCCCCGGCGAATGATGCGCAGAGCGCGAGCAGTGCAAGCATGCGTTTCATGGCGATTCCCCTCAAAGCGCGTCCGCGCCGGTTTCTCCGGTGCGGATGCGCACGACCTGTTCGAGATCGGACACGAAGATCTTTCCGTCGCCGATCTTGCCGGTCTTGGCGGCCTTCTCTATGGCTTCGAGCACGCGGTCGAGCTGATCGCTCTTGATCGCCGCCTCGATCTTCACCTTCGGCAGGAAATCGACGACGTATTCGGCGCCGCGATAGAGTTCCGTGTGGCCCTTCTGCCGGCCGAAGCCCTTGACCTCGGTGACGGTGACGCCCTGCACGCCGATTCCCGACAGGGCCTCGCGGACCTCGTCGAGCTTGAACGGCTTGATGACTGCGGTGACGAGTTTCATGGTCTCCTCGCGGAAGCGGTTGACGGACAAGTGATGAGCCGCGCTCAGAAAGTCTTCTTGACGTAGACGACGCCGACGTCCTTTGCCGTGTTGTAGCCGGTCAGGTCTGTGTAAAAGGCCTTCTTGGCGTTGTTGCCGCTGTAGTACGCGCCGACTTCCACCCCCTTGAACACGCCCTCTGCCACCGCGTACGAAACGCCTGCTTTCCAGTCGTTGTACGAGGCCTTGCTGTTTCCGCTGCCGTCGTTATTGACGTTGAGGATCCCGAAGTGCCCGAGCAGCGTGAACCCGGTGTCGGCGACCGGATAGTTGGCGTAGAAGTCGAAATACCAGGTGCCGTCGGTCTTCTTCCCGGTGGGTTGCGCACCGAAGTAGTCGTCGAGGTTGTACGAAGCCTTGGCGCCGAGCCACTTCCAATTCAGCGCGGCGTAGATTTCCCAGGTGTTGGCATTGGCGAAACCGGGATTGCGATTGCCTGGGTAAAGATAGTAGAGAGTGCCGACATCGTAGGACCAGTCTTCGCTGCCCGGGAAATTGGCCTTGTAGCCGCCGTAGAAATCCCACTCGAGGCTGGAACGAGTGTAGGCGCCGAAGTCCTCGAGCCAGCTGATGTTCGATCCCCACGTACCAAGATAGAAACCGCTCGAATGCGCCCAGTCGAAGCCGCCCTGCGCGGCGGGCTTGCCGGCGGTCTGGGAGATGCCCCGGAAGATGTACTCGCTGAAGAGGCCGACGTTGGCGGTGAATGTGTAATCCGGCGCGGGGGGCGCGGCTGGCGGGGTCGTTTGCGCCAGTGCTGCGGTCGGGAGGAGCGCCGCGACGGCGAGGGCGTTGACCAAGGAGCGCGGGGAAGGGGATGTGCGCATGGCGTCCTCTCTTGTGGTGAAATGACGGACAGATTGAATGAATGCCGAATGTCCTGAGCATTTCATGTGCCAATGAGAATTATCATTTTTATACAATGAGTTACACTCATTGCGCTGACCAGGCCGTGGGCCAGGGATGATTCTTTGCACCAATTCGGTGCGTCGCCGCGTTGCACTGCACCATAGGAGAGCGGACGTGGCCGAACGCCCCGAATCGGCATTCGGTCCTCGACTGCGCAGACGAGTCGAGGCCCGAGGCCGACTTTGCTAGACTCGTTCCGTCTTTCAATCTGCAATTCGCGTTTGACGGGAGCTGGCCATGCTGAACACCCAGGGCTTTGACGAAATCGCCGCGCGCATCAGCAAGGCGATCGAGAATTCGCCGGCGAAGGACATCGAGAAGAATGTGAAAGCCATGTTGGCAGCGGGGCTCGCGCGCCTCGATCTCGTCCCCCGCGCCGAGTTCGAGGTGCAGGCGCAGGTGCTGCTGAAGACGCGCGAAAAGCTCGAGGCGCTGGAAAGGCGGGTGGCGGAATTCGAGGCGCGGTTCCCACCGCCCTCCGCTTAGGCCGCCGGCCTTACCGAAGCCGCGCGCGCCGCAAGGTGACCTCGGGTACCGCGATCGGCCGGCGCGAACCAGGCGAGGGTGCCGTCCGTCCTCGGCCGAACGGCCGACAGCGGAGCTGGCGGTCGGCACTCTACACTGTCCGCAAGCTGCGCACGGACGCAGGACGAGTCGTTACCGATGGCACTCGCGGTCGTTCTCTCACGTGGTCTCGCGGGCCTCGATGCGCCGCTGGTCACCGTCGAGGTTCACCTTGCGGGTGGCCTCCCGGCGTTTAATCTCGTCGGATTGCCGGACACCGAGGTCAAGGAAGCGCGCGATCGCGTGCGTGCGGCGATGCAGAACGCGCAGTTCGAGTTCCCGGCGCGCAAGATCACCGTCAACCTGGCACCTGCGGATCTACCCAAGGAGTCCGGGCGTTTCGATCTGCCGATCGCCCTTGGCGTGCTCGCCGCGACGCGGCAGATACCGGCCAACACACTTGCGCAATACGAGTTCGCGGGCGAGCTCGCGCTCGGCGGTGCATTGCGCCCCATCCGCGGCGGACTGCCGATGGCACTGTCCGCCTGCCGCGATGGCCGCGCATTCGTGCTGCCCGCGGAGAGCGCCGCCGAGGCCGCGCTAGTGCGCGGGGCTACCATTCTGCCGGCAACGTCGCTGCTCGCCGTGTGCGCGCACCTGACCGGGCGCGAGCCGCTCGTCCCGCTCGCGCCACAGGTCCGTGCTGCCGGTGAGGACGCGTGCGGACCCGACCTCGCCGACGTGCGCGGCCAGGAGCACGCGAAGCGAGCGCTCACCATCGCTGCAGCCGGCGCGCACAGCCTGCTTATGATCGGACCGCCCGGCACGGGGAAGTCCATGCTTGCGCAGCGGCTGCCCGGCATCCTGCCCCCACTCGCGGAGGACGAAGCGCTTGCTGCCGCCGCGATCGCCTCGCTTGCCGGCCGCTTCGCGTTGTCGGGATGGGGGTCGCGGCCCTTTCGCGCGCCGCACCATACGGCAAGCGCCGTCGCGCTGGTCGGCGGCGGCAGCGACCCCCGGCCTGGCGAAATCTCGCTCGCCCACCACGGAGTCCTGTTCCTCGACGAGTTGCCGGAGTGGGATCGCCGCGTGCTCGAGGTGCTGCGCCAGCCGCTCGAGTCCGGGGTGATCCACATCTCCCGCGCCGCACGGCACAGCACCTTTCCCGCCGAGTTCCAGTTCATCGCCGCGATGAATCCCTGTCCCTGCGGCTGGCTTGGCCACGCGAGCGGGCGCTGCCATTGCACGCCGGATCGCATCGCGCGCTATCGCGGCCGGGTCTCCGGGCCGCTCATCGACCGCATCGACCTGGGCATCGAGGTGCCGGCGCTCGCGCCGGAGGCGCTGACCGTCGGTGCCAACGCCACCGGATCTCCCGCGCAGGGCATGACCAGCGCGGGCGTGCGTGCATGTGTCACGGCGGCGCGCGCGCGACAGATGGCGCGGCAGGGAAAGCCGAACGCACGCCTCGTCCCCCGCGAGATCGAAGCCCATTGTCAGCCGGACTCGACCGGTGCGGCGCTGTTGGCCCAGGCGATGGCTCGGCTCTCGTTATCGGCGCGCGCGTATCACCGGATTCTCAAGGTGGCGCGGACGATCGCCGACCTGGCGGGAAGTCCGGTCATCGCGGCGCCGCATGTCGCCGAAGCCGTCGCCTACCGACGTTTCGATCGCATGTGAAAGAAGTGAGCATTGGTTGGCAAGCGCCTACTGTGGAGTTTCCGATCCACGCTGAGAGATCCCCGCTTGGAGAGCGGGGCCCCCGGTGTCCTCTACAAAGTAGTCTGCCGGAACCGCACAGAACGCCGGATTGTTGCATGACGTCAAACAGTTAGCCCATCATCAGGCGCGCCGATGCCATTGATCTAAAACATTGATTTGACGAAGGTTGGCGGAGCCCCTATTTTGGATTTGTGCGACGCACCATCACAGCCTCCGGGTGTTTCCGGATGGCGAACGAGAGCAAAGGAATTCCAATGCGAGCCCATCGATTTTCCATGACCGACCCGGCCGGAGTAGGGGTCCTCCCCTTGATTGCTAAGGCGCTGATGTTCCCGGCACGGCAATTCGACGCAATCGAGCATCGGGGCGTGGTTGCCACCCCTGCATTGGCAAAGACCTCCGTTCACCGGCGCGGATTGCTCGAGCGCCTCGAGTACTGGTTCTGGGCGCAGCAACAGCGCGACCTCGAGGCCTATCTGGCCAAGGCAACCGACGTGTACGACCTCGAAGCCCGAATCCACGCGGTCGAGCGCAGCAAGTCCATTCCGTATTTCTGACCGGGCATCGCCTCCGCGCCGTGCGCAATCCATGTCGCCGGGCGGACAGTCGGCGCCAACTTGAAAGGTGACCTCATGGAAGCCCGAATCGCGAATACCCAACCTATCCGCGACCTGAGCAAGAGTGCCCGGCGCGCGCTCGTCGAGAGTGGCCTGTGGCTGCGCATCGGTTTCATCGGCGCAAGCGGCGTCGCGGCAGGGATCATTCAGCTGCTCGGCGGTGAGGGGAAGCCGATTTTGGCGCTGGCATTGGCGGTCGGCGGAGGCGTTCTGGCGATGCTGAG
>CAYGYQ010000072.1:0-14018 GCA_964354035.1 uncultured Bordetella sp.
TCGACCACGCGAAGAAGTTCGTCGACTGGGCGCTGACGGCGAAGGCACAAGCACTCGGCGCGGAGACGAAACAGTTCCAGATCCCGTCCAACGTCAATGCGCCGATCTCGCCGCTGTCGCCGAAGCTCGCCGACATCAAGCTCATCAACTACGATTTCGCCAAGTACGGCTCGTCGGCCGAGCGCAAGCGCCTGCTGGAACGGTGGGACAGGGAAGTCGGCTCGATCGCCAAATAGTCCGCACTCGGACGATAATCGCCCGGCCCGCATACTGATGGGCCGTTCGCCTACGGAGATCTGCATGATGCGCCGCTCGCTCTTTGCCGTCGCCGCCGCGACCGCCGCCCTGGCCGCCGCGCCGGCTGCGAGCCAGCTCAACCTCTACTGCAGCTCGCCGAACACGGCGTGGTGCCAGGGCATGGCCAACGGCTTCGAGAAGGCGACCGGCACCAAGGTCGCGGTCATCCAGAAGGCCACCGGCGAAATGCTGGCGACGATCAAGGCCGAGCGCGCCAATCCCAAGGGCGACATCTGGTGGGCCGGACCCGGCGACGCCTACCTGCAGGCGGCGGAGGACGGCCTGCTGGAGACCTATCAGTCACCGAACCTCAGGGAGCTGCAGGACTGGGCACGGCGCATCTCCGAGGTGTCGCAGAACCGCGTGTCCGGCGTCTACGGCGGCATTCTCGCGCTCGGCTACAACACCGAGCTGCAGACGAAGAAGAAGCTGCCCGTCCCGAAATGCTGGAAGGACCTGCTCGACCCCGTCTACAAGAACGAAGTGATGCTGGGCAACCCGAATTCCTCCGGTACCGCCTACCTGATGCTCGCCTCGCTGGTGCAGGTGTTCGGCGAGGACGAGGCGTTCAAGTACATGAAGGCGCTCAACGCCAACGTGAGCTCGTACGCGCGCTCGGGCATCGGGCCGATGACGGCGGTGAAGCAGGGCGAGATCTTCGTCGGCAGCACGGTGCTGCACGGCGTGATCAACGAGATCGTCGCCGGCTTCCCGGTCAAGCCGGTGCTGCCCTGCGAGGGTGTGGGTTACGAGATCGGGTCGATGGCGATCATCAAGGGCGCGCGCAACCTCGACAGCGCGAAGAAGTTCGTCGACTGGGCGCTGACCGCGGATGCCCAGAAGATCGGGCTCGAGGTCAAGGAATACGCGATCCCGACGAACAGGAACGTGCCGCTGCCCGCCACGGTGCCCAACCTGACCGAATACAAGGTCATCGGTTACGATTTCGCGAAGTACGGTTCGAGCGAGACGAGAAAGCGCCTGCTCGAGCGCTGGGAGAAGGAGATCGCGCAAGCGCCGCGATGACCAGCCCGTGCCGATCGGTGTACTTATGGCTCGCCGTCGGCGCGGCAGGCTTCCTGCTCGTCCCGTGGTACGCGCTGCAGGGCAGCGTGTTCGCATTGGGCTGGGTCCCGCACGCCGCGACCAAGGAAGCGGCGCCGGCGTTGCTGCAGATCTTCCTGCACGGCAAGTGGTGGCTCGCCCCGCTCGGTGCCCTCCTCGTCGCGGGTGCCGCGCTCGCGGTTCTTGCGCCGGACCGCACGGCCCGCGCGAATGCGCTGATCGCCATCGGCGCAGCAGGCTTTCTCTACCTGCTGCTCCAGGGCTTCGCGATCGGCCCCACCGGGTGGTATTTCGAGTCGCTGGCCGCCGCCTTGCCGGCGCTGCCGCGCGGCCAGTTCGGCATGGGCCTGGGCGCCGCGCTCGTCGTCACGTCGTTCGGCATGCTGTTCGCGCTGGGGCTCGCCGGTCGCGGCTACTTCAAGGGCGATCCGTTCGTCGCGGCCAGTGTGGTCACCGTCTCGGCGCTGGTCGCCGTGTTCACGTTCTTCCCGGTCATCCGGATCCTGATCTCGGGGCTGCAGGACAATGCCGGCGCCTTCTCGCTCGCGGCGCTTCCCGGGCGCCTGTTCGTCGAGAAGATCTGGGGCCTCGGCTGCATCCTCGGCGACACGCGCTGCGGCGTGGCGTGGAACACGCTCACGCTCGCCTTCCTGTGCGCGGTCTGCTGCACGGCGCTCGGCCTCGCCTTCGCGCTGATCGCGACCCGCACCGGGTTCGGGCACAAGAGGGTGCTGCGCATCCTCACCGTGCTGCCGATCATCACGCCGCCCTTTGTGATCGGCCTCGGGTTGATCCTGATTTTCGGCCGCTCGGGCCTTGTCAATCAGCTGCTCGAGTACCTGTTCGACTGGCAGCTCGGGCGCTGGATCTACGGGCTGCAGGGCGTGCTGCTCGCGCAGGTCTTTGCGTTCACGCCGATCGCCTTCCTCGTGCTGATCGGCGTCGTCGAAGGCGTTTCACCCAGCATGGAGGAAGCGGCGCAGACGCTGCGCGCCGATCGCTGGCGCGTTTTCTCCGACATCTCGCTGCCGCTGATGCGCCCCGGCCTCGCCAACGCGTTCCTGATCAGCTTCATCGAGTCCATCGCCGACTTCGGCAACCCGATCCTGCTCGGCGGCAATTTCGGTGTCCTGTCCACCGAGATCTTCTTTTCGGTGGTCGGCGCCCAGCTCGACCAGGGACGCGCGGCAACGCTCGGCATCCTGCTGCTGGTCTTCGCCTTCGGCGCGTTCTTCCTGCAGCGCGCGGTGCTCGGGCGCAAGGTCTACACGTCCCTCGCCGGCAAGGGTGACTCGGGCCTGCCGACGCAGCTGCCGGACGGCGCGCGCCGCCTCTGCTACGGCGTCGCCCTGCCGTGGGCGGCGCTCACGGTCGTCATCTACGTGATGGCGCTGACCGGCGGTTTCGTCGAGACCTGGGGCCGCGACTACACGTTGACGCTGCGGCACTACACGAAGGCCTTCGGCATCGAGTGGACCGAGCACGGCATCCTGTGGGCCGGTGCCGCGTGGAACTCGTTCTGGACCACGATCAGGCTCTCCGCCATTGCGGCGCCGGTCACCGCCGCGCTCGGCATCCTGGCGGCCTACCTGCTGACGCGCCAGAAATTCATCGGCCAGGATGCATTCGAGTTCGGCACGATGCTCTCGTTCGCGATTCCCGGCACCGTGATCGGCGTGGCGTACATCCTCGCGTTCAACGTGCCGCCGATCGAGATCACCGGCACGGCGCTGATCCTCATCGTCTGCAACGTCTTCCGCAACATGCCGGTGGGCGTGCGCGCCGGGATGGCGGCGATGAGCCAGATCGACAAGAGCCTGGACGAGGCGTCGACGGTGCTGGGCGCGCGCGGCTTCACGACGCTGCGCACGATCCTGCTGCCGCTGCTGAAGCCCGCGGTCATCGCCGCGCTCGTCTACAGCTTCGTGCGCGCGATGACCACGCTCTCCGCGGTGATCTTCCTCGTCTCCGCCGAATACGAGTGGGCGACGACGTACATCATCAACCGCGTCATCAACGGCGATTACGGCGTGGCGATCGCGTATTGTTCGGTGCTCATCGTGCTGATGCTGGCCGTGATCGGCATGATCCAGTGGCTGGTCGGCGAGCGGCGGCTCGGCCGCCGCGGCGCCGGCGTACGCTCTGCGGGCATCGGCGAGCTCGGCGGCAGCGCCGCCTGATACCGCACCAAGTCGGGGACTTCGGATGAAAGCCGCAGCGATCGAATTCCGGCAGGTGACCAAGCGCTACGGCGACGTCGTCGCCGTCGACGATGTCTCGTTCACCATCGGCGCGGGAACCCTGGTGACGCTGCTCGGCCCCTCCGGCTGCGGCAAGACGACCATCCTGCGGATGCTGGCCGGGCTCGAGCTGCCATCCTCCGGCACCATCCTGATCGGCGACGAGGACGTGACCACGCGCGCGGCCGCCGGGCGCGACGTGTCGATGGTGTTCCAGAGCTATGCGCTGTTTCCGCACATGAGCGTGCTGGAGAACGTGCGTTACGGCCTCGTCGTCTCGGGGAAGGGCAAGCCGCAGGCGAACGACGAGGCGCGCGTGGCGCTGGCGACGGTCGGCCTGACCGGCCTCGATGCCCGGCTCCCCTCCGAACTCTCCGGCGGCCAGCAGCAGCGCGTCGCCGTCGCGCGGGCGCTGGTGCTGGAGCCTTCGGTGCTGCTGTTCGACGAGCCGCTGTCGAACCTCGACGCGCGCCTGCGGCGGCAGATGCGCGAGGAGATCCGCGAGCTGCAGCAGCGCCTGAACCTCACGGTCGTCTATGTCACCCATGACCAGGCGGAGGCAATGGCGGTGTCGGACCGCATCATCGTGATGAACCGGGCGGTCATCGCGCAGGAAGGCGCGCCGCGCGAGCTCTACGAGCAGCCGCGCGATGCGTTCGTCGCCGGCTTCATGGGCGATGCCAACCGCGTGCACGGCGTCATCGCCCGCCGCGATTCGATACGGGCGGACGTGACGCTCGGCCCGGTGACGCTGCTGCTGCCGCACGGCGGCGCACCCGACGGCGAATGCGAAGTCGCGATCCGTCCCGAAGCCATCGAGCTCCGGTACGATGGCCATGCCCCGCTATCGGCAACGGTGAAAAAAGCGTCCTACCTCGGCCAGCTGATGGAGTACACGCTGGACACGCCGATCGGCGCCCTCTTCGTCATCTCCACCGCTGTCGACCGGCCGCTGGCCGTCGGCGCTGCCGTGGGGGTCGCGCTCGCGAATCACGGCGTCGTGGTCATCCCGAAATCGGTGTCGGCCACGTAACCGGCGGCGTTGCGCCGCCGGGGTCGCCGGCTACCGCTTCAGCTCGAAGTGCTTGCGCCGGTGCTCCTCGAACACGAACTCCTCGAGCTGGGGATCCATCGCGCTGCGCGACGAGACAATTCCCACCGGCTTGCCGTTCTGGACGACCGGCAGGTGACGAAATCCGTGCTCCTGCATCACGAGCAACGCGTGACCGAACGGCTTATCCGGCTCGATCGTACGCGGCGTGCGCGTCATCACATCGGCAAGGCGCGTGGCCGCCGCGTCAAGTCCCGCCCCGACGACGCGAAACACAATGTCGCGCTCGGTGCAGATACCGACGAGCCGGCCGCCCACGACGACCATGACGGCGCCCGCATTCTTCGCCGCCATCATCCTGGCGGCTTTGCTGACGAGAGTCGCCGGCGCCGCCTTGAGCGCCTTGCTTCGCTGCATCACTTCACTGACGGGCCTGTCGTACATGGATCTCCCGCATCCGGGCGCGTCACGGCACGCAGCCTCGCCCGCCCCCCGTACTGGGGATGGACCGGCCAGGCACGACCATTCGTCGCGTCCGTCGTTCGAACTTCGACGGAGTCGGCTCACGCTACCCCAAGGCACTCTGCGGCAAATTGATCAGGATCAATCCCATGCGGCTAACCGCGACGGGATCGACTGGCGCGCGGCGACGGCTCAGAACTGCTCGGCCGGTAACGCCACCGTCGCATCACCGCTTGCGGTGACAGCCTGCGCGAGTCCCGCGGCCTGCGGCAGCAGCGCCTCGGCGTAGAACCGGGCGGTCTGGATCTTGGCGACCAGAAAGCGCGCATCGCCGATCCCCGCCGACAGGTGCTTCTGGGCCGCGAGCGCGCCGCGTCCGAGCTGCCAGCCTCCGGTGACGAGGCCCCACAGCGTGAGGTAGGTCACGGCCACCGCGTGCGCCGCGCGCGGGCTCGCCCCATTCGCGGGGACGATCCAGGCGGCGGCCGCGCGCACCGCGGCCACGCCTTCCGCAAGCCGCGCTCCGATCGCCTTCAGGTTCGTCTCGCCGTGGCGGGCGAGCTCCTGGGCAACCTGGTCCATCTCGTCGGCGACGACCCGCGCCACGGCGCCGCCGTCGCGCGCGGTCTTGCGGCCGATGAAGTCGTTGGCCTGGATGCCGGTCGTGCCCTCGTAGATGGTCGTGATCCGCGCGTCGCGGAAATGCTGCGCCGCGCCGGTTTCCTCGATGTAACCCATCCCGCCATGCACCTGGATGCCGAGCGAAGCGATCTCCTGCCCGGTCTCGGTGCTGCAGCCCTTGACGATCGGGATCATGAAATCGACGAACGCCTGGTGGCGCTTGCGCGCCTCCGCATCGGGGTGCCGGTGCGCGTTGTCCATCGCCGCCGACGTCACGTAGGCGACCGCCCGCATCGCCTCGGTCTGCGCGCGCATCGTCATCAGCATCCGGCGGATGTCCGGGTGCTCGATGATCTTCGCGCCGGCAGCGCCCTTCTCGGCGCCGACCGGCTTGCCCTGCGTGCGCTCCTTCGCATACGCCACCGCGCGCTGGTAGGCGCGCTCGGAGATCCCCACGCCCTCCATGCCGACCGAGAAGCGCGCGAGGTTCATCATGATGAACATGGTCTCGAGGCCGCGGTTCTCTTCGCCGACCAGGTAGCCGGTCGCGCCGCCGTGGTCGCCATAGGCCATGATCGCCGTCGGGCTCGCGTGGATCCCGAGCTTGTGCTCGAGCGAGACGCAGTGGACGTCGTTGCGCGCGCCGAGGCTGCCATCCGGGTTGACGAGGAACTTGGGCACGACGAACAGCGAGATGCCTTTGACGCCCTCCGGCGCATCGGGCGTGCGCGCGAGCACGAGATGGATGATGTTCTCGGTGTAGTCGTGCTCGCCGTAGGTGATGAAGATCTTCTGCCCGAAGAGCTGGTAGGTGCCGTCGCCCTGCGGCACCGCGCGCGCGCGCACGGCGGCGAGGTCGGAGCCCGCCTGCGGCTCGGTCAGGTTCATGGTGCCCGTCCAGGTGCCGGCGACCATGTTGGGCAGGTACCTCTCCTTCAGCGCCGGAGAGCCCCGCAGCGCGATCGCCTCGATCGCTCCCTGCGTGAGCATCGCGCACAGGTTGAAGGCCAGGTTCGACGAGTGCCACATCTCCTCGACGGCGGTGCCGAACAGGTGCGGCAGGCCCTGGCCCCCGTACTCGGTCGACTTGGTGAGACCGTTCCAGCCGTTGTCGCAGAACTGCCGGTAGGCATCCTTGAAGCCGGCCGGCGTCTTCACCGTCCCGTCGGGAAGCCGCTGCGCGCCCTCGCGATCGCCGACGACATTGAGCGGATCGAGCACGTTGGTGGCGAACTTCGCCGCTTCGTCGAGGATGGCCGTGACGACGTCGGGCGTGGCCTCCTCGAAGCCGGGCAGGCCGGCAACCTGATCGAGGCCCGCGAGCTCGTCGAGGACGAACCGCATTTCGGCGAGCGGGGCGTGGTAGATGCTCATGGGGGATCGCCTGCGAAAGGTTGCGCGTTCACCCGAGCGCGGTGGTGAACTCGGGAATGATCTGGAACAGATCACCGACGAGGCCGTAGTCGGCGATCTGGAAGATCGGCGCCTCGGGGTCCTTGTTGATCGCGACGATCACCTTGCTGTCCTTCATGCCGGCGAGGTGCTGGATCGCGCCGGAGATGCCTACCGCGATGTAGAGATCGGGCGCGACGATCTTGCCGGTCTGGCCCACCTGGTAATCGTTGGGCACGTAGCCGGCGTCGACCGCGGCCCGCGACGCGCCGAGCGCCGCGTTGAGCTTGCCGGCCAGCGCTTCCAGCAGCTGGAAATTCGCCGCGCTGCCCACGCCGCGGCCGCCCGAGATCACGATGCGCGCGCTGGTGAGCTCGGGGCGTTCGGATTTCGACAGCTCCTGTCCGGTGACCTTCGACAGACCGGTGTCCGGTGCCGCGGCGACGGACTCGATGGCGGCACTGCCGCCGGTCGCGGCCGCCGCGTCGAAACCCGTGGCGCGCACGGTGACGACCTTGATCGCATCGCTCGAGCGCACTGTCGCCATAACGCTGCCCGCGTAGATCGGCCGCACGAAGGTGTCGGCGCTCTCCACCACCGTGATGTCGGAGATCTGCGCGACGTCGAGCAGCGCCGCGACCCGGGGCGCGACGTTCTTGCCGAAGCCCGTGGCCGGCGCGAGGACGTGCGAATAGCCGCCGGCCTTGACCAGCGCGACGACCGTGGCGGCCAGGTTCTCCGCGGTGGGGCTGGCGAACTGCGGCGCCTCGGCGTGGAGCACCTTGGCCACGCCCGCAATCGCCGCGGCTGCGCTCGCCGCAGCGCCCGCCCCCGCCCCGGCGACCAGGACGTGGATGTCGCCGCCGATCTTCTGCGCGGCGGTCACGGTGTTGAGCATCGCCGCCTGCAGCGACGTGTTGTTGTGGTCGGCGATGATGAGCGTGGTCATGGTGGCAGCCTCAGCGATGGTCGGGTGTCATGCGAATTGGCGCGGGGTTGGCGGCGGCGATGATCGGATGCCGCGATTGCGCCTGCGGCGCTCAGGTGATGACCTTGGCCTCGTTGCGCAGCTTGGCCACGAGCTCGGCCACGTCCGCGACCTTGCCACCGCCCTGCCGCTTCGGCGGCTCGACGACCTTGAGGACGGTGAGACGCGGCGCAACGTCCACGCCAAGCGCGGCCGGGCTGGTCGTTGCCATCGGCTTCTTCTTCGCCTTCATGATGTTCGGCAGCGTCGCGTAGCGCGGCTCGTTCAGGCGCAGGTCGGCGGTGACGACGGCGGGCAGGCCGATCTCGATCGTCTCGAGCCCCCCGTCGACTTCCCGCTTGATTGTCGCGCGGTCGCCACTGATGTCCACCTTTGACGCGAACGACCCCTGCGGCCAGCCCAGCAGCGCCGCGAGCATCTGGCCCGTCTGGTTGGCGTCGTCGTCGATCGCCTGCTTGCCCAGCAGGACGATCCTCGGCTGCTCCTTGGCCACCAGCGCCTGCAGGAGCTTCGCCACGGCCAGCGGTTGCAGTTCGACGTCGGTTTCCACCAGGATCGCCCGGTCGGCCCCCAGCGCCAGCGCCGTGCGCAGCGTCTCCTGGCAGCCGGTCAGCCCGCAGGAAACCGCGACGATCTCGGTCGCGACCCCTTTCTCCTTCAGCCGCACGGCTTCCTCGACGGCGATTTCGTCGAACGGATTCATCGACATCTTGACGTTGGCGGTGTCCACACCGCTGCCGTCCGGCTTCACCCGGACCTTCACGTTGTAATCGACGACACGCTTTACGGCGACGAGGATTTTCATGGGGGCTCGCGGCGGGAAAAGGATAAATTATACCGCGCCGGCGCCCAATCCCGCCTCACCGATACGATCGGCATTTGCTATCCTTCGCCCTCCGCGCGCGTCCTGCCCGGCGGCGCTTGCGCAGTCATTCGGACCCCCCATGCCCATGGATCACGTTCTTGCGCACCTGGACGGCGCGTCGTTGTCATTGCTCTGGGGCCTGCCGTTCACGGGCCTGCTGCTGTCGATCGCGTTCGTCCCGCTCTTTGCGCCGAAACTCTGGCACGACCACTACGGCAAAGTCGCCGCGCTGTGGGTGCTCGGGCTCCTCGTTCCCTTCGTGGCGACCTACGGCGCGGCCGAGGCGCTGCACAATGTCGTGCATGCCATCGTGCTCGAGTACATCCCGTTCGTCGCGATGCTGTTTGCGCTGTTCACGATCGCCGGCGGGATCTGCCTTCGCGGCGCGCCCGCCGGAACGCCAGTGGTCAATACGGGCCTGCTCGCGCTGGGTGCGTCGCTGGCGAGTCTCATGGGGACGACCGGCGCGGCGATGCTGCTGATCCGGCCGTTGCTGACCGCCAATGAGAACCGGCGGCACAAGGTGCACACCGTCGTGTTCTTCATCCTGCTGGTCGGCAACGTGGGCGGCGCGCTGTCGCCGCTGGGCGATCCGCCGCTCTTCATCGGCTTCCTGAAGGGAGTCGATTTCTTCTGGACGACGCGCGCGCTGGCGATGCCGACGCTGTTTCTGATCGTCGTGCTGCTCACCGTCTTCTTCGTGCTCGACTGGGCGCTCTATCGCAGGGAGCCGGACGACGCCGGAACGCCGTCCGGCACCTCCCGGATGTCGCTCGAGGGCGTGCCCAATTTCCTGCTGCTGGCCGGCGTGATTGCCGCGGTGCTCCTGTCGGGCGTGTGGAAGCCCGGCATTGCGTTCGACATCGCGGGCGCGCACGTGGAACTCCAGGACGCGCTGCGCAGCCTCGCGCTGATCCTGCTCGGCGGCGTGTCGCTCGCGATCACCCCGGCCGCGGTGCGCGAGCACAATCGGTTCCACTGGGCGCCGATCATCGAGGTGGCGAAGCTCTTTGCGGCGATCTTCGTCACCATCTTTCCGGTGCTGGCGATCCTCGAGGCCGGCCGCGAAGGGGCGCTCCACGGCATTTTCGAGCTCGTCGGCGACGGCGCGGGCAACCCTGACAACGTGATGGTGTTCTGGATGACCGGCCTGCTGTCGGCCTTCCTCGACAACGCGCCGACCTACCTGGTCTTCTTCAATCTCATGGGCGGCGACGCCGCCAAGCTGATGGGCGAGCATGCACAATCGCTCGCGGCGCTGTCGATGGGCGCGGTGTACTTCGGCGCGCTCACCTACATCGGCAACGCGCCGAATTTCATGATCAAGGCGATCGCCGAGGATCGGGGCGTGGCGATGCCGAGCTTCTTCGCCTTCTTCGCCTGGGCGGCGCTCGTCATGGTGCCGCTGCTGGCGGTGGTCGCCTCAGTCTGGCTGTAGCCGAAGGCAACGCCGCTAGCCGAGCACGAGGACGTGCACGCGGTACGGCCCGTGCGCGCCGAGCACGATGGTCTGCTCGATGTCGCCGGTGCGCGACGGGCCCGAAATCATGTTCACCGCGCGCGGCAGGTGGCCATGCTCGCGGCGGATCAGCGCGAACGCCTCCTCCATCCCCGCCACGATTCGATCCGCGCGGAGGACGGCGATGTGCGTGTCCGTCAGCAGCGTGGTCGCCGTCGGGGTGTCCGCACCCGCCAGCACGACCAGCGTGCCGGTCTCGGCGATGGCGCAGAACGCGCCGGTGATGCCGAGGCGATCGTCGCCCTTCGTCGGGCGCGCTTCGATCGCGAGGCCCGCGGCGGCCCAGTCGAGATCGGCGAACTCGGGCCAGCAGACGCCCGCGTGCGACTTCTGCGGGGCGAGCGCCGGCGGCAGATCCAGCGCATCGATATAGCGCGTGACGGCCGCCGGGATGTCGCGCCGGTCGGCGAGCCGCTCGACGCTGCTCTGCATGTCGGTCGCGCGCTGCAGGAATCGCGCGACGAGATCGGCGGGCAGCGCCGGACGCGGTCCGTGCCCGTGCGCGGCGATGTAGGCCTCGGCGTCGGCCCGCGCCGCCGTCCGATTCTCCTTGCCGAGCGCCTTCCGGACGCGCGCCAGCACGGCGTCGCGCGCCGCGCGGTTGCTCGCAAGGGAGGTGGGCATCGCGCGCGTCCTACTTCATGTGCCGGCGGACGAACGCATCGAGTCGCGCGACGCCATCGTTGATCGCCGCAACCGACGCGGCGTACGAAAAGCGGATGTGCTGACCGTCGCCGGGAACGCGGCGCCCGAAATGGATGTCGGCGAGCACGGCCACACCCGCCTCGACGAGCAGCCGCTTGCGCAACGCCTCGGAATCGGCGCAGCCGGTGATGCGGCAGGCTTCGGTGACGTTCGGCCACGCGTAGAACGCACCGCCGGGAGTCCGGCAGGCGACGCCGGGCACCTTGTTGAGCAGTCCGACGATGAGGTCGCGCCGCTCGAGGAAGCTCGCGCGCATCGCGTCGGCGGCATCCTGCGGACCCGTGATCGCCTCGAGCGCCGCCCACTGCGAGATCTGCGACGCGCAGGAATCGGTGTTCGTGATCCAGCGCGTGAACGTCGGCGCCAGTGCCCGGTTGGCGACGTAGCCGATGCGCCAGCCGGTCATCGCCCAGGTCTTCGACGCGCCGTCGGAGACGATCGTGCGCGCCTGCATCCCCGGCCGGCTCGCCAGAGATTCGAACGCGCCAGCGTAGGCAAGGCGCGAATAGACTTCGTCGGCGAACACCCAGACCTGCGGATGCCGCGCGAGGATCTCGGCGACCGCATCGAGATCGGCGGCATCGAGCATGCCGCCGGTGGGGTTGTGCGGCGTGTTGATGATCAGCAGCTTCGTCTGCGGCGTGATCTTGGCTGCGAGCTCCGCCGGATCGAACGCGAAGTCGCGGGCCTCGCGCAGGTGGATCGGCACCGGCACGGCACCATTGGCGAGGATCTGCGACTCATAGATCGGAAAGCCGGGCACCGGATAGATGACCTCGTCGCCGGCGCCGTAATCGGTGACCGACGCGATCGTGTACGCGATGAACGGCTTGGCCCCGGCGCCGACGACGACATCCTCCGGCAGGAATTCGAGGCCGCGCCGCGCGCCGAGGTCCCGGGCCGCGGCCGCGCGCAGCTCGTCGATGCCGGCCGACGGCGTATAACCGTGCCTGCCGTTCTCGATCGCGGCGATCCCCGCCTTGCGGATATTCGCAGGCGTCGGAAAATCGGGTTGCCCGATGCAGAACGAAACGATGTCCTTGCCCTGCCGGACGAGCGCGTTGACTTCGGCCAGCACGACGAAAGCGTTCTCGGTACCCAGCGACTCGGCGCGGCGCGAAAGCTTGGCGGCGGTCTGTACCGCGTCGTTCGGCGCGTTCATTTGCGCGCCTCCGCGCGTTCGCGGTACAGATCGCGAAACGTTCGTCCCGCCGGCGCCGGCAGGTCACGCCCGCCGGTCCAGCCGCCCGCGAGCGGCAACCGGTGGATGAGCCCGGCGCGGCCTCCCATCGCCCTCAGGATGCGCACGCCGATCCTCGTCCCCAGCGCATAGAGCGCCGGGCGCTGCGCCACCCACGACCAGAGCGCGAGCCCGATCCGCTCGGGCCACGGCCGCAGCCCGCCCTCGAACGCGTGCTCGCGCAGCTTGCGCTGCAGGTCGGGCAGCGGGATCTTCACCGGGCACACGACGCCGCACTGGTTGCACAGCGTCGACGCCGCCGGCAGGTCCTGCGCCTTGTCCAGGCCGACGTACATCGGCGTCAGGATCGAGCCGATCGGCCCCGGGTACACCCAGCCGTACGCGTGCCCGCCGACATTCTGGTAGACGGGGCAGTGGTTCATGCAGGCGCCGCAGCGGATGCAGCGCAGCGCGTCGCGCACGTCGCTGCCGAGGACCACGGTGCGTCCGCCGTCGACGACGATGAAATACATGTGCTCGGCGCCGTGGAACTCGCCCGCGCCCTTCGGGCCGGTCAGGACGTCGACGTAGTTGGAGATCGACTGCCCGGTCGCCGAGCGCGGCAGCAGGCGCATCAGCGTCGCGACGTCCTCCAGCGTCGGCACGATCTTCTCGATGCCGGAGATCGCGACGTGGACCTTGGGCAGCGTCGTCGTCAGCGTCGCGTTGCCCTCGTTGGTGACGAGCACCACCGAGCCGCTCTCGGCGACGAAGAAATTGCCGCCGGAAATGCCCATGTCGGCGGTCAGGTAGTGCTGGCGGAGCACACCGCGGGCCTCCAGGCAAAGCTCCTCGATCCCCGTCTTCACCGGCGTGCCGTGGGCCTTGTGGAAGAGCTCGGCCACCTCCTCCTTCGACTTGTGCAGCGCGGGGCCGATGATGTGCGACGGCGCCTCGTAGTTGTTGATCTGCAGGATGTACTCGCCGAGGTCGGTCTCGACCACGGTCAATCCCGCCGCCTCGATCGCGTGGTCGAGCGCAGACTCTTCCGAGACCATCGATTTCGACTTGATGATCTTCGCGACGCGATGCTTCGCCGCGATCTCCAGCACCAGCGAGTTGATGTCGGCGGGCGTCTCGGCGAACAGGACCGTCGCGCCGCGCGCCGTCGCGTTCTGCTCGAAGATCTCCAGCCAGACATCGAGATTCTCGAGCGCGCGGTTGCGGATCGCCTTGCCGGACTCGCGCGTCGCCTCGAAGTCGTCGAGCTCGACCAGCGAGGCCCGCCGCTTGGCGACGAACTTGGTCTGCAGCTTCTTGAGGCTGACCTGCAGCCGCTCGTCGGCGAGCTTGACGTGCGCGCGCTCCTTGAAGTGCATCGATGCGACTTGCATGGGCCGGTCCCGGATGTCCGTCTGCCGCTTGCGCGGTCAGGCCGGACGCTCCCCCGCGAGCACCTCGGCCACGTGCAGCACCTGCGTCCTGCCGTCGCCGATCCGGCGCAGCCGGCCTTCGATGTTCAGCATGCAGCCGAGATCGCCGAGCACGACGGCGTCCGCACCGCTCGCCGTGATGTGCCCGCACTTGTTGTCGGCCAGGCGCGCCGAAATCTCGCCGAACTTGATCGAGAACG
>CAYGYQ010000073.1:0-8204 GCA_964354035.1 uncultured Bordetella sp.
CAGCATGCGGATCCGCTCGTTCTCGGTCGCCATCTCCAGCTTCGCGATCCGGAACGCCTCACCCATCCCTACGATCTGATGCGTGGGCAGCGTGCCCGAGCGCATGCCGCGCTCGTGTCCCCCGCCGTGCATCTGGGCCTCGATGCGCACGCGCGGCTTGCGCCGCACGTAGAGCGCGCCCATGCCCTTGGGGCCATACGTCTTGTGGGCCGAGAACGACATCAGGTCGACCTTGAGCGCTCCCAGGTCGACCGGGATCTTCCCCGTGGCTTGCGCCGCATCCACGTGCAGGATGATGCCCCGCGCCCGGCAGATCTCGCCGATCGCCGCGATGTCCTGCACGACGCCGATTTCGTTGTTGACCGCCATCACCGACACGACGATCGTGTCCGGCCGCAGCGCCTGCTCGAACGCCGCGAGGTCGAGCAGGCCGTCGGGCAGCACGTCGAGATAGGTGGCCGTGAAGCCTTCGCGCTCCAGCTCGCGCACGGTGTCGAGCGTGGCCTTGTGCTCGGTGCGAACCGTGACGACGTGCTTCCCCTTGTCCTTGTAGAAGTGGGCGGCGCCTTTCAACGCGAGGTTGATCGATTCCGTTGCCCCCGACGTCCAGACGAGCTCGCGCGGATCGCAGTTCACCAGCGCCGCGACCTGCTCGCGCGCCTCCTCGACCGCTTTCTCGGCGGTCCAGCCGAACGAGTGCGAGCGTGAGGCGGGATTGCCGAAGTGCTCCGTCAGGTAGGGAATCATCTTCTGGGCGACGCGCGGGTCGACCGGCGTCGTCGCCGAGTAGTCGAGGTAGATCGGGGTCTTCATCGCAAAGTATCCATGCGCGGGAGCGTTTCGTCCTAGGCTACGACAGCGGTCACCGGCGCGCGCGGAGGAGCGCCCTGCGGCCGCTGGTCCTGCAGCAACGTGACCTCCGGCTTGCTCTGCTGGGTGACGAGCTCCGCCAGCGTGACCGAGCGCAGATAGCCGAAGATGTGCGCGTTCAGGTTCGCCCACAACTCGTGGGTCATGCAGCGCTTGCCGTCGTCCTTGCAGCTCTCGCGCCCGCCGCATTGGGTCGCATCGATCGGCTCGTCGACCGCGATGATGACATCCGCGACGGAAATCATCTCCGGACCGCGCGCGAGGCGATAGCCGCCGCCGGGGCCGCGCACGCTTTCAACGAGACCGTGTCGCCGGAGCCGGCCGAAGAGCTGTTCGAGATACGACAGGGAAATCATCTGCCGCTGCGACACGCCGGCGAGCGTGACCGGGCCTTTCGTGCCGTGCATCGCGACATCGATCATCGCCGTGACAGCGAATCGTCCTTTGGTGGTGAGGCGCATGGTCGGTCACCCTTGGGTGGTTGATTCGTTCGTTGGCAACGGCGCCAATGCCGGGCGCGGCAGCCGTTGGTTGGATTCGAGATCGGTCCAAACATGAATTTTAGCAATCCCGACTAACTTGGTCAACTAAAAGACCCGCAAGTTCAGTCAATCATCTGGTTGAGCTTTTTCGGGTCGAAACCGGCGGCCGTCGCCTCGGCATCACCAAGGTCGATCCCACCCTGTTTCAGGCGCCCGATCAGATCCTGCAGCCGGCCATCCGTCTCCGCCGCATGGTCGATCAACCGATGGATCGCCTGGACCATCGGGTCGTTCATGTCCGAGGCAATGGCATAGGCCGAGAAACCCATCTTGACGGCATGGTCTTCGCGCCGGAGCGCTTCCTCGCCGACCAGGATCCGGGCGGGAATGCCCACAGCCGTCGAATCTGCAGGAACGTCGCGTACTACGACGGCATTTGAGCCTATCTTGGCGCCATCTCCCACCAAAATCGGTCCCAGCACCTTGGCCCCCGCCCCGATGACGACACCCCTGCCCAACGTCGGATGGCGCTTGCCCGCTTTCCATGAGGTCCCACCCAGCGTCACGCCGTGGTACAGGGTGCAGTCGTCGCCGATTTCGGCGGTCTCGCCGATCACGATGCCCATCCCGTGGTCGATGAAGACGCGGCGCCCGATCGTGGCCCCAGGATGGATTTCTATCCCGGTAAGCCAGCGTCCCCAATGGGCGAGCCAGCGCGCCAGCCAGCGCAGGCCCCACCGCCACAACCGGTGCGACACCGCTCGATGCCAGAGCAGCGCGTGCAATCCGGGATAGCAAGTCAATACCTCCCAGCGGGTCCGGGCGGCCGGATCCCGGTCGAACACGACGGCGATGTCCTCGCGCAGGCGGCTCCACATACCGGGCATTTTCGCATTTCCGACTGGTGCACTCAACTATTGGGGCGGCAAGATCGTTGATCAAGAGCAAACATCGCGCAATCGACCGTTGTTTGCCGTCGTGGGGCGAAATGGCTAATATCGGCCGACTTGAATTGCCGCGCATCTGTCCGGTGACGGACAACGGCCGCATCGCGGCGCGCGCGTCCACCCCGGAGGATAAATGTCCCGTCTAGTCCGCTTGCTTCTTCCGGTCGCCATCGCCATGGCGATCGCAGTGCCCGCCATCGCGCAGGAAGTCACGCTGAAGGTCCACCACTTCTGGGCGCCGACGGCCATGGGACCCTCGACGATTCTCGTCCCCTGGTGTGACAAGATCGCCAAGGAGTCGAACAACCGGATGAAATGCCAGATCTATCCCGCGATGCAGCTCGGCGGCGCGCCACCGCAGCTGATCGACCAGGTCAAGGACGGCGTCGCCGACATCGTGTGGACATTGCCCGGCTACACGGCGGGGCGCTTCCCGATGATGGAGGTGTTCGAATTGCCGTTCATGTCCACCTCCGCCGAAGCGACGAGCCAGGCTGCGTGGGACTACTACACCCAGTTCGGCAACAAGGAGTTCCCGGGCATCAAGGCGCTTGCCGTGCACGTGCATGACAATGGTTACGTCCACACGGTCAACAAGCAGATCAAGGTGATGGCCGATTTCAAGGGCCTCAAGATGCGCGCGCCGACGCGGCAGACGAACAAGCTGCTCGGCGCATTGGGCGCGACACCGGTCGCGATGCCGCTGCCGGCGTTGGGCGACGCCCTGTCGAAAGGTGTGGTCGACGGCTATCTCCTGCCCTGGGAAGTGATTCCGTCGATCAAGGCGCACGAGTTCACGAAGTTCTCGAGCGAGACCGACCCGAAGGCGCGCGCCCTTTACACTGCCGTGTTCATCTTCGCCATGAACCAGGCGAAATACGACAGCCTGCCGGCGGACCTCAAGAAGGTGATCGATGCCAACTCCGGCGCGTCGTTGTCGAAGGCGATCGGCGCGCAGTGGGATGTTTCGGGGCCGCCCGCGCGCAAGGTCGCCGTGGATCGCGGCAACACGTTTTACGTCATCCCCGCCTCCGAGCTCGAGAACTGGCAGAAGGCCACCGCCGGCCTGCCGGACGACTGGGTCAAGGATGTTGCGGCAAAGGGCCAGGATGGCAAGATGCTGCTGCAGTCCGCGAAGGATCTGATCAGGAAGTACGAGAAGTAACGCGTTGCCAGTCTGCGCGCGCATGGGCGTGGCATCGCGCCCATGCTTTTTTTCCGCGTTGACACCAAGCCGACCGCGATGAGCCCTCGGCCCGGCCGCTCGAAGCAGGACTCGCTCCCGCGAGGCAGGATGGCGAGCAGCGCCAAGGGTGCCCCAATGTCCGAACCGCTCGTCCTCAAGCGCGCCCCTACCGATCCGGTCGGCGTGCTGCTGTTCCGACTGTGTCGTGCGTTCGCCCTCGGCGGCGGGCTCGTGCTTGTCGCCATGACGCTGATGTCGCTGGTCAGCATCTTCGGGCGCGCTGTTCTGAACAAGCCTTTGCCCGGTGACTACGAACTCGTGCAACTGGGCTGCGCCATCGCCGTCGCCGCTTTCCTGCCGTTCTGCCAGATGCGCGGCGGTCACGTGCTGGTGGACTTCTTCACCGCGCATTCGCGGCCGTCCGTCCGGGCCGCGCTCGACACGCTCGGCGCGCTGCTGCTCGCCGTCGCGGCGGCCGTATTCGCGTGGCGGATTGCTGCGGGCGCGCTGAGCTTCAAGGAAGCGAACGATCAGACGACGATCCTGGAAATCCCGACGTGGTGGGCCTTGACCCTGATGGTGCCTTCCTTCGCGCTCTTCTCGGCCGCCGGTTTCTACACTGCCTGGCGGCATTGGCTTGGTCGCCATGCCGAATAGCGCCGCTGCGGCGAGCGCAGAGGCACACCCGTGACCGGTGTCGAGTTCGGCTTCCTGATGTTCGGCGCGATGCTCGTGCTGTTGGCGATACGCGTCCCCATCGGGATCGCGATGCTGCTGACCGGGGTCGCCGGCTACGTCACGCTCACCGGCTGGGCGCCGCTTCTGAACTACCTCAAGACCGTCGCTTACTCGCGCTACTCGGTATACGACCTGTCGGTGATCCCGATGTTCCTGCTGATGGGTCAGTTCGCGAGTCGCGGCGGACTGTCGCAATCGCTGTTCAACGCGGCGAACGCAGTGATCGGTCACTGGCGCGGCGGCGTCGCCATGGCGGCGGTAGGCGCCTGCGCCGGATTCGGCGCCATCTGCGGCAGTTCGCTGGCCACTGCGGCGACGATGGGCCAGGTCGCGCTGCCGGAGTTGCGCCGCCTGAAGTACGAGCCCGCTCTGGCGACCGGCACGCTGGCGGCCGGCGGCACACTCGGCATCCTGATTCCACCGTCGATCGTGCTGGTCGTCTACGCCATACTCGCCGAGCAGAACATCGCCAAGCTCTTCATGGCGGCATTCGTGCCCGGCATCATCGCGGCGATTGGCTACATGATCGCGATCGGCGTCTATGTGCGGCTGAAACCCGGGTCCGGACCGGCCGGCGAACACCACAGCTGGGGCGAGCGCTTTTCGGCGCTGCGGGAAGTATGGCCCGTGCTGCTGCTGTTCCTGGTGGTCATCGGCGGCATCTACGGCGGCATCTTCACGCCGACTGAAGCGGCGGCGGTCGGCACTGCCGGCGCCATGTTCTTCGCCATCTGGCTGGGTGGCATGCGCTGGGATGGCCTGCTGGAGTGCCTGTACGGCACGGCCGAGGCCACAGGCATGATCTTCCTGATCCTGCTCGGCGCCGACCTGCTCAACGTCTTTCTGGCGCTGACCCAGATGCCCGTCGAAATGGCGCAATGGGTCGGGAAGAGCGGTCTGTCGCCGCTCCTCGTGCTCGCCGCCATCATCGCGATCTACATCGTGCTGGGCTGCCTTATGGATAGCCTGTCGATGATCCTGCTGACGATTCCGATCTTCCTGCCCATCATCATGGGGCTCGACTACTGGGGCCTCAACCCGACAGAGAAGGCGATCTGGTTCGGCATCCTCGCGCTGATGGTTGTCGAGATCGGCCTCATCACGCCGCCGGTGGGCATGAACGTCTACATCATCAACAGCCTCGCGCGCGATGTGCCGATGGCGGAGACGTTCAGGGGCGTCGTCCCCTTTCTCATTTCCGACGCCGTCCGCGTGACGCTGCTGGTCTTCTTCCCATTTCTGTCGCTGTGGCTCGTGCGTACGTTGGGCTGACCCGATTCGACCGGGCGCCGCCAGCGCACGCATTGCCTACCCATCGGACCGCCCCAGCAATTGATCGATGCGGGCGAGGATGCCGCGCAGGATGTTGACCTCCTCCTTCTCGAGTGCGGCGCGCGAGAAGAGACGCCGCAGCCGCGGCAGCAGGCGCTTCGGCAGGCGCGGATCGAGGAACCGCATCGCGGTGAGCGTGGCCGTACCGTGCACGTACAGGGCCTCGATCTCGTCAACGGTCGCGGGCTCGAAACGCGGCGCACGCCAGACCTCGCCGCCCGCAGCCGCGAGACGCAACTCGTACGCGACCACCTGCACCGCCGCCGCGAGATTGAGCGACGCATAGCTCGCATTCGCCGGAATCGTGGCGACGATGCCGCAGCGCGCGAGCTCGGCGTTGGACAGGCCCGACATCTCGGTGCCGAACACGAGCGCCACATCGCCGTGCGCGGCATGCCCGATCGCCTCGACGGCCGCCTCCCGCACGGCGAGCACTCGCCCGGCGAACTCGCGCGGCCGCGCCGACAATCCCACCGCCATCACGCAACCGGCGAGTGCCGCGTCGAGCGTGGTCACGACCCGGGCGTCGCCGAGCACGGCAGTTGCGCCCGAGGCGAGCGCGATGGCCTCGGGATCGGGATGGCGCCTGGGGTTCACCAGCACGAGCCGCGCGAGCCCCATCGTGTGCATCGCCCGCGCCGCGCCTCCGACATTGCCGGGATGGCTGGGCGCGACCAGCACGATGCGGACGGCTGGAAGGCGATCGAGGCGGGACACCATCAGGTCTCCGGGGCGCTGCCGGGTCGCGACCGGTGCCCGCGAGCGGTTACAATGGTTGTCTTCGTTCATTGCGGCTGTCGCCGTTGGCGACAGCAAGACAATATGGCCATGCACCCGATGCTCGGAATTGCCGTGAAGGCGGCACGCCGCGCCGGCAACGTCATCAATCGCGCCGCCCGCGACATCGATCTGCTCACGATCACGTCAAAAGGACCGAAGGATTTTGTCAGCGAAGTGGACCGCGAGGCCGAGCGCACGATCGTCGAGACGCTGCTCGCGAGCTACCCGGACCACGCGATTCTAGCAGAGGAAGGGACCGCCAAAGGCGACAACGCCAACGCGGAAAACGTCTGGATCATCGACCCGCTCGACGGCACGACCAATTTTCTGCACGGCTTCCCGCAATACTGCGTTTCGATCGCGCTGGCGCAGCGCGGCGTGGTGACGCAGGGCGTGGTCTACGATCCGGTGCGCAACGACCTCTTCACCGCGACGCGCGGGCGCGGGGCGTTCCTGAACGACCGCCGCATCCGCGTCTCGCGGCGGCAGCACCTGCGCGACTGCCTGATCGGCACCGGCTTCCCGTTCCGTGACGGAAGCTACCTCGACACCTATCTGCAGATGATGAAGACGATGATCGAGCAGACGGCAGGGCTGCGCCGCCCCGGTGCCGCCGCGCTCGATCTGGCCTACGTCGCGGCCGGTTTCTACGACGGCTTCTGGGAAGTCGGCCTCAACGCCTGGGACGTTGCCGCCGGCAGCCTCCTCATTCAGGAGGCGGGAGGTCTCATCGGCGACCTCGCCGGCGACAGCGACTTCCTGCACGGCGGCCAGGTGATCGCCGCGACGCCGAAGGTGTTCGCGCAGATGGTCACCGCGCTGTCGCCGTTTCGCGCAGAGATGCTGCGCGAACGCGCGCCGAAGCCCGTCGACCCGGCACCCTGACTGCGGCAGCCGCCGCGGCGGCATCGCCTCACGCGGCGTCGGTTCGCTGCCGCGCCGCCGGGGCCTCTAGGTCTGCCGGGAGGCGACGCCGGAATCGGCGACCACGAACGGCAAGCGCGAGAACGGAGCGACACCCGACGTCATCCCGGCACGGGCCCAGGCAACGCCATTCTCGGCGTCCCACGCGGAGGCGTCCCACTGCTCGCGGACCGCGCTGCCACCTGCGTCCCAGCGCAACGTCCAGCGGCCTGCCGTTCGCGCCGCCAGCTGCCCCGTTTCGCCGTTGGCGCCCGTCAATGCAATGCCATACTGCGCCTCGTCGGGCACGCCGCAGAAATCGATGCGCGGATCCCATGTGGCGAGCAGCGAGTGCGCCATGGCCAGGGCCTCGTCCAGGCAGCCGTGCCGTCCGTCGTGGAACCGGACCGGCTGCCGCGGCCCTTCCGGAAACAGCGCCGCAAAATCGCGAAAGGTCGCGTCCGCCAAGGAGGGCCAATCGGGAAACGTGAAATCGAGCGCCTGGATCCGATGCCAGGCGTCGAGCTCGCACTGCGTGAGCGCGCGCCCGTTGGTCGTGGCCAGGCGCAGCACATTGGGGGCTTCGGCGCAGTAGAGGCTCCGGCGCAGCACCGGTCGGCCGCCGCTGTCGCAGCCCAGGGTCAGGTAGGTGCGGGTTTCCCGCTGCGGCAGCAACTCGTAGCCGAAAACGCCGTCGTCGACGATGGGCAGGAGGTCGAAGGAAAAACCATCCGGCAGCAGGTGCCGCGACGCGGCGGCAACGAGATGCGCACGCAGTCTCGGCAGCAGCTTCGCGGCCAGCGACAGTCGGGGGCAAAACGTGATGGACATCACAGACCCCCCGCGGCGGCTGACGCCTTGCCGGTGAGACGAATGCGAACCGATGATTGGATGCTCATGGCGGCCGGGGCGCCACCTTTTTTCAGACGCTCTCAAGTCCTGGTCGTAACCGCTTGAAATTGAACG
>CAYGYQ010000073.1:8304-13874 GCA_964354035.1 uncultured Bordetella sp.
AGCCACGGCGAGCTCGACACGCGCTATTGCGACGCCAACGGGGATCTGCTGGCGGACACGCCCACCGACAAGAGTCGCCTCAAGGACCCCGACACGCTGGTGTTCTCGTATACGCCAGTCGAGGATCCCGCGGTCTACGAGAACGTGTTCGCCGGTTTCATGGCGCATCTGTCCAAGGTCACGGGCAAGAAGGTGCGCTGGTACGCCGCCGAATCCTACGCGGCGCAAGTCGAGGCGCTGCGTTCCGGGCGCCTGCACATCGCCGGCGTGTCGAGCGGCGCGACGCCGTACGCCGTCAACCTCGGCGGCTTCATTCCGCAGGTCGCGATGGAAAAGGAGGACGGCACCACCGGCTACACGCTGCAGCTCATCACCTACAAGGACAGCCCGATCCGGAGCGTGGCCGACCTCAAGGGCAAGCGGGTGGCCCACGTCTCGCCGGCGTCGAATTCCGGCGACACCGCGCCGCGCGTGCTGTTCGCCGCCATGGGCATCAAGCCCGGCATCGACTACGAGGTGCTGTATTCGGGCAAGCACGACAACTCGATCATGGGCGTTGTCAACAAGGACTACGACGCGGCGCCGGTCGCGAACAACGTCGTCGACCGCATGCGCGAGCGCGGCATGTTCAAGAAGGACGACATCCGCGTGGTCTACGAATCGCGGCCGTTCCCGCGCACGGCCTTCGGTGTCACCCACGATCTCACCCCGGAGCTGCAGGCGAAGATCAGGCTGGCGTTCACCAGTTTCGATTTCAAGGCTTCGACGCTGGGGAAGGAATTCAAGGATTCCAAGGCGTTCATCGGCATCAGCTACGCCGACGACTGGAAGACGATCCGCGACATCCAGAAGGCGACCGGCGCCAACTACACCGCCGCCGACCTCGCCAAGCTCAAGCGGGAATAGCGCGCCATGGCCGCGGTCGTTCCGGCAGCGCCGATGGGAGTACCCGCGGCGACACCCCTTCTCGCGGTGGAGGGACTCGACAAGGTCTACCCGACCGGCCAGCGCGCGCTGGTCGGCGTCAACGTGACGATCGACCGGCCCCAGGTCGTAGCGATCATCGGGTCATCGGGCGCCGGCAAGAGCACCTTCATTCGCTGCATCAACCGGCTGGTCGAGCCGACGGCCGGGCGCATCCTGCTGCACGGGCAGGACATCGTCGCGCTCGATCGGCGCGGCCTGCGCGCGGCGCGCCGGCGCATCGGCATGATCTTCCAGGAATTCAACCTCGTCGAGCGCCTGACGGTGATGCAGAACGTGCTGTCCGGCCGGCTGGGTTATGTGAGCCTCATGGCCTCGCTGCGGTATCGTTTTCCCCCGGAGGACATCCGCGCGGCCTTCGAGTTGCTCGATCGGGTCGGGCTCGACGGCTATCACAACCAGCGCGCCGACGCACTCTCGGGCGGGCAGCGCCAGCGCGTAGGCATTGCGCGGGCGTTGATGCAACGCCCCGATCTGCTGCTGGTCGACGAGCCGACCGCGAGCCTCGACCCGAAGACATCGCGCCAGATCATGCGCCTGATCGGCGAACTGGCGAACGAGCGCTCCACCCCGGCCCTGGTCAACCTGCATGACGTGGCGCTCGCCCGGTCGTTCGCCGACCGCATCATCGGCTTCAAGGCCGGCGCCATCGTCTTCGATGGCCCGCCGGCCGAATTGACGGACGAAGCGCTCACGCTGATCTACGGCGCGGAGGACTGGACGCTCGCCGGCGGGCAGCCAGATGCGGACGGCGACTCCGGCACCCCGGGAGCCACCCGCCCGGCCAGTTCCGCCACGACGAAGGACGAGCGCCCGGATCTCGCAGCGCAACCATGATCGAAGGCGCTGCAGCCCTTGCCGCGCCCCCGCGCGAGTGGCGGGCACCGAGCGTGTTCGGCAGCCCGGGCCGGCGCCTGGCTTTCTGGCTGATCGTCGCCGCGTATCTCGTCTGGGCCATCGGCGATCTCAACGTCAACTGGGACCGAGTCCTCCGGGGCTTCCCGCGGGCGCTCGACCTCTTCGTCCGGATGATGCCGCCCGCCGTCGGCAACAAGTGGCACATCCTCGCCAGCGGCATGGCCGAGAGCGTGCAGATGGCGATCGCTTCGAGCCTCGCGGGCATCGTGCTGGCGATCCCGCTCGGCCTGTGTGCGGCGCGCAATCTCGCCCCGCGCCCGATCTACCTCGCCGCGCGCGGTGTGATCGTCGTCGGGCGGACTTTCCACGAGATCCTGATCGCGATCTTCTGCGTCAAGCTGTTCGGCTTCGGGCCAGTGGCGGGCCTGCTGACGCTGGCGTTCACATCGGCGATCTTCCTCGCCAAGATGCTGGCCGAGGACATCGAGAACATGAAGCCGGGGCCGGTCGAAGCCGTGCGCGCCACCGGGGCGAGCTTCGGGCAGGTCGTCTACTACGCGGTGACGCCGCAGGTGGTGGTGCGCACGCTCGGCGTGTTCATCTACCGGCTCGACGCCAATCTGCGGCATTCGACGGTGCTCGGCATCGTGGGCGCGGGTGGCATCGGAGCGACGCTCTCTTCGGCGTTCGCTCGCTACGACTTCGACTTCGCCTGCGCAATCCTGCTGACGATCGCGGCGATGGTCGCCTTCGGCGAGTGGTTCAGCGACTGGGCGCGGAGGAAGATCCGGTGAGTCCGGCAGCCACGCGCAGCTACCCCGATGTCTGGCGCCGGCATACGCCGCGCGAAATGCTCGTCGCCTGGCTGTGGCTCGCCGGATCGGCCGTCGCCGCGGTCTGGTCGGTGTCGGCCCTCGACATCGAATGGTCCTATTTCCGCGACGCGCACGAACAGGCCGCCGATCTCGCCGTGCGCATGTGGCCGCCGCGATGGTCCTATCTGCCCCAGATCGCCCGGCCGCTGATCGACACGATTCACATCGCGACGCTGGGCACGATGATCGCCATCGTGCTGGCGATACCGGTGGCGTTCCTGGCGGCGCGCAACACGACGGCCAACGGCCTCACCTGGGCGATCGGACGGAGCATCCTGGTCGGATCGCGGTCGATCAATACCGTGATCTGGGGCCTGCTGTTCGTGGCGATCTTCGGGCCCGGCGCGGTCGCCGGCATCTTCGCCGTCGCCGCGCGGTCGGTCGGCTTCATCGCCAAGCTCATCGCCGAGTCGATCGAGGAGGTCGACGCCGGCCAGATCGAAGCCGTGGCGGCGACCGGGGCAGGCACGCTGCAGACCTGGTGGGTCGCCATCGTGCCGCAGGTCATGCCGGTGCTGCTCGGCACGACGATCTATCGCTGGGACATCAACGTGCGCGAATCCAGCGTGCTGGGCTTCGTCGGCGCGGGAGGGATCGGCCTGCTGCTCCACGCGTCGATCAACACTTTCGCGTGGTCGCAGGTCCTCGTCATTCTCATCGCCATCCTCGCGATCGTCATGCTGAGCGAGGCGCTGTCGGCTTCCGTACGCTCGCGCATCAGCTAGCCATTCGTGAAGGCGACCGAGCACCTGCAGGGCATGGCGGAGGTGATCGATCGCTACGACGCGCTGCTGCTCGACCAATGGGGCGTGCTGCACGACGGCGTGCAGCCCTACGCCGGTGTCGTCCATTGCCTCGAGCGTCTGCGGGCGGCCGGCAAGACCGTCGTCATCCTGTCGAACTCCGGACGCAGCGGCGAGGAAAACGCCCGGTTCATCGTACGCATGGGAATCGACCGCGGGCTGTTCGGCGAAGTCGTGTCGGCAGGCGACGATGCGCGCGACGCCATCCTGAACTCCGCCGACCCGTTCTACCGCGCTCTGGGCAGGCGCTGCCTCGTGCTCGCGCGCGAGCGCGATGGCCATGCGGTCGACGGACTCGGTCTCGAGGCCGTCACCGACGTGGAGCAGGCCGAGTTCCTGTTTGCGCTCAGCATCGATGCTCCGCGCCAGTCGGTCCGCGGCTGGGAGCCGGTCCTGATCCGCGCCGCTGCGCGGGGCTTGCCGATGGTGTGCGGCAATCCCGATCTCGCGCAGGTGACACCCGCGGGCACGCTGCTCGAAGCGCCAGGACTCCTCGCCGTCCGCTATGCCGAACTCGGCGGCGTGGTGCGCGCGCACGGCAAGCCCTCGCCTCGCATCTACCAGACATGCCTGCGGCGACTGACGTGCACGCGGGAACGGATCGTCGCGATCGGTGATTCGCTGCCGCACGACGTGCTGGGCGCCGACGGTGCGGCCCTCGCGAGCATCCTCATTGCCAGCGGCGTGCACCGCGAGGCACTCGGCGTCGCCTTCGGCGCGAGTCCCGATCCCGCGCGCTGCGCCGCGCTGTTCACGCAGCTGGGCACGGTGCCGGATCACGTGCTGCCGTCGTTCCGCTGGTGATCGCGTGGCGTGGAGGACATGGGCGATCCGACGCGGGGTGGACTACTCCTCGCGCGCGCCACGATCAGGGCGAACGCCCATCGCCGAAAAAGTCGCGCATGATGAAATCCTCGAGCGCGGCGTTGTCACCCGGGCGGGCCGACAGCGCGACCTGCCGGCCCAGCCGGCGCGACACCCAGACGAAGTCGCCGGGCTCCTGCGCGCGAATGATCTCGATGATCCTGCGCACCACCGCCAGACGGATGTCGGCGTTCGCCCCCCGGCGCACCTCGATCAGCTGCTTCGCCACCCGGCCGATGTCCTGATTCCAGCCGTTGAAATAGAACTCGGCATCCTCGGATCCCAGGCGCCGCAGCTGAAACATGCCGCCGCCACGTTTCGGGTCGTCGCCGAACGTGGGCACCTTGTTCAAGCCGAGGTTCGCCGTGACCATGCGGTTGAGGCGTTCCTTCTCGCTTTCGGCGGGTGGCGCTTCGGGTTCGCCGCCCTGTGCCGCGGCGATCGTCGGTTCGCCGCGCGCTTGTCGTCTTGCCGCTATGAACGCGGACAGATCCGTTGCGACCGGCGGGGCTGCGGCCGATGGCGTCTCCGTCGCAGGCGCGGGTGGCGCCGGCGGGACGCGGGGCGCGGGCTCGCTCTTGGCGATGGGCGGAGGCGGGGATGGCGCGGGGGCAGCAGGAGGCAGCTTCGTCGCGCGTTGCCGCGGTGGGGACGAAGCCCGGGGTGGCGGTGAGGGCGGGGCCGCAGGCGGCGTGATTTCCCTGGGGACCGAGCGGGGGGCGAGCTGCGCCACCAGCGCCGCCGCGGGCTCGGCACGCGCGGCCGGATCAAGCGTCAGTGCGCGCATCAGCGGCGGTGACATCCACAGCGCGGCGACATGCACGAGCAGCGACAGCGCGAACGCCACCCAGATCACGCGCACCGTGATTGCGTCGTGACGGTAACCCGGCCGGTTGCGCCAGTCGTTCATGGTCGGCGCGATACTACCGCGCAGCGCAGCGCTGCGCCCGTCAAGCCGCGCCGCGAATGAGATCGCTCGCCCGCTCGCCGATCATGATCGTCGGCGCATTCGTGTTGCCACCGACCAGCGTCGGCATGACCGACGCGTCCACGACGCGCAGCCCCGCGATGCCATGCACCCGCAACTGCGGATCGACGACGGCCAATTCGTCCACCCCCATCCGGCAGGTGCCGACCGGATGGTAGATCGTGTCCGAGCGCCGGCGGAGCACGTCCCGGATCTCGT
>CAYGYQ010000074.1:0-13866 GCA_964354035.1 uncultured Bordetella sp.
AACGAGCCGCCGGACATCGATATCGACTTCGAGCACCAGCGGCGCGAGGAAGTCATCCAGTACATCTACGCGAAATACGGCCGCGACCGCGCGGCGCTCGCCGCGACGCTCATCACCTACCGGCCGAAGAGCGCCGTGCGCGACGTCGGCCGCGCGCTGGGCCTCGATCTCGCGCAGATCGACCGGCTCGCCGGGATGTTCGCCTGGTGGGACGGCCGCGAGGTCAGGCCCGACCGCGTCCGCGAGGCGGGGTTCGAGCCCGACAACCCGGTGTTCGTCCGCCTCGTCACGCTGACGGGCGAGCTGATGGGCTTCCCGCGCCACCTGTCGCAGCACGTCGGCGGGTTTGTCATCGCGCGCGACCTGCTGGAGCGGATGGTTCCGATCGAGAACGCGGCGATGGCCAAGCGCACCGTGATCCAGTGGGACAAGGACGACCTCGACGCGCTGGGCCTCTTGAAGGTCGACTGCCTGGCGCTCGGCATGCTGTCGGCGATAAGGCGCTGCCTCGACATGGTGTCGAAACTGGGGCCAGGGTCGAATTTCAGGCGAGTGGTTGACGCTCGCCGCGCAGCGGATGGAAATTCGACCCTGCCCCGAGTTTCGCTGACCCTCCAGGACATCCCGGCCGAAGATCCCGAGGTCTACGCGATGTGCCAGCGCGCCGACACCGTCGGTGTGTTCCAGATCGAATCGCGCGCGCAGCAGGCGATGCTGCCACGGCTGAAGCCCGCGTGCTTCTACGATCTCGTGATCGAGGTCGCCATCGTGCGGCCCGGCCCGATCCAGGGCGGGATGGTGCATCCGTACCTGCGCCGCCGGCAGGGCCTGGAGCCCGTCACCTATCCGAGCGCCGCCGTGCGGAGCGTGCTCGCGCGCACGCTCGGCGTGCCGATCTTCCAGGAGCAGGTGATGCAGCTCGCGATCGTCGCGGCGGGATTCACGCCGGGCGAGGCGGACCACCTGCGACGCTCGATGGCGGCGTGGCGGCGCAAGGGCGGCCTCGAGCAGTTCGAGCAGCGGCTGATCGACGGCATGGGCGCGCGCGGCTATGCCGAGACGTTCGCGCGGCAGATCTACCAGCAGATCCTGGGCTTCGGTGAGTACGGCTTTCCGGAGTCGCACTCGGCTTCCTTTGCCCTGCTCGTCTACGTGTCGGCGTGGCTGAAGCGCTACGAGCCCGCGGCGTTCTGCGGCGCGCTGCTCAACTCGCTGCCGATGGGCTTCTACGGGCCGTCGCAGCTCGTGGCCGACGCGCGCCGGCACGGCGTCGACGTGCGCCCCGCGGACGTGACGATGAGCGAATGGGACTGCACGCTGGAATCGGGGACAGACCACGTTTTCGCGAAGGCCGCGCAATCCCCTGGTGCGAGTGATGGAAAATGTGGTCTGTCCCCGGTCCTGCCCCTGCGTTCCCCCGCGCTGCGCCTTGGCCTCCGCCTCGTCGCCGGACTCTCGGCAGCCGGTGCGCAAAGGATCGTCGCGGCGCGGCAAGCGGAACCGTTCGCGAGTGTGGCCGATCTCGCGCACCGCGCGCGGCTCGACCGCCGCGACCTCGCTTGTCTGGCCGAGGCCGACGCGCTGACGGCGCTCGCCGGCCATCGGCACGGCGCGGCGTGGGACGTCGCCGGCATCGAACGGCTGCCGGCATTGCTCGCGGGCAGCGTTTTCGACGAAGCGGATCCCGCCTTGGCGCCGCCGACCGAAGGACAGGACATCGTCGCCGACTACCGCACCCTGTCGCTGACGCTGCGGCGGCACCCGCTGGCCCTCTTGCGCGGCAGGCTCTCCCGGCGGCGGCTCGTCACGGCGGCCGAGATCGGTGAGGCGCCGCAGGGCCGGATCATCCGCACGGCCGGGATCGTCATCGGCCGGCAGCGGCCCGACACCGCGAGCGGCGTGGTCTTTGTCACGCTCGAAGACGAAACCGGCGCCACCAACGTGATCGTCTGGCGCGACGTCGGCGAGCGCCAGCGCCGCGAGCTGCTCGGCGCGAAGCTGCTCGCGGTCTTCGGCAAGGTGGAGCGCGAGGGGCAGGTCGTTCACCTGATCGCCGGGCGGCTCGCGGACCTCTCCCCGCTGCTGGGTGACTTGCAGACCCGCTCCCGCGATTTTCATTGACCCACCGCCGTCCCCGGCGGGTTCACTCTGGCTCCGGCCCGATCTGTGTAAGATTCGCCCATCGGGCACGACGATACAGAATGGCCAAAACCGAATTCGACCTGGTGGTGATCGGCGGCGGCGCCGGCGGGCTGGTGGTTGCCGCAGGCGGCGCCGCGCTTGGCGCCAAGGTCGCCGTCGTCGAAAAGCACAAGCTCGGCGGCGACTGCCTTTGGTATGGCTGCGTGCCGTCGAAGACACTCCTCAAGTCGGCGCACGTCGCCCACACGATGCGTCACGCCGACCGCTGGGCGCTGGCTCCCTCCGCTGCGCAGCCGGAGCTCGCCAGAGTCATGGAGCGCGTCGCCGGCGTGATCAAGGGCATCGAGCCCCACGACAGTCCCGAGCGTTTTTGGGGACTGGGCGTCGACGTGATCTTCGGCAACGGCCGGTTCGTGGGGGCGGATGCGTTCGAGGTCGACGGCCGCCGGCTCACCGCCAAGACCTTCGTCATCGCCACCGGCTCGCGGCCCGGGGTGCCGCAGATTCCCGGCCTCGATGCGACGCCCTACCTCACTAACGAAACCCTGTTCGACCTGCGCGAGCCGGTGCCCTCGCTCATCATCATCGGCGCCGGACCGATCGGCAGCGAGATGGCGCAGGCTTTCCGCCGGCTCGGCAGCGAGGTCACCGTCGTCGACATCGCGACGCAGATCCTGCCGCGCGAGGATCCCGACCTCGCCGCCGTCGTCTTCGCGGCGCTCGAGGCCGAGGGCGTTCGCTTTCGCCTCGGCGCATCGATCGCGGGAGTCACCGGTCGGAAGGGCGAAGTGCGCGTGAGCCTCCGCCTTGCCGACGGAACGCCGACGGAGCTGGCGGGATCGCATCTGCTGCTGGCCGCCGGGCGCACGGCCAACGTCGACAACCTCGGCCTGGATGCCGCCGGCGTGGCGCTCGAGCGCGGCCGCATCGTCGCCAACGCCGGGCTGCGCACGACCAACCCGAACATCTACGCCATCGGCGACGCCGCCGGCGGCTACCAGTTCACGCACGTCGCCGAGCACCACGCGGGCGTCGTGCTGCGCCAGGCGCTGTTCCGGATGTGGTGGGCGAAGCCTTCGCCAGTCGTGCCCTGGTGCACGTTCACCGACCCCGAACTCGCGCGCGTCGGACTCTCCGAGACCGAGGCGGGAGTGCGCGGTGTCGCGCACCGCGTGTACCGGTTCGCCTTCGACGAGATCGATCGTGCGCGCGCCGAGAGCGAGACCGAGGGGTTCGCCAAGATCGTCACCAACCCGAAGGGCAGGCTGCTGGGTGCCGCTATCGTCGGGCCGCACGCCGGCGAGCTGATCGCTGAATACGTGCTGGCGTTGTCGAAGGGGATGAACGCCAAGGACCTGACCGGGGTCATCCATGCGTACCCGACGCTGGCGCAGATCAACCGCCGCGTCGCCGACCAGCGCCTCAAGGAGGGTCTCACAACGACGGCGAAGACCTGGATCCAGCGGATCTTCCGCCTCAGGGGAACGCGCGCATGAGTGCGGCACCCGAGCCGGGGCCGGAGACCGCGCGCGGCCACGGCGGCAAGATCGCGATCTTCGCCGCCTTCGTGGTCGTCATCGTCGCGTTCTTCGCGCTGGACGGGCAGCGCTATCTAAGCCTCGAAGCCGTCAAGGCGAATCGCGATGCGCTGCTCGCATTCGCCGAAGCCCACTTCGTCCTGGCGCTCGCGATCGCGTTCCTTGGCTACGCCGGCGCCGTTGCGTTCAGCCTGCCCGGGGGGCTCGTGCTGTCGCTGACCATGGGCTTCCTTTTCGGCCGCTGGGTGGGCACCGTGCTCGCAGTGCTGGCGGCAACACTCGGCGCCACACTGGTGTTCCTGGCCGCCCGGTACCTGTTCGCCGACGCCGCGCGCAGGCGCATGGGCGCGCTCGGCGAGAAGATCAGCGCGGGTTTCGCCGAGAATGCCTTCCATTACCTGCTCTTCCTGCGCCTCGTCCCGCTCTTTCCGTTCTTTCTGGTCAATCTCGCCCCGGCATTCACGAAGATCAGCCTGCGCACCTATGTGGCGGCAACCTTCATCGGCATCATCCCGGGGACCTTCGTCTACGTGAATCTCGGCCAGACGCTCGGCCGCATCGATTCGCTGTCGGGTCTCGTCTCCACCGAGACCATCGGCGCCTTGGTGCTGCTGGGGCTCTTTGCGCTGACGCCCGTGTTCGTCAAGAAGTTCCGCGCAGCGCGAGCGGCCAAGGCATGATTGGCCGCGTTGAAATCGCCGATGCCATCGCGCTTTGCTGTGGTCCCCGTAGCGACTGCGCCGCCGCGGCCCTATTCTTCGCCTGCAATCAAACCTAGGATCTGTTCAAACCATGCACGCGACCCTTCCCCTGCTCAAGGCGACCGACTTTCCGCCTGTGACACGCCGCGCGCTCGATACGCTGCAGGTCAACCTCGGCTACAGGTGCAACCAGGCCTGCCTCCATTGCCACGTCAACGCGAGCCCCGACCGCAAGGAGATGATGGCGCGGGAGACAATCGACCAGATTCTCGCCGTGCTGTCGGCGCGGGGCATCGGCACCCTCGACATCACCGGGGGCGCGCCGGAGCTCAACCCGCATTTCCGGCACCTCGTTCGCAGCGCGCGTGCCGCGGGCGCGCGCGTGATCGACCGCTGCAATCTGACGATCATCAACGAGCCCGGCTTCGAGGATCTCGCCGACTTCCTCGCCCATGAACGCGTCGAGATCATCGCCTCGCTGCCGTGCTACACCAAGGACAACGTCGACCGGCAGCGCGGCGACCACGTGTTCGAGTCGTCGATTCTCGCGCTGCAGAAGCTCAACGCGCTCGGCTACGGCCGTCCCGCTACCGGCCTCGTGCTCAACCTCGTCTACAACCCGCTGGGGCCCAGCCTGCCGCCGGCGCAGGATCGGCTCGAGGCGACCTACAAGCACGAGCTCGCGGCGCATTTCGGCATCGAGTTCGATCGTCTCTACACGCTCGCCAACATGCCGATCGCACGGTTCGGCTCGACGCTGATTTCGCAGGGCAAGTTCGCCGACTACATGCGCCTGCTGCGCGGCGCGCACCATCGGGACAACCTCGACGGCGTCATGTGCCGGTCGCTGGTCTCGGTCGACTACCGCGGCTACCTCCATGACTGCGATTTCAATCAGATGCTGGGCATTCCGATGATCGTCGCCGGCAAGCCGCGGCGCCACGTCACCGATCTCATGGCGATGACGCTCGACGGCGCGCCGGTCGCGGTGGCGGATCATTGCTATGGCTGCACGGCGGGACAGGGATCGAGCTGCGGCGGCGCGCTGGTCTAGACCCCATCCTGGAAACCGCTGCTCGCGACGTTGTCGGGATGGGTCCCGGTCTTCCGGACCCCGGCGCGAAGGCACGGTCCGGCCCGGCATTCGTGCGCGTTTCGATCATCGTTCCGGCGTTGAATGAGGCGCGCGCGATCGTCGGCACACTCGTCGCGCTGCAGCCATCGCGTGCCGCCGGCCACGAGGTCATCGTGGTCGATGGCGGAAGCGGCGACGCGACCGTCGCGCTGGCTACACCCTACGCGGACCACGTCTGCGTTGCGGCAAGAGGCCGCGCACGGCAGATGAACGCCGGCGCTGCTGCGGCCGCAGGCGACGTCCTGCTCTTCCTGCACGCCGATTCGCGGCTGCCTGCCGACAGCGTCGCGACACTGTTGCGCGAGCTGGGCCGATCGGGCCGTCGCTGGGGGCGCTTCGACGTGGCCATCGCCGGACGCGCGAGGGCGCTCCGCTGCGTCGAGGCGCTAATGAACCTGCGCTCGCGCACCACGGGCATCGCCACCGGTGACCAGGCGGTTTTCGTCGAGCGCGCGCTGTTCCGGGAGGTCGGCGGATACCCCGACCAGCCGCTGATGGAGGACATCGAGATTTCGCGGCGCCTGAAGCGCGCCGCCGGCTCGCCGCTTTGCCTCCGGCAGCGGGTCGTCACCTCGGCGCGGCGCTGGGAGCGGCACGGGCCGTGGCAGACCGTCATGGCGATGTGGCGGTGGCGTTTCGCGTACTGGCGTGGCGCGAGCCCGGCGGATCTCGCGGTCGAATACGGAGCCGGGCGCGCGCCATCGCCGGTGACCCTGCAGGTCTTCGCCAAGAACCCGGTCCCCGGAAGCGTCAAGACGCGGCTCGCGGACGCCATTGGCGCCGACGAAGCCGCCGCGCACTATGTCCGGCTGGTCGAACGCACGCTTGCGACCGCAGTCGCCGCGCGCGCGGGCGGCATCGTCGATCGCGTCGAGCTCTGGTGCGCGCCCGATGTCGATGCGCCGGCGTTCAAGGCGTGGCGCGAGCGGTACGACGTCGAGCTGAAGGCGCAAACCGGGGCCGACCTCGGCGCGAAAATGCGCAATGCGCTGCACGAAGGCATCGCCGGGGGGTGCCGGGCCATTCTGATCGGCACCGACTGCCCGGCGTTCGACATTTCCTATCTTGCCCACGCCGTCGCCGCCCTTGACGAGCACGTGGCGGTGTTCGGCCCCGCCGAGGACGGCGGCTACGTGCTGGTCGGCCTCTCGCGCCCGGTCGACGTCTTTTCGGGCATCCCGTGGAGCTCGGCGGAAACCATGGCCGCGACGCGCGCGAAACTGCGGGCGGCAGACGCAAGCTGGTACGAGCTGCCGACACTCTGGGATGTCGACGCACCGTCCGATCTCGCCCGCTGGCAGGCGCTCACGGCTTCGCCTGCGCGCACTCCGGCACCACGGTGAGCGCAACACCACGCGCGGCGCGCGGGTGGGGAAACAGACCTGCGTTGGACACGCAGGACGTCGATCGCGGTTCCTACGACGTCGTGCACGCGGCAGACGGCTCGCGGTCGCGCTTGGCGGCGGCGATCGTCGCTCCGGCCGGCAAGGCGACGCCGTTCTTCACCGCGGTGACCTCGGCCAGTATCGAGACCGCGATCTCCGGCGGCGTGCGGCTGCCGATGTAGAGGCCGATCGGCCCGTGCAGCCGCGCGATCTCGGCGTCCGAAAGTTCGAGCTCCTTCAGCCGCAGCCGCCGCTTCGCGTCGTTTGCCCGCGAGCCGAGCGCGCCAACGTAGAACGCCGGCGACTTCAACGCCTCGAGCAACGCCATGTCGTCGAGCTTGGGGTCATGCGTCAGGGCGATGACGGCGCAGCGCTCGTCGGGCCGCATCGCGACGACGGTATCGTCCGGCATCGTTGTCACCAGCGGCGCGCCGGCGATGTCCCAGCTTGCCCCATACTCGGAACGGGGATCGCAGATCGTGACCTGGTAGTCGAGGCCGAGCGCCATCTGCGCCAGATACTTCGACAGCTGCGACGCGCCGATCACGAGCATCCGGTAGCGCGGGCCGTGAATCGTGGTCAGCACCTTGCCGTCGAAGGCGAGGCCGTCCGCCGCGCCGGCCCGGACCAGCGTCGCGACGCCGGTCGCAAGGTCAAGCCGGCGCGCCACGAGCCGCCGCGCCTCGATCTCGCCGACGAGCGCGCGAATTCCCGATTCCCGCGTCAACGGCTCGACGACGAGCTGGATCGTGCCGCCGCAGGGCAGTCCGAAGCGGCGCGCCTCGTCGGCGGACACGCCGTAGGTGACGACGTCGCACTTCGTCGCCGTGATTCCGTCGGCGCGAATGCGCCCGACGATGTCGTCCTCGACGCAGCCGCCCGAAACCGAGCCTGCGACGAGCCCGTCGTCGCGCACCGCCAGCATCGCTCCCGGCGGACGCGGCGAGCTGCCCCAGGTCCTGACGACCGTGACCAGCAGCACCCGACGCCCGGCGTCGAGCCAGTCCGCACTGCGCTTCAGTACTTCCAGGTCGACGCTGTCCATGACGCCTCCCGCTCCTTCCCGCGCGCGCCGGGCGCCTGCCCCCGGCGCCGCGCCACCCCGCCGCGCGCGGCGGGAGCCTCGAGCGCCCGCGCGAGTTGCACCAGGCTGTCGAGATTATGCACCGGCAGGAATTCGTCGACGTGGGGGAGCATGGCCCGGATGCCGGCCGGACGCGGCTCGAACCCTTCATAGCGCAGCAGCGGATTGAGCCATACGAGCCGCCGGCACGAATTGTGCAGCCGTTCCATCTGCGCGCCGAGCCCGTCGCCCACCTCGGCGTCCAAGCCGTCGCTGATCAGCAGCACGACCGCATTCTGGCCGAGGAGCCGCCGCGACCACCGCCGATTGAACTCGTCGAGGCAGGCGCCGATCCGCGTGCCGCCGGCCCAATCCGGCACGGCGCCGCGCACGCGGGCGAGCGCCACGTCGACGTCGCGATGCCGCAGATGACGGGTGATGTTCGTGAGCCGCGTTCCGAACAGCAGCACGTGGATGCGGTCGCGATCACTGGTGATCGCATGCAGGAAATGGAGCAGCATCCGCGCATAGCGGTCCATCGAGCCGGAGATGTCGCACAGGATGACGAGCGGCGGCGTGCGCCGTCCGCGCCTGCGCCAGCGCAACGGCGACAATGCGCCCGCCGCGCCGGTGGCCCGGCGCAACGTTGCGCGCAAATCGACGCGCTGCCCGCGCGCGGCCGCGGCTGTGCGGCGCGTCGGCAGTTCCGGCAGCGGCAGGCGGAGCGCGCCGAGCCTCGTCTTCACCGCCGCGAGCTCGTCGGCGGTCATCGTCTCGAAATCGCGGTGCTGCAGCACTTCGCGCGGCGAGAACGTGAACGCCGGTTCGTGGTCGGACCCGCCTGCCGCCTTTCGCTCCGGCAGCGACGGGGCCGGCAGCATCGCCTGGGCAATGCGCGCGGCGATTTCCTGCTCCGGATCGCGTTCGCCCGCAACCTCGCCCGCGGGCGCGAACGACGCCAGCACGCGCTGCAGCAGGCGCGGATCCTGCCAGAAGAGGTCGAACGCCTGCTCGAACACCGGCAGGTGCTCGTAGCGCGAGACGAGGACCGCGGCGAGCGCGGCGCGGAAGTCCTCCCGCTCGGCGATGCCGACGGCCACGGCCGCGTCCTGCGCGGCGAGCGTGTGCGCGGTGCCGACCGGCAAGCCCGCCGCTCGCAGCACGCGCACGAAGTGGACGATGTTCTCGGCAACGCGGCCCGACGGGGCGACCCCAACGGCACCGGCCGGCGGCATCGTTTCGGCGCACGGACGCTCGGTCACGCTTGACCCGCGGCGCGCGCGTCGTCGAGGAGCCTCGCCACGACCTCCGGCCCCAGCGTGCCGATGTCGTCCTGATATTTGAGCAGCACGCCCGCGGTGTCGGCAATGGCCTGCGGATCGAGCGCGACCCGGTCCAGCAGGGTCAACGCCTCCGCCCAGTCCAGCGTCTCGGCGATTCCCGGCGCCTTGAAGAGATCCAGCGCACGCACGCGCTGCGTGAAGGCGACGATCGCGCGCGCCAGCGCCTCCGGCACACCCGGGCATTTACGGCGCACGATCGCGAGCTCGCGCTCCGCATCCGGGTAGCCCAGCCACTGGTAGAGGCACCGGCGCTTGATCGCGTCGTGGATCTCGCGGGTGCGGTTCGAAGTGATGACGACGATCGGCGGCGCCGCCGCGACGATCGCACCCAGCTCCGGAATGGTGACCTGAAAATCAGCGAGGACCTCGAGCAGATACGCCTCGAACGGCTCGTCCGCGCGGTCGAGCTCGTCGATCAGCAGCACCGGCGGCACCCCGTCCTCCGGCGCAAGCGCCTCGAGGATCGGGCGCTTGAGCAGAAAGCGCGGGGTGAAGATGTCGTGCGCCAGCGCTTCGCGATCCTGCTGCCCGGCCGACTCCGCGAGCCGGATCTCGATCATCTGGCGCGGATAGTTCCATTCGTAGACGGCCGACGCCACGTCGAGGCCCTCGTAGCACTGCAGCCGCACCAGCCGCTTGCCGAGAGCCGTCGCCAGCACCTTGGCGATCTCGGTCTTGCCCACACCCGCCTCGCCCTCCAGGAACAACGGGCGTCCCATCCTGAGCGCAAGGAACACGCTCGTCGTGAGCCGGCGATCGGCGAGATAGTCGTGCCGATCGAGCAGCGCCATGACGGCGTCGACGTCGGCAGGCAGCGGGGTTGGGGACACGAATGAGGGCCTTTTCGGATTAGGGCGGCGTCGGGCGATGCCCCGCGACAGCATAGCAAGAACGACGCGCCTCCGGTGCTCGCGCGTCGAAAGTTCAGTTTTGAACACCCTTCCGCGTTACTCGTGCTTTTCCGGTTTGTTTTCGTGCTTGCTTGGGATAAAGTGAGTGCCGCGATGGGCGACAGAAGGAAGGAGCCAGCGGAAATGAAATACGTGCTCATTGGCGCCGGACCCGCCGGTGTGAGAGCCGCCGAAACACTGCGCGAGGAGGACCCGGACGCGTCGATCACGCTGGTCAGCGGCGAACGCGGCGAGCCGTACGCTCGCATGGCGATCCCGTACATCCTGTCCGGGCGCATCACCGAGGAAGGCGCACGTCAGCGCAAGGCGGTCGGCCATTTCGAAAACCTCGGCATCCGTTATCTCAACAACAAGGCGGTGCAGGTGCACGCCGGTGCCGACGGCGGCACTGTCGATCTCGATGACGGTTCGCGACTCGAGTACGACCGCTTGCTGGTGGCAACGGGCTCATCGCCGACGCTGCCGCCAATCAGCGGCACCGACCTCGACGGAGTCGTCACCTGCTGGACACTCGATGATGCGCGTGCGATCGCCGCCAAGCTCAAGCCGCACGCGAGGGTCGTCATGGTGGGCGCGGGCTTCGTCGCCGGCGTCTGCATGAAGTCGCTCGTCGAAAGCGGCGCGCATCTGTCGGTCATCGCCGGGCGCTCGGGCCAAATTCTTCGCTCGATGATGACACCGGTTGGCAGCGGCATACTGCAGCGCTGGCTGGAAAACAACGGCGTCAACGTCATCACCAAGGGACGGATCGAACGCATTGAACCGGGTCCGCGACTGGTAATGGACACGCAGGTGCTCGACGCGGATCTCATCATCCTCGCGACGGGCGTGCGCTCCAACGTTTCCTTCCTCGAAGGCACGGGCGCCCAGATCGATCAGGGCGTCGTCATCAATGATCGCATGCAGACGACGGTGCCGCACGTGTATGCCGCGGGGGACGTCGCTCAGGGTCGCGATTTCTCGACGGGCGAATGGATCGTCCATGCGCTGCAGCCCACTGCCACCGAACACGGCCGGATCGCCGCGATCAACATGGCGGGCAAGGACGTGCCGTATCGCGGGAGTCTCAGCATGAACGTGCTCGATACGGTTGGGTTGATTTCAGAGACGTTCGGGCTGTGGCAGGGAGTCGAGGGCGGCGAAAACGTCGAACACGTCAACGAGGAGGGGTTTCTCTACACGCGCTTGTGCTTCGACGGCGACATCCTGGTCGGAGCAATCAGCATTGGCCCGAACCGGAGCGTAGGTGCGATCCGCGGGTTGATCCAGACGCGCCGCAAGCTTGGCGCATGGAAGCAGAAGCTGCTGCAGGACCCGCAACTCGTGATGGACGCCTTCGTCGACGTCGGGAACGCCTGAGCGCCGCCCCTTGAGGCACCTCAGCGCGCTGAGATCTTCAGGGACTTTGCTCACTTTGCGCGAAGTTATGAATGCCTTGACGACGATCGACGGCAGAAAGGCAACCGTCTCGGCTACTCGACGAGGACAGCGGACAACGACGCGAGGCTAGCGGTCTTAACCACGATTTGATCCTGCAGAAAGTGTTCGATAGCCTCGGACCTTGACGGGCAGCGATCGGGCCGTCAGTCGTCGCTGGCCGACGCCAACTGGCCGACCGCTTCAGACGGCAAGGAGCCGGTCGCTGTCGTTGGACGAACTGGCGCGTTCGACCCGTTGCTGTCGTCGACCTTTGCGCTGGCCACGGCAGCAATGCCGCAGGAGCAGTCATTTGGTGGCCTGCCCATCACCAGGACCTACCGGCCAACGGCAGCGGACGTTCGTGCTCCCCGATCAGTCCCATCACCTCGTAGTGCCGTTGGAGCACGTTTCTGATCGGTCGCAAGGAGCATCTCCCTGCCGGGTGACATAATGCTCGTCGCTGACGTGGAAGACGCGTTGAGCTTCTCTCAGGGCAAGCCGGTTGAGGAGATTGCAATGACCATCGCAAACACGAAGAGCACTAGTAGGGCCACCCTTGCCGCAGTCTTGTTTGCCTTTGCGGCATTCGCCTTTGGGCAGATGCCGGGCGCCAAATTCAAGATGACGACGACGATCCCGGATGGCATCGCGATTCCGGACCAAGTGGACACCCGACTCGGTACGCTGAAATTCTTCGACGGATTCCCCGACGACGCGTCGGTCGAGAAGCTCTACGACAACCTCGACTTTCAGCGTGCAGTGCAGGCTTACCTGCTGGCACTGCCACCGGTCAATCAGCTGGCGAACCGCAAAGGCGTCCTGGAGGTGGGTCCGGCCAACACGACCGTGCCGATCTTCGAGACCATGATGAACGCGCGGTCCGTCTTCCTGACGCCGAACAACAACACGCCGTACACATGGTTCTGGCTAGACCTGCGCAACGGCCCTCTGGTCGTCGAGGTGCCGCCGAACGTCCTCGGGCTGCTCGACGACATGTGGTATCGCTTTGTCGTCGACATCGGGATGGTGGGACCGGACAAGGGCAAGGGCGGCAAGTATCTGATTCTTCCGCCCGGCTACAAAGGCAAGGTCCCGGCCGGCTACTTCGTAGCGCGGTCGGCGACATACAGCAACTGGATCGCGTGGCGCACGTTCCTGGAGAACGGCGACCCGAAGCCGGGCGTGGATCGCGTCAAGAAATACACGAAGATCTACCCGCTGTCGCAGGCCGGCAATCCGCCGAAGCTGAATTTCGTCGACGTTTCCGGGCGGGATTTCAACACGGTCGGTCCGGCCGACTATCCGTTCTGGGAGTACCTCAACCAGGTGGTGCAGGAAGAGCCGACCGAGTCGGTCGATCCGACGACGCTGGGGCTGTGGGCCTCCATCGGCATCCAGAAGGGCAAGCCCTTCAATCCCGACGCGCGCATGAAGAAGATCCTCACCGAAGCGGCGCTGGTGGGCGATGCGACGGCCCGTGCCATCATGTACCGCTGGCGTACGCCCGAGGGGTTTTACTATCCGGACACGAAGAGCGCATGGCGCCTTGGATTTGTCGGCGGCTACCGGTTCGAGGAGAACGGTGCGCGCATTCTCGACGCGTACGCGGGGTTCTTCTTCTACGCCACCGGCGTGACGCCGGCCATGGATTCGAGGACGGTTGGACAGGGGTCGCAATACATGGCGGCATTCGTCGATTCCAAGGGCCAGCCGCTCGATGGAGGCAAGACCTACCGGCTGCACCTACCGCCGAACATTCCAGTCGCGAATTTCTGGTCGGTGATCCTCTACGACAACCAGACTCGCTCGATGCTCCAGACAGACCAGCAGTGGCCAGCCGTTAGCAGTCAGACCAAAGCGCTCGTGGTCAACCCCGATAGTTCGGTGGACGTGTACTTCGGACCGGTCGCGCCGAAGGGCAAGGAGAACAACTGGGTGCAGACCGTTCCCGGCAAGGGCTGGAACACGCTCCTGCGCTTGTATGGCCCGCTCCAGCCTTGGTTCGACAAGACGTGGCGTCCCGGGGAGATCGAGCTGCAATAGCGATCTGCGTCTGCTCAAGGAAATGGACTCCCGCGGCGGCTATCGGGTTGATGGATCGCATACCCCAACGGCGGCGACCGGCTCCTTTGCCGTCTGAAGCCGACGCCCAGCCGCCGTTGGCCAACGTCAACTGATGGCCGAGGGTGTGTAAAAACGCGGAGCTTGCCTAATCGGAAAGGCCGTCTA
>CAYGYQ010000075.1:0-13794 GCA_964354035.1 uncultured Bordetella sp.
GCTGCGGCCACGGTTCCGGGCCGTAGTTCGGGTAGCCGCCGGCGGGATAGGTCATGTCGAGGATTCCTTCGCATCCCAAAGGTAATAGAAGCCGGGCCCGGTGCCGAGCTCCTCGTGCATCCGGAAATGCTGATTCCCGGCGAGGAGGCGCGACACGTTGCTCGCGGGATCGTCGAGGTCGCCGAACTGCAGCGTCTGCGTGATGCAGGCGTTCACGCACGCGGGTGTCGCCTCGGGATCGACCCCGGGCTGCAACCCCTGCGCGAGTCCGTCGTCGATGCGCTCGACGCAGAACGTGCACTTGGTGGCCACGGCCAGGCGTGAGTCGTCGCGGCGCTTCGTCTCGTTGGCCATTGGCGTGCCGTAGGCGAATCCGGCGCGCATCGTCTTGTGGCGCGCCTGGTACGGACAGGCGACCGCGCAGTACGCGCAGCCAATGCACTGGTCGTAGTCGATAGTGACGATGCCGTCGGCGCGCTTTTTCGTCGCATGGGTCGGGCAGACGTCCAGGCACGGCGGGTCGTCGCAATGCTGGCAGCCGACCGGCACGAAGGCCCGCTGCACGTCCGGGTACACGCCGAACTCCATGTCGAGCACGCGGCGCCATTGGACGCCGGGCGGGGTCGCGTTGGCGTGCCGGCACGCGGCGGTGCACGTCTGGCAGCCGACGCAGCGGCGCAGGTCGGCGACCATCGCCCAGCGGGTCACTGGTGTGCCCCCACGCTTGCGGCTGGCGCCGCTGCGCTGCCCCCCGAGGGGGCGCAATTCGCGCCTTGGGACGGCCCGGCGGCGCTCATTGCACAGCCTTTGTTGCCTTGATGCTCACGCGCACGACGTCGGCGCTCGATCCGGTCGCGTCGGTCAGGTCCATCGACATCTCCGTCAGCGAATTCATGCTGGGCATGCCGAAATCCTTCGTGAACGGCGTCGCCCAGTGGTCGAACTGGCCGAGCAGGAGCAGCGTGTCCGGGCGGATGCCCTGCCGCAGCACGGCGCGGCCGCGAACGCGGTGCTGCGGCGTGGCGATCTCTACGGACTCGCCGTCGCCGATGCCAAGCTCGAGGGCGCGCTGCGTGTTGATGATCACGCCGCGATGGCCCTTGATGTTGTCGGCCACCTCCTTGATGAGCTGCATGCCGACATTGGCGCCCCAGGCGTACTGCATGCTGCGCGCGGTGAGGAGCCAGAACGGATAGTCCTGCGGCGTGCCGCCGGCCTTCACCAGCGCGCCGGTCCACAGCGCTCCGAAATCCTTCCATATCGGCATGGCCTGGTATTCCGTCAGCTGCTTGTCCCACCAGAACATGTCGTGCTCGTGCAGCCTGCGCCCGAGCTCCACGCCGATCCGCTGCAGGCGCTCCTGGTACGGCAGCTCGAAGCGCAGGCGTTTCGCGGCGAGCGTGGGGAACAGGTACCACTTGGCCTGCGAGAAGGGCTTCGTCGCCAGCCCGTTCTGTTTCCACCACGCGAGGTCGTGGACTTCCTTGCCGGCCGACAGCTCGGCGCTCGCGGCGCGGCAGACCGCGTCCCAGATCACCTCCGGCGCGTGCGCCTGGTCCGGCGCGAGCGCGCAGTCCCAGTGCTCGCCTTTGAGCGGCACGCCGGCCGCGCCCTTGTTGATCGCGCCGTTGTATTTCTCGAGCAGGCCCGTGCGTTGCGCGAGCGCGGTGGCGATCGCCGTAAAGTCGCGCGCTTCGCCCTGCGTGGCCACCGCGGGCTGGCGCAGCGCGAAGCCCTGCCGCTGCCAGAACTGCTCGACGAATTTCGAGCCGCCGATGCGGATCAGCTGCAGGCTCTCGAGGTCGGTCGCCTCCGGCAGCAGGAGGTCCGCGAAGTGGTTGGTCTCGTCGTGCGTGTAGGCGAAGGCGACCATGAACGGGAAGCGCGCCATCTTCTGCCCGAGTGCAGCGGTGTCCCAGAACGAAATCGCGGGATTGGTCCGATACACGAACCACACGTCCGGCAGCGTGACCCGCGGCAGCCCTTTGGGCGTCTCGTCCAGGAACATCCACGAGAAGTGCGTGGGCCCGAGCGCCTGGCTCCACGGGCCGTTAGCGGCGAGCGGGACCATCGTCCGGTACGCATTGCGGATGTTCGGGTTCGGCGACCAGTGCGCCTTGTCCGTCGGATTGAGCGGGTATTCCATGAAGCCATCGGGACCGGGCAGCACGCTGTCGACGCGCGAAGGAACCTGGCGATTCAACCGGACCGTCGTGCCGAGCGTTCCGCCGGGCACTTCGAGACCGCCGACGAGTGCGGCCAGCAGCGTGCGCGCCCAGACGCATTCGTAGCCGCCCCAGCCGTTGTTGACCGTCTTGCCGAGGCTCACCGCCACCGGGCGGTACGGCATGCGGACGCCGTCGATCTCGATCGTCTCGCCGATGTGCGCGTGGTCGACGAACTCGTTGGCGATCCGGCGCATCGTCGCCGCGGGAACATCGCAGATCGGCTCTGCCCATTCCGGAGAATACGGTGCCATGTGGGCGACGAGCCGGCCGAGCCCCGTTTCCCCCGCGAGTTGTCCGTCACCCAACACGTCGCCGTCGGGGCCGATCTCGACGGCGTCGGCCTCAAAGCGACCTTCGATCGCTTCGACGATGTCTGGCGTGTCGTGCGGCACCGCTGCGCCGCGCGCGCTGTCCCAGACCAGCGGCTTCCGCGTGGCCCGGTCGCGCAGGTAATACCCGCCGGGGCCGACCAGATAGGGCGACGCGGTGTGCCGCCCGAGGAAGGCGACGTCGAGCCGCGCGCGCGGGATCTCGTGCAGCAGCACGTGGACGAGCGCGTACAGGAACGCGGCATCCGTTTTCGGCCTGATCGGCACCCACTCCGCGGAGCACGCGCCTGTGACCGACAGATGCGGCTCGACCTGGACCCGCTTCATCCCGCGCACCCGCGCGTTGGCGTGGCGCCAGACGCCGACGACCCCGCCCGAGGCCTCGACGTTGGCGCCGCAGGAGATGAGGTAGTCGCAAAGCGGCGTGTCGGGCGACACGGTGAACGCGCGATGCCAGAACTCGCCGTACAGGTGCTCCGAGTGGTAGCACTTGACGCCCTGGCCCGAGCCGAAGCCCATGTCGACGGGCCCCCAGGCGCCGAGGAAAGCGGAGAACGTGCCCATGTACGACTGCGGCGTGCCGGCGCCGCCGAGGCTTACCGCGAGCCGCGGATAGCCCGATTCGTCGGTCAGGCCGGCGGCGCGCACCGCGTTGAGCTTGCCGGCGACGAGATCGAGCGCCTCGTCCCACGAGATCGGCACGAAGCCCGGATCCTGGTCGCGGCCCTTCTTCGGATTGCTGCGCTTCATCGGCGTCAGCACACGGTGCGGGTTGTACGTCTTCTGCACCAGCCCGTACGCCTTCACGCACACCTTGCCGCCGCCCGGGTGAACTTCGGCGGCGCAGAAGTTCGGCTCGACCTCGGTCGCCACGCCATCGACGACCTTCACCGTCAGCAAGTCGGGCCCCGCGACGCACTGGTAGCAGTACGTCGGCACGTGCTCGGTGACACCAGCGGCAACGGAAGATTGCATCATGTCCTCGAACGAGTTTGAGGAAACCGCGATCTGTGCCGATCGCCCGGATCCGGGGTAAACGGTTGAGACTTCACCGATATCCGGCTAATCTGGCATCGGAATGCAGGATTTGATTTGATGTGCGTCATCTTTTTGTCGGAGAGGCCGGTGGCGGGGAAGCGAACGAGGCGGGTGGCGGTTGATCCGGGTACGGTCCGGCCGGCGGGGGATACGGACGTCGCCGCCGTGATCCGGCCGGTGCGGCGGGAAGACCTGCGGGAGATCATCGCGCTCGACGCCGCCGTCACGGGGATCGAAAAGCGGGCGTACTGGAATGCCGTCTTTCGCCGTTACGGCGTCGCCGGCGAGGCGCAGCGGCAGTTCCTGGTGGCCGAGGACGGCGGCCGCGTGGCCGGATTCGTGATCGGCGAGGTGCGCGACTGGGAGTTCGGCTCGCCGCCGTGCGGCTGGGTGTTCGCGATCGACGTGCGTCCCGACGCGAGGCAGCGCGGCATCGGCGCGCGCCTGCTCGCGGCGATCGCGGCGGCCTTTCGCCGCGCCGGGGTGACCACGGTGCGCACGATGCTCGCGCGCGACAACACGTTGATCCTGTCGTTCTTCCGCAGTCAAGGGATGATGGCCGGGCGGTTCATCCCGCTGGAAATGGAGCTCGGCCCGCGTTGAAGCTGCAGAAGAACACGCGGCTCGCCCTCTACAGCGTGCTCGAGTTCGCGCTCGACCCGACGCGGCACGTCGCCGCCGCCGAGATCGCGACCAAGTACGGCGTCTCGCCGCACCACCTCGCCAAGGTCCTGTCGGAGCTGGCGCGCGCGGGCGTGGTCGAATCCGTGCGCGGCGTCGGCGGCGGCTACCGGTTCGCCGCGAACGCCCGCCGCCTCACGCTGATGGACGTGATCGGGATGTTCGAGGAGCTCTCCGCGCCGGACGGCGAGCGGCGCGAGCCGGGCGAGGAGACGCCCGTGGGCCGCGCGCTGTCCGTGGTCCTGGCGGAGATCGACGAAATCGCGGCCGCGACGTTCAGCTCCATCACCATCGCGACGATGCTGCGGCTGCTCGACCGTCAGCAGCAGGATGGGGCGCCGCGCTTTTCCGCTCGCGGCGCGAAACCGGCGCGGCGGCGTCCGGCGCGAGACGCCGGGCCCTGAGCGGCTGCGGGACGCCGGTCAGCCGCGGGCGAGGCTCGCGAGCGCATCGCGATCGACGATGCGCACGCGCTCGCGCCCGAGATCGACCCAGCCGCGATCCTCGAAATTGCGCAGCAGCCGCGAGACGATCTCGCGGACGCTGCCGAGCTCGTCGGCCAGCGCCTGATGGGTCGCGTGGACTTCGCCGTCGGGCGCGCGGTTGACGAGGACCGCGGCGAGCCGCTGGTCGAGCTTCTGGTAGGCGATTGCCTCGACAACCTGCATGAGCGCCGACAGCCGCTCGCCGAAGACCTCGAAGACGTGGCGGCGAAATGAATCGTCCCCGGCGATGAGTGCCTGGAACAGCGTGGGGGGCAGGATCAGGATCTCGACGTCCGTCTCCGCGATGCCTGACGCCGCATAGTTGGTCTGGCCGAGGAGGCAGCTTCCGGAGAGCAGGCACGATTCGCCCGGCTTGACGCGGTAGAGCTGCAGTTCGCGCCCGTTGGGATAGCGCTGCAGCACGCGAATCGAGCCCGCGAGCACCAGCGGAAAGCCACTGCAGGGCGATTGCTCGTCGAACATCAGGGTTCCCGCAGGCGCCTTCCGGTGGACGCCTTCCCGCGCCATGCGTTCGAGCGTCGCGGGCGGCGCGTTCGCAAGCCCCGGGAAGGTCGTCGCGATGCGCGCGGCCAGGGGAGAAAGGGCGAGGGCGCTGTCCATGGGGTGCGGGGTCCGTAATCCCGGGGATTCTACAATGCGGCGATGGATCTCACCGCAGTGACCTTGCCGCCGGTCTGGAGCGCGATGGGTTGGGCCGTTGTTATTGCGCTCCTGCCGGCGGCGGTGCGGGTTGCGCCATGGCAGCGCTTTGCCGCGAGCGAGCCCGTTCACGTCTGGTACGGTGCCATCTTCGGCGTCGTCGCGCTATGGAGCATCCAGGCGACCGTCGGCGAGGGATTCACGTTTCACCTGCTCGGCGTGGCCGCCTTCACGCTGCTCGTCGGGGCACCCCTGGCGCTGGCGGGAACGGCGATCGCGGTGGCGCTGAACGTGGCGGTGCACAACGGGATCTGGGCGAACGCCGCGCTCGCATGGCTCACGATGGCGGCGATCCCGGTCGGCACGACCTGGCTCGTGCTGCGCCTCGCAGAACGCGCGCTGCCGGCGCATTTCTTCATCTACATCTTCGTGGTCACGTTCTTCGGCGCAGGGCTTTCGCTGGTGGCGGCGGGCGTCTCTGGCGCGGCGCTGCTTACCCTCGCCGCCGGGGTGCCGGCGGAGCTCGTTTTCGGCGAATACGTTCCCTACCTGCTCTATCTCGCCTTCGGCGAGGCGACGCTTACCGGCATGGCGCTTACCCTCGCCGTGGCTTACCGCCCGCAATGGGTGGCGACCTTCGACGACGCGCGCTACCTCGAGGGCCGTTGAGCGGGCGGGGCGCACACCGCCACGGCCCGAGGGCCGGGCGCCCGGTCGTTCCCATACCGGCGGCTCGCCGGTGTGGGTCGCCGGTGCACAATGGCGAGCGGGTTTTATATATAATGTTGGGTTGATCGACTCGCGGTCGCCCCCTTGGGCGGGCCGCCCAATTCCAGGAGCCCTGCACATGAACAAGCTGTCCCCGATGCTGGTTGCCGCCGCCTTCGCTCTCTCTGGCGCGAGCGCGCTGGCCGCCGATCCGCCGAAGGCCGACGCCGCGTCGACGAAGAAAGCCGAAGCCGCGCTCAAGAAGCCCGCCGACGTCACGCAGGAGGCCTGGGACAAGATGTCCGACGCCGACAAGAAGAAGGCCGTCGAAAAGGCAGCCAAGGCGACGCCCGCTGCCGCCGGCGCCGCGCCGGCGAAGAAGGAAAAGAAGGGCGGCTGCTGAGCCTGGACGCATTCATCGCGGCCGCGCCAGCGCGGGCGGTCAGCGCCTGGGCCCGGCGGGAAGTTGCTCAGTCGTCGCCGGCGGCGACGCGGCGGACGCCACCCCGGCGAGCGAGGAGCATTGCCGCCACGCCCGCCGCCATCACCAGCAGCGAGATGTGAACGGCGTTCCTGCTGGCGGCGTAAGCAATGCTGGAATAGGCGAGCCACGCGCAGGCCACGCAGAACACGAGCGGCGTCAGCGGAAACAGCGGGACCCGGAACGGGCGTTCCGCGCCGCCGTCGCGTGCGCGCAGGACGAATAGCGCGATGCCGACGAGCAGCAGGAACGACCAGAACACCGGCGCCGTGAACTCGACCATGGCCTCGAAGCCGTCGTGCTGGTACGCACCGAACCCGACCAGTGCCAGCGCGATCGCACCCTGGACCAGAAAGGCGGCCACGGGCGTGCCCCGGGTCGCGTGCCAACCACCCATGAAACGCAGCGCCGGCCAGTCGCGGGCCATCGCGTAATTGGTGCGCGCGCCGACGATCATCGTCGCGTTGATCGAGGTGAGCGCGGCGACCGCGACGAACAGACCCAGCGCGGTGCGACCCACGGGTCCGAATGTCCGCTCCATGACCTCCGCGCCCGCGGCCTTGCTTTCGATGAGCCCCGTCAACCCGAGCCCGGACAGCAGCGCGAGGTTCACGAGCAGGTAGACCACGGCGATGATGGCGAGGCTCGCAATCAGAGCCGACACGATGGCGCGCCGGCCACCGGCGAGTTCGGCCGAGATATACGCGGCCTCGTTCCAGCCCCCATAGGTCAGCAGCACGAAGACCATCGCCAGGCCGAACATGCCGAGCGCGGGAGTCGTCGTGAAGGCCGCGGGCGCAGCTGCGGCGACCGGCGGTGCCAGAAAGCCGGCGACGGCCACGGCCAGCAGCCCGCCGACCTCGATCACCAAGAGCAGGTTCTGGGTGCCGGCGGAGGCGCGCAGGCCGGCGATGTTGAGGAGGGTGAGCGCGATCACGATCGCGGCAGCCCAGAGGGCGCCTGAGGCCGGGCCGAGCGAGAGCACCGTTGACATGTAATCGCCGAAAACGAAGGCGAGCAAGGCGATCGACCCGCTGTTGATCACCGTCGACCGTGCCCATGCGTACAGGAAGCTGGTGTGGCGACCGAAGGCCCGCGTCAGAAAATAGTAGTCGCCGCCCGCGTGCGGATAGGCGGTGGCGAGTTCGGCGTAGCAGAGCGCGCCCGCCAGCGACACGATGGCGCCCAGCACCCACGCCACGACGAGCCAGCCAACATCGCCCGTGACGCCCGCCACCATCGACGGCGTCTTGAAGATGCCGGCCCCGACGACGATGCCGACGATGATCGCGATCGCGTCGGCGGGACCCAACAGGCGCCGCGGTGCCGCCGACGCGACGTGGGCTGGGGCAACCACGGCCTGACGCCGCCCGCTCAGCGCTTGCTGCCGGTGAGCGGGGACTTCCTGCTGTCTGAGAGCACGCCGGTCATGCCTGAGCCGGCCACGGTCATCCGGGCGCTTTGCAGGTTGTTCTCGCTGTCGATGAAGCTGAAGCTCAGCTTGTCCCCATCCATCCAGGCGCCAAGCAAAGGCTGCGTCTTGTCACCCAGCGCGAGCGTGCCGCCGATGCGTTGGTAACGTTGCACCAGGTTGAGCGTTCCCGAGAACGCCCCCCTGTCGTCCTTGAGCGCCCACTCGCCGCCGACAGCGGCCGGGACGATCCACACAAAGGCATCCCGGAACTCGACCTTCAGATGCTGGTCCGGCGCCCAGTCGCCCATATCGAACTGGTGCGAGGTCACGCGCGTTCCCGGCTTCATCCCGAGGATGATCGGGCGCAGTTTGACGTTGAGCTGCGGCAGCAGGTACATCGTCACCACGGTCGCCTTGGAGAAATCCTCGACGAAGATGTCGCCGGTGATGATGTTGACGAGCTGCTCGACGCCGGCGCGCTTGACGTTACGACGCGCGAGTTCGGCCATTTCGGCGTTGTACTCGATGCCGGTGGCCCGGGCGCCGTACTGCTTCGCCGCGGCAATCGGGATCTTGCCATCGCCCGCGCCGAGGTCGTAGACCACATCGTCCTTGGTGGTCTTCACGGCATCGAGCATCAGGGTGACCAGAGCGTCCGGCGTGGGCACCCAGACCACGTCCTTGCCGGCCTGACCGGAGGTGGGCTGGTAGATCTCGTCACCGTGTTCGGGCTTGACCTGGGCGGCGCCGGGCAGGGCGAGGGCGAAGGCGACAAGCGCGAAAGCAAGACGTGAGGCGAGCATGGGCAACTCTCCTTGGACGTGGTGGCCGGACAGCGGCGTAAGGCTGGCGAAGGACCGGAAATTCAACGGCAGGACGCGAGATCGCGAGCAGCGTAGCACAGCTTGACTTGCCCAGCCTGCACCTCCGTCACCCTCAATCCAGATAAATGTACAGGCCCATGATGGGTGTAGTTTGGTCGTATCGTATCGGGGCCTCGAACATACGCACGCTGGTGAAGCAGCTCTCGTCCGCCAGACGCCGGACATAGGCTTCGGAATGGGCGTAGCGCAGGCTGGGCAGCAGCTGGATGTGCTTGCCTTGCTCGGCCAGTTCAACGGTAAAGGCCAGACATCCACCCGGTTCGAGAATCCGTCGCAACGATCGAAAAATGGTGGCCAGTTCGCCAACATAGATGAACACATCTGCCGCCACTATCAGATCCGGCCGCATAGCGGTCGCGGCGAGAAACTCGCCGAGGTCGGCATGGATGAGTTCGCGATATACCCCGAGCTTGCGCGCCTGTTCCAGCATGCCGCTGGAGACATCGACGCCGTCGATGGTATCGGCTTGCGGTGCAACCAGCGGCCCGCACAACCCCGTGCCACAACCGAGGTCGAGTACATGTCGGTACCGCTTTCCGTTGTCGAGGAGGGGCTGCAACAGCTCCTCGAATCCGCGATAACCCAGCTTTTCCACAAGATGGGATTGAAAATCGGCGGCATAATCATCGAAGAGCGCTTCGACATAGCGTCGGGGTGGAGCTGCCGGCGCAACTCCATCGCGCACCGAGGCCAGGTAATAACCGTTCAATTCCGGATCCCCGCCAAGCGCGAGGGCCTTTTCGAAGCAGCGGGCGGCCTCCTCGAGCTGGTGCAATTCGCGCATCAGGCTGCCGCGTTCGCTCCAGGCAGGCGCGCAACCCGGATCTTCCTGCAAAGCCCGATCAAAGGCCTGCAGAGCGTTTTCCACGTTGCCAAGTCGGAAAGAGACCTGGCCCAGGTTCAACCAGAGGGGTACTCGCTGCGGTGATAGTGCCAGTGCCTTTTCCAAAGCCGCCGCCGCCGCCTGCCATTGTCCTTGCGCGGCATGGGCAAGACCCAGGCAAGCCCATGCGTCGGCAAGGGCAGGATCAGCGGTCGTTGCTTGACCCAGAACGGGAATCGCCGCTTCCCACTGGCGGAGGTGAAAGAGGGTAACGCCAAGATTGCCAAGCACCGAAGGTCGGCCCGGAGTGAGTGCCTGGCAGCTCTCGAAGCAGATGCGGGCCGGCTCGAGCCGGCCGTTTTCGAAATGCCCGATGCCCTCGAAAAACAGGGCACGCGACTGCGCAACCTGCTCCGCGGTCGGGTTTGCGTGAACAGTCACGTTTCGATCGCCGGAGGCTGGCAGCTGAAATTGTTGTTGGTCAGTTTCATCGGCACCGTTGCGGCACTTCGCCACCTACGCCCGGCGCTACGCCAGCAGCAGTCGCAAGCCTTCCAGCGCGAAGCGAGCGAGCCCGCTCACCAGCAGTGCGACCCCCACCGACAGCGACACCGAGAACAGCGCTTCGCGCCGGCCGATCGTCTTCACCATCACGGCGAACGTCGAGAGGCAGGGCACGTAGAGCGTCAGGAACAGCAGGAAGGTCACGATCTGCACGTGGTCGAGATAGTGGCCGACGTCGAAACTTCCGAGCGCCTGATAGATCATCAGCAGCGACAGCTCCTTGCGCAGCACGCCGAACAGGATGGGCACGCCGAGCGCCACGGGCAGCCCCAGCCACCAGTAGGTGATCGGAGAGAACAGTGCGTTGATGTAACGGTCCGCGCCGACATGCGCGAGCAGCGCCAGCACCACGCTGCCCCCGACCAGCAGCGGCGTGACGATGGTCAGGATGTCGCGCGTGCGCTCCCAGGTCTCGCGCAGCATGGGCAGCCCGCGGGGCAGCGCGTACGGCGGAATTTCCTGCACCTGGCCCGGGCCGCCGCGCGGGTAACGGCGCCGCAGCACCTGTCCGAGCACGGCGATCACCACCATCGTGAGCAGGAAGATCGTAAACACGCCGAGCCCGCCCAGATATTTGCCGGCCAGGGCAAGAATGATCGCCGAGCGCGCCGAGCAGGGCACGAAGGTCACCAGCAGGGATGCCATCACGCGCTCGCGGCCCGTCGTCGTGCTGCCGATGGCGGAGATTGCCGGCACATTGCAGCCCAGCCCGAGCAGGAACGGCACCGCGACGCCACCGTGCAGTCCTATGCGGTGGAACATCCGGTCGACGGCAAAGGCGATGCGCGCCATGATGCCGGCCTCCTCCAGCGCCACCAGCAGCAGCACCAGCGGGATCATGTACGGCACCACGATGCCGACGAGTCCGATCAGGCCGTCCGCCACGGCGCGCCCGACGACGCCGGCGGTGGACTCCGGCTGCCACGGTGCCACCCAGGCCACCAGTCGCGCCGAAGTCTCGCTGTCGATCCAGCCGCTGACGTAGAACACGACAAACAGCACGGCGGCGAACACGGCCAGGCTGCCGACGAAGCCCCAGCGCGGGCTCAGGAACAGCTCGTCGAGCCAGTAACGCCAGCCGCGGCCTTCGTGCGGCGCGCCGAGCCGGGTCGCGGCCTCGAACAGCGTCGCGGCGCGGTGGTGACGGTCGGCGTGCAGCTCGTCCGGCAGCGGCCGCGGCAACGCCTTGCCGGCGCTCGCGAGCAGCTGCCGCACTTCCGGCAGATATCCGGGAAAGTGCTGCTGCATCTCATCGAGAAAATACGGATCGCCCTCCGCGATCTGGGTCACCAGCAATGGCAGGGGCACGCGGAAGGCCTGCTGGATCTCCGGCGCACTCAACAGCGAGCCGAGCGGTTCGAGCGCGGCGGTGATGTGCGAGCTCGGCGGCTGCGCGTGCGGGCGCATGCCTTCACGCACGGCATGCGCCGCCGCGCGGAACAACTCGGCGACGCCGTGCCCCTTGATCGCCGCGGTGGGCACCACGGGCGCGCCCAGTCGTGCGGAGAGCTCCCGGGCGTTCACGTAGATGCCGCGCTCCTCGGCCTCGTCCATCTTGTTGAGCGCGATCACCAGCGGGCGCCCGAATGTCGCGAGCTTCAGCGTCAGCTCGAGGTGATGCTCGAGCGCCGTGGCGTCGAGCACCTGCACGATGACGTCCGGCGGCGCGAAGGGCGCGGGCGGGCCGTCCGGCTCATGCCGCGAGACTGCCGGGCGCTCGTCGCCCCACAGCAGGTATTTGAGCGCCGCGCGGTCATCCGACGCGAGATGGTGCGGCGAGCGAATGCTCGGCAGATCGATCACGCGCGCCTCGTCGAGGCCGATCTGGACTGCACATTCGTCGTAGGCGCGATGCGTGCCGGCCAGCGCGCCTCTGTGCACCGAGGTGCTCGCGACCGCGGCGAAGAACGTGCTCTTGCCGCTGTTGGGCAGCCCGACGAGGGCGATGCGCAACCGCCGCGGACCGCGGAACAGCGGCTCGCGCAGCGGCAGCGCTACCACGGAAGATGTCATTGCCTTGGTCGCGGCCATGGAAAGCGGTTTTCGTTTCGGCACGAGGCGATCCCTCAGGACCCGGCCATTCACCGCAGCGCCTCGAGCGCGAACAATAGCATCGCGCAGAATGCCACGGCGGTCCCATGAGACATCCTGTGTCAACCCTCCGTGGTGTTGACGGCCAGTATGGCGCGGTGACGGGCGGGGTCGTAGGCGCGGCCTTGGCCGCGCTCGGCCATGGCGCCTGCGTCGAGGCCGATCGAGCGCGGGCAAGCCCGCGCCTACGAAACCAAACGCCAACGGACCTGAACGTATGAGCGCTTCTGCCGGCCCGCCGACCGGCCGAAGCCCGACGCGGTGGTAAGCTCTCCTCCCATGGCTGCCGACACATCGCGCGCGCCGGGCGACGATCCGGTGCTTGCCGTCACGCCCCTCGGCTTCCCCTGGGAAACGGCCGACCCCTTTCTGTTCTGCGTGCACCACGACGACGCCTATCCCCGGGGCAACGACCGAATGGGACCCGACGCGTCGCTCGCCGGCCGCACCATGGGCCAGGACTTCGAGGTCAGGGACGGCTGGCGGATGTACCACGGTGACGTCGTGCCGGGATTCCCGCGGCATCCGCATCGCGGCTTCGAAACGGTGACGATCGTGCGCCAGGGATTCGTCGATCACGCCGACTCGCTCGGCGCGACCGCGCGCTTCGGCCGCGGGGATGTCCAGTGGCTCACGGCCGGTCAGGGCATCGTTCACTCGGAAATGTTCCCGCTGCGTGACCGTGCCGGACCGAACCCGGTCGAGCTGTTCCAGATCTGGCTCAACCTGCCGGGTGCCGACAAGTTTGCCGCGCCGCATTTCACAATGCTCTGGCGCGACATCGTGCCGACCTGCACGCTGCGTGACGCGGTCGGGCGCCCGACCGAGATCATGGTCGCCGCAGGCAGCCATGCGGGCGCTCGTGCTCCCGCCCCGCCGCCCAGGTCGTGGGCGGCGCGCGGCGACACCGACGTCGCGATCTGGACGATCCGCATGGCGCCGCACGCGCGCTTCACGCTGCCGCGGGCCGCCGCCCACGCGAATCGCTCGGTGTATTTTTTTCGCGGCGCCGAGATCGGAATCGCTCAGCGCAGGCTCACTGCGCCCGCGCGCGTCATCCTGCGCGCCGCGGTGGATGTCGAACTCGAGGCGGGACCGGACGGCGCGGAGCTCCTGCTCCTCCAGGGAAGGCCCATCGCCGAGCCCGTGGTCCAGCATGGACCGTTCGTAATGAACACCCGCTCCGAGATCCTGCAGGCGATGCTCGATTATCAGCAGACGCAATTCGGGGGCTGGCCGTGGCCGAGCGAAGGCCCCGTACACGCGCGGGACCGTGGCCGCTTCGCCAGGCATGCTGATGGTGCCATCGAGGAAGCGGATGCCGGGCGCGGCACCGGCTGAACTGCGCCGGTCCGGCGCCGGGTTTGCCCCGGCGGTCGGCACGGCGCGAAGCCGTCGCGGCAGCGTT
>CAYGYQ010000076.1:0-13723 GCA_964354035.1 uncultured Bordetella sp.
TGGCGATCATCGGGAACCCGAGCGTCGCACCGGTGGCGGCCACACCGGTGGCGGCTTTGAGGAACGCGCGGCGAGACGGCTGCTTGCGGATTTCCGGCAGTACCGGAACGAGCGGTTTGCGTGTCATGAATCCTCCAAAGAAATGGCGTCCTTACGCCGTACCGGGGATGGCGGCTCCGATCGACCCCGAATCTCGCAGCGGCGGTGTGCCTGTCAATCCTGGGCAGCCCCCACTTGTCGTTATAGTCTAAACCCGCCCATCCGTGAAGATCATTGACTTGGCGCAAAGGGCGCCCGGTCCGGAGTCCGGCGTGAATCGGTCGATTCGGCTCCTCCGCCTCAGGCGCCCAGCGTCCGCCGCTCCCTCAGGGCCTGCGCCAACGTACCACTGTCGACGTACTCGAGCTCGCCGCCCACGGGCACCCCTCGCGCGAGTCGGCTGACCTTGAGGCCCCGCGCCGTCAGCAGCTCGCCGATGTAGTGGGCGGTGGCCTCGCCCTCGTTGGTGAAGTTCGTCGCCAGCACCACCTCCTTCACGGCGCCGTCGGTTGCCCGTTTGATCAGCCGCTCGAGCCGGATCTCCTTCGGTCCGATGCCGTCAAGCGGCGACAGGCGCCCCATCAGCACGAAATAGAGGCCAGCGTAGGCCTGCGTCTGCTCGACCATCATCAGGTCGGCTGGCGTCTCGACGACGCAAAGGAGCGAGGGGTCCCGTCGGCCCAACCGGCAAAGCGGGCACAGGACGTCCTCCGTGAACGTGTTGCACCGCTCGCAGTGGCGGACGGCCTGCGCCGCATGCTGGAGCGCGCCGGCGAGGCGCACGGCGCCGTCGCGGTCGTGCTGCAGCAGGTGCAGCGCCATCCGCTGCGCGGCCTTGGGCCCGACGCCGGGCAGGATGCGCAGCGCGCGCGCCAGCTCGTCCATGCCCGAAAGCGCCTCCCCCGGGGGAGGAGATCGCGCCGCCGCCGAGCGCTCGTCAGCCGGGTTCACCGCTTGAACCTTGGCCATTCGCCCTGCCGCTGGGCCGGGTCAAAACGGCAGCTTGAAACCCGGCGGCATCGGCATCCCCATCGTGAGGCCCGACATCTTCTCCTGCGTCGTGGTCTCGACGCGACGCACGGCATCGTTGACCGCGGCGGCAAGCAGGTCCTCCAGCATGTCCTTGTCCTCGGCGAGCAGCGACGGATCGATGGTCACCCGCTTCACGTCGTGCCGGCAGGTCATCACGACCTTGACGAGGCCCGCGCCCGCTTGCCCTTCGACTTCGGTCTGCGCGAGCTCCTCCTGCGCCTTCTTCATGTTGTCCTGCATCTGCTGCGCCTGCTTCATGAGGCCGGCGAGTTGATTCTTCATCATCGGACAGTCTTCCTGGTGAATGTGCAGACAGGGGCGACCAGCGCACCGGGAACTACGACACGGGCTTGATCGAATCGGGCCGTATTTTCGCATCAAACCGGGCCAGCGCGTCCTGTACGAAGGGCTCCCCTCGAAACGCCGCCTCGGTCCTGGCCTTCTGCTCGGCCTGCTCCCGGCTCCTCTGCGCCGCCAGCGAAGCATCGGCCGCGGAACCCACCTCGAAGGCGAGCATCCACTTCCGGCCGGTAGCCTGGTCGATTGCCGCCTTGAGCTTGTCGGCGTAGGCCTTGTCTGCCAGGTGCTTGTGCGCCGCGGGCAGCGCCAGCGTCAGCACGTTGCCGGCGATGGACTTGAGTTCGGTCTGGGCGGCGAGCTGCGCCGCCATGGGGGCCAGGCGAAGAACGGTCACAAAGGCGGGCCACGCGGCCGGATCCGTCGGCATCGGGACACGGGCGGGAGGCTCGGATCCGTCCGCCGCCGGCGCGGGCATCGGCACACTTGCCGGCACCGCTGCGGGGGCGGGCGACGCGGCGTTCACCGGCGCCGCGCCCGTGGCCGGGTCGCGCCCCGGAGCGCTGGCGCGGGACGCGGCAGTGGCATCGACGGTGGCCGCAGCGCCCGCCACGGCGTCGCGCCTGACCGGAAATCGCCGCGGCGCTTCCTTCACGTCACCGGCGTTGGGCGCGCCGCCAGGCTCGAACGCGAGCAGCCGCAGGAGGGTCATCGAAAACCCCGTCGCCTCGTCCGGCGCCAGCGGGAGATCCGCGCGGCCCTGCACGCATATCTGGTAGGCGAGCTGGACCATCTCGGGCGTGAGGCGCGCGGCAAGAGCGCCCACGCGGCCGGCGTCGTCCATCGCCGCCGCCGCCTGCGGCACGGTCTGCGCCACGGCGATCCGATGAAACAGCGATGCGAGATCCTCGAGCGCCGAAGCGAACGCAATGCTGCGGCTCGCCATAGCATCGACTTCGGCGAGGAGCGCGGGCCCGTCGCCGGCGACGAGCCAGTCGACGATCCGGTACAGGTATTCGGTGTCGACCGCGCCCAGCATCGTGCGCACGACGGCCTCCCGCACGTCGCCGCCGCCATAAGCGATGGCCTGGTCGAGCAGCGACAGCGCATCGCGCATGGAACCGTGCGCGGCACGTGCGATCAGCGCGAGCGCAGGCGGGTCGCCGGCGATACCCTCCGCCTTCAGGATGGATGCCATGAGCTCGGCAATCAGCGCCGGCGCCAGCTGCTTCAGATTGAACTGCAGGCAGCGCGAGAGCACCGTGACGGGGATCTTCTGCGGGTCCGTCGTCGCCAGCACGAACTTGACGTGCTCGGGCGGCTCCTCGAGCGTCTTCAGCATCGAATTGAAGGCGGCCTTCGACAGCATGTGCACTTCGTCGATCAGGTAGACCTTGAAGCGCCCGACGGTCGGCATGTAGCGCGCGTTGTCCAGCACCTCGCGCATGTTGTCGATGCCGGTGTTCGACGCGGCGTCGAGCTCGAGCAGGTCGACGAAGCGGCCGGCGTCGATGTCCAGGCAGGCAGGGCAGCTGCCGCAGGGCGTCGCGGTGATGCCGTTGGTGATGCAATTGAGGCTCTTCGCCAGTAGCCGCGCGATCGTCGTCTTGCCGACGCCGCGCGTCCCCGTGAGCAGGTAGGCATGGTGCAGGCGGTTGCGCGTCAGCGCGTTGGTCAGCGCGGTGACCACGTGCTCCTGGCCGACGAGCTCCGAGAAGGTCTTCGGTCGCCACTTGCGGGCGAGTGCCTGGTAGCTCATGGGCAGGCGGACAAAGGGGTGGCGAGCCGTTCCCCCGGCACTTGCAGTTAATCGCTGTGGCTGCTTCCTTCCGGACCTGACCAGATTCACGACGCTGCAATGCGGGGCGACCCGCCGTTGATCGGTTGCGCATGCGGCGCAGACTGGGGATTATCGGCTATCGGCGACTTTGCGGCAAGGCGGCTGCGAGGCGGCTGCGAGGTCCCCCGCGCCCGTGCCGCTATAATCCGGCGCATCGCCGTCCGCCGCGCCCGTGCCGCCATCGCCATCCGACCGACAGTGCGTCCGTTACACCGCGCCTTACTGCTCCTGGCGAGCCTCGCCATCGCGATTGCCATTGCCTTGTTCCCGAACGTTCAGGGTCCCCGGCCCTTGCCGACGCCGGAGGAGGCGCAGGAACTGATCGTCCTCGTTCGCCCGGGTCCTGCGTTCTACTTTCCCGGGCCCGACGGAGAAATCACCGGCTTCGATGTCGAGCTCGCCCGCCGTTTTGCCGCCGAGAAGAAATTGCCGCTCAGATTCGCGCTGGCCGATTCCGCGGCGCAGGTGATGGCCGCGATCGCCCGCGGCGAAGCGCACATCGGCGCGGGCGGCTTGTACCGGCCGCCAGCCCCAACCGAGACGGCCGCTGCCGCTGCGCCGGCGACGACCGGCGAACCGAGCGTGGGCGAGGCGACAGCCGACCTGCTGTGGACGACCGGGGTCGTGTCCGCCCAACCGGTGCTGATCTACAACCGCGACGGCTACAAGCCGGCGAACTGGGGCGATCTCGATGGCGAGACCGTCGCGTTCGTCGCGGATGCGGGCTTCGAGTCCGACATCTCCGCCACGCGCGACACTCACCCGGGCATCCGCTGGGAAGCGCTGGCGTTGCCATCCGTCGCCGCGCTCATCGCCCAGGTTTCCGACGGGACCGTCGGTTACGCGATCGTCGGCTCGCTCGCCGCCTCGCTCGCGCGCAACGTCTACCTGGACTTCGAGGTCGCGTTTCCCGCCGGCCGCAAACGCGAGGTCGCCTGGGTGGTGCCGTCGCGCTTCGACGATCTGCGGCAGGAGCTCGACCGCTTTCTCGCGCGGCTGCGGCGCGACGGCACCCTCGCCCGTCTCACCGACCGCTATCTGCCGGACCCGCGCCAGATCCAGCGCATCGACGCCAGCGTGCTGCAGGAACGGATGCGCACGGTGCTGCCGCAGTACCGGCACCTGTTCCACGATGCGCAGGAGAAAAGCGGGATCGAATGGCGGCTGCTCGCGGCGATCGCGTATCAGGAGTCGCAGTGGGACCCGGCGGCCACCAGCCCCACCGGCGTGCGCGGGATCATGCAGATCACCGAGGACACGGCCAGGCACCTCGGGATCAGCGACCTCCTCGACCCCGCGCAGAATGTCGTCGCTGCGGGGCGCTATCTGCGCGAGCTCAAGGCCAAGCTCCCCCCGCGCATTCACGAGCCTGATCGCACGTGGCTGGCACTCGCCGCGTTCAACATCGGCCTCGGCCACCTCGAGGATGCCCGCATCCTCGCGCAGAAGCAGAAGCTCGATCCGGACCTCTGGAGCGACGTCAAGAAGGTGCTGCCGCTGCTTGCGCTTCCAGAGCACTACCAGCAGGCGAAACTGGGCTACGCCAGGGGCGGGATGCCGGTGGCCTTCGTCGACCGCGTGCGCGGGTATTACGACGTGCTGCTCGCGCATGCGCCGGCGCACCGACCACGTCTCGGCGTGTTCGCGACAACCGCCGGCCAGGACGCGCCGGGGTCCGGAAACCGTAAGCCATAAACAACTGCAAATGGAGTCGTCATGGATTTGCTAGCTTCGCCCGAGGCGTGGATCGCCCTCCTCACCCTGACCGCGCTCGAGATCGTCCTCGGCGTGGACAACATCATCTTCATCTCGATCCTCGTGGGCCGCCTGCCGCCGGAACAGCGGGCGCGGGCACGCATGATCGGCCTCGGGCTCGCCATGGTGATGCGCATCGCCCTGCTGCTGTCCCTCGCGTGGATGATGCGTCTCACCGATCCGCTGTTCTCGGTCTTCCGCCAGGGCTTTTCCGGGCGCGACCTGATCCTGCTCTTCGGCGGACTGTTCCTGCTGGCAAAATCCGTGATGGAGATCCACAACTCGCTCGAAGGCGAGGCCACGGGTGCCCACGGCGTGCCCCGCCAGGCCGCTTTCTACGGCACGCTGATCCAGATCGCCATCATCGACATCGTCTTCTCGCTGGACTCGGTGATCACCGCGGTCGGCATGGTCGACGACATCCCGGTCATGGTGCTCGCCATCGTCATCGCCGTCGCCGTGATGATGTTCGCCGCCAAGCCGATCGGCGACTTCGTCGATGCGCACCCCACGATCAAGATGCTGGCGCTCGCGTTCCTGATCCTGATCGGCGTGGCGCTGATCGGCGAGGGTTTCGAGCTGCACATCCCGAAGGGCTACATCTACTTCGCGATGGCCTTCGCCGTGGCCGTGGAAATGCTCAACCTGCGCCTGCGCAAAAAGCGGCAGCCGATCCGGCTGCACAAGGAGCTGGAGGCGAACGGGACGCCGCGCGACGCGCCGGGGCCGTGACGCGGGCGGAGGTTCCCCGGCTTCGCTGCCGCTGGCTCATAATGGGGCCTCATGATGCGCGCAGCGCCGTGGTTCGGCGTCCTCCTTCTGCTGGCGGCGGCAACCGGCGTGCCCGCCGCCGCTCCAGCGACCGTATTCGTCGACGAGCTGACGTGGCCCGAGCTGCGGGACCAGGTTCGCGCCGGACGGACCACCATCATCATCCCGATCGGCGGCACCGAGCAGAACGGGCCGCACATGGTGCTGGGCAAGCACAACGCGCGGGCCAGGGCGCTTGCCGGAAAGATCGCCCAGACGCTCGGCAATGCGCTGGTGGCGCCGGTCCTCGCCTACGTGCCCGAAGGGAGCATCGAGCCCCCGACGGCGCACATGCGCTTTCCCGGAACCGTCACCGTGCCCGAGGCCGCCTTCGAGCAGGTCATCGCGTCCGCGGCGCGCAGCTTCAGGCTCCACGGCTTTCGCGACATCGTGCTGCTCGGCGATCACGGCGGCTATCAGAAGAGCCTGCGGGCCGTGGCGAATCGGCTCAACAAGGAATGGAGCGCCACCACTGTCCGCGTGCACGCGGTCGAAGAGTATTACCGCGTCGCCGAGACCGCGTACGCGCAGGCCCTGCGCAGCCGCGGTTACCGCGATGACGAGATCGGCACCCACGCCGGCCTGGCCGACACGTCGCTCGCGCTGGCGATCGATCCGGCCCTCGTACGGACCGAACGCCTGTCGGCAGGCGCGAAGCTCGGCCCCGCCGACGGTGTCTACGGCGATCCGCGTCGGGCGTCCGCCGAGCTCGGGCAATTGGGCGTGGACGCGATCGTGGCGACGACGGTCGATGCGATCCGGCAGGCCACCGTGCGCCGCGCGGAGTCCGCCCGACCTTGAATCGCGTCCAGCGCGCGCACTCCCTATCGTCAACGCCATTGTCCAGGAGCCATCATGCCCTTCCGGAATTTTTCTGTTTCGTTGCCTCACGTCTTCTGGCTTGGCCTGGCAGTCGGCGCGTTCGTCTGGGCGCAGGCCCCGGCGGGACCGCACAGGCCTGACGCCGCTCCGGCCGTGGCTACGGTTCCGGGGATGCCGCCGGTCGTCGACCCGGCCAATCTGTACAGCGAAACAACCGCCGGAAAGATGGGCGCGACGGTTGCCGGCGATCTGCCGCGCGTCTACGTCCCGCACGTGCAGTCCAACGACATCTACGTGATCGATCCCGCCACGCTCAAGGTCGTCAACCGGTTCAAGGTGGGGATCAACCCGCAGCACGTCGTGCCGTCGTGGGACCTGCGTACGCTGTGGGTCGCCAACAACGCGGAGAACACGAAGCACGGCAGCCTCACGCCGATCGATCCGAGAACGGGCAGGCCCGGCGTGGCACTCAAGGTCGACGATCCGTACAACATGTATTTCACGCCGGACGGAAAATCGGCGATCATCGTCGCGGAAGCCTACCAGCGGCTCGACTTCCGCGATCCGCACACGATGGCGATGCAGTCTTCGCTGGAAGTGCCGCAATGCAAGGGCATCAACCACGCCGATTTCTCGATCGACGGTCGGTACGCGATCTTCACCTGCGAATTCGCGGGCACCGTGGCCAAGATCGACCTCGTGAACCGGAAGGTGCTGGGCTACACGCAGGTGATCCAGCCCGGCCGGCCGACCACCGTCGTCAAGGGGCCGGATGGCAAGGACGAGGTCATCTGCACGACCTGGAAGGGCATGCCCCAGGACATTCGAGCATCGCCCGACGGCAAGCTCTTCTTCGTCGCCGACATGATGGCCGACGGGGTGCACGTCGTCGATGGCGAGGCATTCAGGCAGGTCGGCTTCATCGAGACCGGCAAGGGGACTCACGGGCTCTATCCCAGCCGCGACGGGAAGAAACTCTACGTCGCCAATCGCGGCTCGAACAAGATCCACGGACCGCCGAAAGGCAAGGGCAGCGTGTCCGTGATCGACTTCGCGACGCGCAAGGTCGACGTGACCTGGCCGATTCCGGGTGGCGGCAGCCCGGACATGGGCAACGTGAGCGCGGACGGAAAGACACTCTGGCTCTCGGGCCGCTACGACCACGTCGTCTACGTGTTCGACACGGGGAGCGGCGCCGTCACCATCATTCCGGTCGGCAAGGAGCCGCACGGACTCACCGTGTGGCCGCAGCCCGGCCGCTACTCGCTCGGCCACACCGGGAACCTGCGGTAGCGGCTCGACAAGGGACGGGTCGCTGCGGCACGGACGGGTTCGCGGCGGGCGCATGCAATTACCCTAAGCCCGCCGCGAACCCGTCCGTGCCGCAGCGTAGGCCCCGCGCGAAGGTCAGCGCGGCGCGGGCGCCAGCATCTCGAGGCCGCCCATGTAGGGTCGCAGCGCGGCCGGGAGGTTGATGCCGCCGTCAGCCCGCTGATGGTTTTCCATCACCGCGACCAGCGCGCGCCCGACCGCGAGCCCCGAGCCGTTCAGCGTGTGCACGAGCTCCGGCTTGCCCTGCGCGTTGCGGAAACGCGCCTGCATCCGCCGCGCCTGGAAGGCCTCGCAGTTCGAGCACGACGAGATCTCGCGATAGGTGTTCTGCGCCGGCAGCCACACCTCGAGGTCGTAGGTCTTGGCGGCGGCGAAGCCGATGTCGCCGGTGCACAGCGTGACGACGCGGTAGGGCAACTCCAGCCGCTGCAGCACGGCTTCGGCGTGGCCGGTCATCTCTTCGAGCGCCGCGTACGAGCGGTCGGGATGCACGATCTGCACCATCTCGACCTTGTCGAACTGGTGCTGCCGGATCATGCCGCGCGTGTCCTTGCCGTAGCTTCCGGCCTCGGAGCGGAAGCACGGCGAATGCGCGGTGAGCCGAATCGGGAGCGCGTCGGCGGGGAGAATCTCGCCGCGCACGGAGTTCGTGAGCGTGATCTCGGCCGTCGAAATGAGGTAGAGCCGTTCGGCCGCGGCCGGATCGTCCGCGTCGACCCCGCCTCGCTTCACCGCGAACATGTCGGCTTCGAATTTCGGCAGCTGCGTCGTGCCAATCAGCGTCTCGGCATTGACGATGTAAGGCGTGTAGCATTCGGTGTAGCCATGCTCCGCGGTCTGCGTGTCGAGCATGAACTGCGCGAGCGCGCGGTGCAGCCGCGCAAGCCCGCCGCGCAGGAACATGAACCGCGCGCCGGAGAGCTTGGCCGCCGTGGGAAAGTCGAGCAGGCCGAGGCCTTCGCCGATATCCGTGTGATCGCGCGGCGGAAAGTCGAACGCACGCGGCGCGCCCCAGCGGCGCACCTCGACGTTGTCGTCGGCCGATTTCCCGACCGGCACGCTCGAATGCGTGAGGTTCGGCAGGTCGAGCAGGAAATCGCGCAATCCGGCCTGCACGCGGTCGAGCTCCCCTTCCAGGCGCTTCGTCTGCGCGCCGATCCCGGCCACCTCGGCGAGCAGCGCGGCGGCGTCCTCGCCCTTGCCTTTGGCGGCGCCGATCTGCTTCGACAGGACGTTGCGCCTCGCCTGCATGTCCTGCGTACGGGTCTGGATGTCCTTGCGCTCGCGCTCGAGCGCCTCGAAGCGCGCGGCGTCGAGCGTCAGGCCCCGCTTGGCGAGTCCGGCGGCGACCGCCGGCAGATCATCGCGAAAAAGATTGATGTCGAGCATGCCGTGATTCTAGCAAATGAGGGGTGGACCACCCCCAACCGGGGACGAAACGTCACTGCTCGTCGCCGCGCGCCTTCCGGTCCTGCACGCGCAGCCATTCGAGCTTCTCGCGGATCTTCGCCTCCAGGCCGCGATCGGTCGGCTCGTACCAGGACACTTCGGGCATGTTGTCCGGGAAATAGCGCTCGCCCGCGGCAAATCCGCCTTCCTCGTCGTGGGCGTAGCGGTAACCCTTGCCGTAGCCCAGACCCTTCATCAGCTTCGTCGGCGCGTTGCGCAGCCGCAGCGGCACCGGCCGCGAGCCGTCCTCGGCGATGAACGCGCGCGCCGCGTTGTAGGCTGCATACACCGCGTTCGACTTGGCGGCGCAGGCGAGATAGATCACGGCTTCGGCCAGCGCCAGCTCGCCCTCCGGCGTGCCGAGCCGCTCGTAGGTCTCCACGGCGGCGGTGGTCAGCGACAGCGCGCGCGGGTCGGCGAGCCCGATGTCCTCGGTCGCCATCCGGATCAGCCGCCGGCCGACGTAGAGCGGGTCGGCGCCGCCGTCGAGCATCCGGCACATCCAGTACAGCGCCGCGTCCGGATTCGACCCCCGCACCGACTTGTGCAGCGCGGAGATCTGATCGTAGAACGCCTCGCCGCCCTTGTCGAAGCGGCGCAGGCTGCGCGCGATGGTCGCTTCGATGAATGCGACATCGACGGGCGCTTTGCGCCCCTCCCCTGCCGCCGTCGCCAGGTACTCGACCAGATTGACGAGCCGCCGGCCATCGCCGTCGGCATAGGCGATCAGCGTCTCGCGCGCCGTTGGATCCAGGTGGAGTCCCGGCGCGCCGACCGCCAGCGCGCGATCCAGCAGGTGCGCGAGCTCCTCCGCCGACAGCGGCTCCAGCACGTAGACCGCCGCCCGGGACAGGAGCGCGCTGTTGACCTCGAACGAGGGATTCTCGGTCGTCGCGCCGATGAACGTGACGAGCCCGGCCTCGACGTACGGCAGAAACGCGTCCTGCTGCGCCTTGTTGAAGCGGTGCACCTCGTCGACAAAGAGAATAGTGTGCCGGCCCGACTGCGCGAGCGTCGCTTCCGCGCGCGCGACGGCGTCGCGGATGTCCTTGACGCCCGCCAGGACCGCCGACAGCGCGATGAACTCGGCATTGAAGGCGCGCGCCATCAATCGCGCCAGCGTGGTCTTGCCCACGCCCGGCGGTCCCCACAGCAGCATCGAGTGCGGCTTGCCCGACGCGAACGCGACCGCCAGCGGCTTGCCCGGCGCGAGCAGATGGCGCTGGCCGATCACCTCGTCGATGGTCGTCGGGCGCAGCCGGTCGGCAAGCGGCGCCGCGGGATTGGCGGTGGCGAAGAGATCGGTCACGAAGGCACGAATTGCGGGAGGCGGAGCCGCAGCCGTCGAGCCGAAGGTCGACGCCGGCACGGGCACACCGCCGAGCCGTCTCGCGTTGACCCCGTCCTTTGCGGCAGCGTAGAGTCCGCATTATCGGCCATTTCCGCAGCCTGCATGAAACCGACGTTCATTCCTCTCGGCCTCGCCCTGCTGGCGGCGGCGATCGTGATCGCCGCCGGCGTGGCCTACGTACCGTCGCACTGGCTGCAGACCGCGCGCGCCGCGGCCGCGATCAACGACATCACCACCGACCCCGAGAACCCGCCGGCGTTCGTTGCGGTGCTGCCATTGCGCGCCACCGCCGCCGTGCCCGCCGCCTATCCGGGAAGCGAAACCGCCAAGGCGCAGCGGCGCGCCTATCCCGACATCGCTCCGCTGGAGCTCGCGGTGGCGCCCGCGGCGGCCTTCGCCCGCGCGCTGGACGCGGCGACGGCGATGGGGTGGGAGATCGTGACGGCCGACGCGGTCGCGGGACGCATCGAAGCGACGGCAACCACGCCCTGGTTCGGCTTTCGCGACGACGTCGTGGTGCGCGTCGCGCCGACGCCGACGGGCAGCCGGATCGACCTGCGCTCCGTATCCCGGGTCGGCAAGAGCGACCTCGGCGCCAACGCGAAGCGCATTCGCGCCTTTCTCGCGAGGCTCGGCCATGCGTGACAACCCGGTCAAGAACACGCTCGCGGCGGGCGGCTGCGCGTTCGGCGCGATGGTCTTCGAGTTCTTCTCGCCCGGCCTGCCGCAGCTTTGCCGGAATGCCGGGGCCGACTTCGTGCTCTACGACATGGAGCACACGGGGCTCGGCTTCGAGACGCTGAAGACCCAGTTCGCGCTGTGTCGCGGCCTGCCACTCGTGCCGATGGTCCGCGTGCCGCGCGGCGAATACCATTTCATCGCCCGGGCGCTCGACGTCGGCGCGATGGGCGTGATGGTGCCCATGGTGGGCACGCCGGAGGAGGCCGCGCACATCGTCGCCTGCACCCGCTACCCGCCGCAGGGACAGCGCGGCGCCGCATTCGGTTTCGCGCACGACGACTACGAGGGCGGCGACATCGAGGCGAAGATCGCGGCGCTGCATGCACGCACGATGGTGATACCGCAGATCGAGACCCGCGAGGGCCTCGCCAACGTGGAAGCCATCGCCGCCGTGCCCGGCGTCGACGCGCTGTGGGTGGGGCACTTCGATCTCACGAATTTCATGGGCATCCCGGGCCAGTTCAGGCATCCCGACTACCTGGCCGCGATCGATCGCATCGTCGCCGCATGCGAGGCGCACGGCAAGACGGCCGCATTCATCGCGACCGACGACGAATGGGCGCGCGACTATGCCGCGAAAGGCTTCCGCCTGATGGCGTACGGCATCGATCAGCTGCTGCTGCAACGCGCGCTGGGGCACGGCCTCGACGTGCTGCGCGCGGCGGGCCGGCCGCGAGGCGGCGCCCGATGACCGGGCCGCTCAAGGTCGGGCTCACGCGCGACATCCTCGACTCGCGCGGCGTGCCGGCGTTCGGCACTGCGGCGCTCGCCATCCTCGACGGCGCACCCGGCATCCAATGGGAATACCTGCCGGAAATCGTCGGGGAAGTCACCGTCGACCACGCCGCGCACTACGACGCGCTGTACGTCAATCTGCCGCGGGTCCCTGCCGCCGCCGTGGCCCGCGCCGATTGCCGGCTGCGCGTCGTCGCGCGGCATGGCGTCGGCTACGACTCGGTCGATGTCGCGGCGATGACCCGCGCCGGCGTCATCGTCACCCACACGCCGAGCTCGATGCCGCGCCCGGTGGCGACCATCGCGCTGTCGTTCGTGCTGGCGCTCGCCGGCCGGCTGATGCTGAAGGACCGGCTCACGCGCACCGGCCGCTGGCACGAGCGGATGGACAACATGGGCATGGGCCTCACCGGGCGCACGCTGGGCGTGGTCGGCGCGGGCCGCATAGGGAAGGAGCTGCTGCGCATGGCGCGAGCCTTCGACCTGAAGCTCCTCGCCGCCGATCCCTACGTCAACGCGATCGAGCTCGGCTACATCGGCGCGCGGAAGGTCGATCTCGACACGCTGCTCGCCGAAGCGGACTTCGTCGCCGTCTGCTGCCTGCTGAACGACGAGACCCGTCACCTCATCGGAGCGCCGCAGTTCGCCCGGATGCGGCCGACCGCGTACTTCGTCAACGTCGCGCGCGGCCCCATCGTCGACGAGGCTGCACTGATCGAAGCACTGCGCACCGGCCGCATCCGCGGGGCGGCGCTCGACGTGTTCGAGCAGGAGCCCGTCACCCCCGACAATCCGCTGCTGGCGATGGACCAGGTAATCCTCACGCCGCATTCGCTGTGCTGGACCGACGAATGCTTTCACAACATGGCGTCGACCGGCCTCGCGAGCATCGTCGACGCGCTGGCCGGGCGCCGGCCGGAGTTCGTCGTCAACCCGGAGGTCCTGACGCACCCGCGCGTGCGCGCCTGGACTGCGCGCTGAGCGCGTGACGTCGCGGCAACGCGCTACTTGTCTTCGCCGACGATATCGGCTCCCTTCGGCGGAACGAAGCGGAACTGCGCCGCGTCCTGCGCCGCATTCCGGTCGAACGGCCCGAAAGTGAGCGTCGTGACATTGCCGAACGTGTCCTTGAGCTCCATGACTCGCGGCAGGTTGCCGGCGAAGCCGATGCGCACGCGCTCGAATCCCGTGTCCGCTGTCCGGGGCTTTGCCTCGACGAAGTCAACGCCGTCCCGGGTGCCGGCATCGGTCAGGTCGAAATTGGCCTCGAGCGCGCTGTCCCCGGCCAGGAGCGCCGCGGGCGTCGAGCCGAGCGCGCGGTCGAGCTTGCGCACGAGCACCTGATTGAGGTCGCGGTCGTAGATCCAGAGCCGATCGCCGTCGCCGACGATCAGTTGCTCGTACGGCGTTTCATAGGTCCAGCGGAATTTTCCGGGCCGCTGGAACGAGAACGTTCCGGTCGACTCCCGGGTCTCCTGCCGTCCCTTGGCCGCGACGACCTGCCGGAACGTCACCTGCCA
>CAYGYQ010000077.1:0-10328 GCA_964354035.1 uncultured Bordetella sp.
GGACTTTCGCCACGAATTTCTCCTGCCGGAACTGACGCGCCGAAACGTTCACGGCGAGATGCGGGAGCAGGATGCCCTCCTCCTGCCACGCGACATACTGGCGGCACGCCTCGTGCAGCGCCCACTCGCCGATCGGCTCGATGAGCCCCGTCTCTTCCGCCAGAGCGATGAATTCGGCCGGCAGGCGCTCGCCGTGATCCGGGCTGTCCCAGCGCAGCAGCGCCTCGACGCCGGAGACGCGTCCGGTGCGCAAGTCGAGCTGCGGCTGATACCGGAGACTGAACTCGTTCCGCTCGATCGCCCGGCGCAGTTCCCGCTCCAGATTCACGCGCGCGACCGCCGCCACGTTCATGCGTTCCTCGAAGTACTCGAACCGCCCGCGTCCGCCCTCCTTCGCCCGATACATCGCCGTATCGGCATTGCGCAGCAGGTCCTCCGCCGACTTGCCATCTTCCGGGTAGAGCGCGATGCCGATGCTCGCACTCAGAAAATGCTCGTTGGCCGCAATGATGAACGGGGCCGCCAACGACCGCAGGACATGCTCGGCGACGGATTCGGGATCGCGAATCGCGCGGAGGTGCGCCAGGATGATGGTGAACTCGTCGCCGCCCAGACGCGTGACCGTGTCGGTCTCGCGCACGCACTGCTTCAGCCTCTCGGCGGTTTGCCGCAGCACCTCGTCACCCGCGGCGTGGCCGAGGCTGTCGTTGACGGACTTGAAGTTGTCGAGATCGATGAAGAGCAGCGCGAACGGCTGCGGCTCCCGCTGCGCCTGCGCGTACCGGCGGGCGAGCTGGTCCTTGAAGTACAGGCGGTTCGGAAGTGCGGTCAGCGCGTCGTAGTTCGCTTGATAGTAGAGCTGCTCGTCCTTCGCCGCCGTCGCAAAGGCGACGCCGACGCGATCGCCGAGGGTCCTGGCGCGCGCGCGCTCCTCGTCGGTGAGCATCGCCGAGGTCGCGAAGCCCAGCACGACCGCACCCACGACGGCGTTCTGCCAGATGATCGGCAGCACGAGCAGCGACTTCGCGCCGAGCTTCGCCGCGGGCGTCAAATAAGGCGTCACGGCCTGTGCGCCGTCTAGCCAAAGCCCGTCGGGATAGGTGAGCAGCACGCTCACCTCGTCGGTCGAGCAGGCGCAACGCTCGAGCTGGAGGCCTTTGTCCGTGCCTTGATCTCTCGTGTAGATGCGCAGCATCTCCGGGGCATTGCGATCGACGATCGCGATGCTGACGAAGTCGGCCGGCACGATGTCGCGCATGCGCGTGACCACCGTCTCGATGACGCGGTCGAGATCGAGCCGGGACAGGATCGCCTGGTCGATGTCCGCAAGGGTGAGCAACGCCGTGAACTGACTGCCAAGGCGCGCCGCCATCGAGTTGAACGACGAGGCGAGCTCGCCGAATTCGTCGTCCGACGGCACATCCACCCGGACCGAAAGGTCCCCGTCACCCACGCGGCGGGTGCCGTCGATGAGTTTTCTCAGCGGACCCAAGGTGCGACGGATTTGCATGGCGCTCAGCACCGCCACGAGCAGAACCGCCAGAACCGCTGCCACGACGAGGATCGCATTCAGTTCGGCCATCGGCCCGATGGCGACGGCCTCGAGTTGCGGGCTCCCGACCGGATCCGCGGACAGGGTGAAGATCAAGGCGAGCGGAATCAGCGCCGACACAACGAAGAGTGCAATGATGCGGCGGGCCGTCCGGCTGTGGAGAAAACCTCCTTCGATCCTCATGTCCGGTGAACCTGCTCGCCAGGGCGCGTCGCTACGCCATGCGCACCCATCGAGTCAGATTTCCATCGTTTCGTGTCGCTGTCAGCTACAGCGGCGGCGTGCGGGATTGCAGCCGCGAGTCGAGCGATAAACGATCAGCAAGACCCATGCCATCGCGCGACCACGGCTGGTGTTTCTGCGCTCATGCAGGTTTCGATCGCGCCGTGTGCGCCGCGGCGCCGTCGATCGCCCGAGAGGCGCATGTCCCGAGTCAGAACGTCAACTAGGCGCGCGGTCGCCGATGACTCGTTTCATGTGTCGCTCGCCGCCCGCGGCTTGCCGCGGCAGGTGTCGCATTGGGCACGAATTCGCGCGCCCGCGGCGCGGCCGTGCAAGGCGTACGCTACAGGCGCGCGGCGCAGGGCGGCCGGGCGCCCCTGCGCGCGCGGCCATCCAGCGCGATGGTCAGCGTTTGACTCCGGACATCCGCGCGAAGTCGCCCATCACCTTCTGCATGGACTCGAACGCCGACCCGCCCGACGACATCACGCCCTGCATCGCCGAAACGACGTTCTGCATCTTCGTCATGTCGGGCATCATGGCCATCGCCGCCTTGGCCTGTTTCACGCCGGGCACGTCGGACATCTGGTTCTCCATCAGCGCGAACAGCCGCTTCTGCATCTCCACGACCAGGTCGAACATCTGGCCCCAGTAGGCCATCGAGCGTTCGATCGCTTCCTGCGATACGCTTTGCCCGGCGGCCATGAGCGTCGGCACGTCACCCGCCTCAGCCGCGCGGCGCGCCGCCTTCTTCTGCATCGTGCGGGCGGACTCCTCACCCTCGAACTGCAGTCGGCGCATCTTGGCCGTGCTCTCGATCGCGGCATCGATCACGTCAAGGGCGAGCTTCGCATTCGCGCGGTAGAGCTCGAACGCCTGCTCGGGCGTCAGCGTCTTCGCGTACTGGGCGAGCTGCGTTGCGTCGGGCAGCGTGAACATGTCGGGGGCTCTTGCGGCGGATTTCGGGACGGCCTTCGCGGCGCGCTTCGTCTTCTTGCGGGCCGGCCTGCCAGTGGCTGCAGGCTTGGGGGCGGACTTCGGTGCGGACTTGGATGCGGACTTCGTGGCCATGCTCACTGCTCCTGTGGTGGGTTGCGGGTGGGACGACGGACGGATCGCCATCCAGGCCGCTCCAGCGATCCTGCTCGCGCGGTGAATGGCGGTGGAAATCGAAGCACCTGGTTCATTCGACGCCTTCAGCCGCCCGGCGTCAACACGGCGGCACCCGCCACGGCACCGGCGCGCAGCTGCGCGAGCGCGTCGTTGGCCCGCACCAGCGGATAGGGCTCGACGTGTACCGACAGCGGTATCGTCGCCGCGAGCGCGAGAAACGCCTCGCCATCGCGGCGGGTGAGGTTGGCGACCGAGCGCAGGCAGCGCTCACCCCAGAGCAACCGGTAGGGAAACGCCGGGAGGTCGCTCATGTGGATGCCGGCGCAGACCACGGTGCCGCCGCGCGCCGTCACCGCGAGCGCGGCGGGGATCAAGGCGCCGACCGGGGCGAAAATCAGCGCGGCGTCGAGCGGTGCCGGCGCGGTGGCATCGCTGTCGCCGGCCCAGTGCACGCCGACTTTCTGCGCGAACGCCTGCGCGGCGCGATCGCCGGGGCGCGTGAAGGCGAACACCGTGCGTCCCTGCGCAAGCGCGACCTGCGCGATCAGATGCGCCGCCGCACCGAAACCGTAGAGTCCGAGCGTGCGGGCTTCACCCGCCATGGCGTAGGCGCGATAGCCGATCAGCCCGGCGCACAGCAGGGGCGCAGCATGAACATCGTCGTAGCGGTCGGGCAGCGGGAAGACGTAGCGGGCGTCGGCCACGGCATATTCCGCATAGCCGCCGTCGCGCTGATAGCCGGTGAAGCGCGCGTCGGCGCAGAGATTCTCGCGCCCCGTCGCGCAAAAGCCGCAATGCCCGCAGCTGCCGCCGAGCCACGGCACACCGACCCGGGTGCCGATGGCAGGGACGGTGACGCCGGATCCGTGCGCGGTGATCGTGCCGACGATCTCGTGGCCGGGGATGACGGGGACCTTCGGGTCCGGCAGCTCGCCGTCGACGAGATGCAGGTCGGTGCGGCAGACGCCACAGGCGCGCACGGCAATCTGCACCTCGCCCGGGCCGGGCTCGGGCCGCGGCAGCGTGCGCAGCGCTAGCGGGTGGCCCGCGCCCTCGCATACCATTGCCTGCATCGTCGCGCTCATCGGAGTATCTTCGCGCTCCGGTATTCGCCCTTGGAGAGGCCCGGCGGGCGCACCGGACTGCGATCACCCATGCCCGTGAAAATTCATCCTAGCAGCACATGGCGGGCCGATGTTGATGGCGGTCAACGCGGCGGCGGATGCCGCGCCCACCAAGGGGGGTTGACGCCGGCATCCGGCCGCCTATAATCCGATAACCGTATATCCATACGGCTCACGCAAAAGGCGAAGGATGAACGATCCGCTTGGCCGCGCGCCCGGGATCTGCGCGAACTACCGCTTCGCTCCGGAGGCAGTCGCGTGATGCCCCCCGTGTCGCCGCTTCCGCTCACCACCCGCCAGCAGAAGGTCCTCGACTGGATCCGCCGGCACCTGGAGTCGACGGGCATGCCGCCCACGCGCGCGGAAATCGCCGCGGGCCTGGGCTTCAGCACGGCGAGCTCGGCCGAAGACCATCTGCGCGCACTCGCCCGAAAGGGTGCGCTCGAGCTGACGCCCGGCGCGTCGCGCGGACTGCGGTTGCGGGAGACGCCGGAACTGCCCGGTGCGGGCCTGCCGCTGGTGGGGCGTGTGGCCGCCGGCAGCCCGATCCTCGCCGCCGAGCACATCGAGGCGCACGTGCGCCTCGACCCCGCGCTGTTCGCGCCGCGCGCCGATTACCTGCTGCGCGTGCGGGGGCAGAGCATGAAGGACGCCGGCATCCTCGACGGCGATCTCCTCGCCGTGCACCGCACCGCCGATGCCCGCTCGGGGCAGATCGTCGTCGCGCGGCTCCCCGGACGGGGCGGCGACGAGGTCACGGTGAAGCGCCTGAAGCGCCGCGGCGGGCAGCTGCTGCTGGTCGCCGAAAACCCCGCTTTCGAGCCGATCGCCGTCGATCCGAAGAAGAATCCGCTGACCATCGAAGGCGTGGCCGTCGGTCTCGTCCGTCAAGGCAAGGGCTGGTGAGAAAAGTAGGTCAGACTCGACTTTTCGCCCAAGTCGTCCTTCAGTGAGATATCGAAACAAAAATCGAGTCTGACCCTATTTCCCCCGACTCGCATGAATCCCTCTCTTGCCACCGTGCTGTCGAACCCCGCGATCTGGCGCGGCGGCGACTGCGCGCCCGAGCCCGCTGCGTTGCCGTCGAGCTTCCCCGCGCTCGACGCCGTGCTGCCCGGCGGCGGCTGGCCGAGGGCTGCGCTGACCGAGATCGTGCTCGAGCGCGAGGGTATCGGCGAGATCCGCCTCACGCTGCCGGCGCTCGCACGGTTGCAGGCGCAGGGCCATGACGTCGTCTGGATCGCGCCGCCTCAGGTGCCGTACGCGCCGGTGCTCGCTGCCGCGGGGCTCGATCTCGCGCGGTTCCTCGTCGTCCATTGCCGCAGCCCGGCGGATCAGCTGTGGGCCTACGAGCAGGCGCTGCGCGCGCCCGAGTGCGGCGCCGCGTTCGCGTGGCTCGGCCCGCACGACGACCGCACGATGCGCCGGCTCGCGGTCGCCGCGCGCGAAGGCCGCACCTGGGGCGTGCTCTGGCGGCGTCCTGGCCAGCGCGCGATCGCCGCCACCGCGTCGCTGCGGTTGGCGCTCGCGCCGCAGGAGGGCCGGCTCGCGGTGCGGGTGCTGAAACGTCGCGGTGGCGATCTCGCGCAGCCAGTGCACGTCGACGTAGGGTGAACGAGCCCAAGCGCATCGCCGCGATCCGCCATGCTCTGGGCATGCCTGCTCCTGCCCTCGCTACCCCTCGACGTTTTCGCGCGGGCGGCCTCGCCCGCTGACGCGGCGAAGCCGTTCGCGGTGGGCAGCGGCGGGCGCACGCCGCGCATCGTCAGCGCGAACGCCGCCGCGCGCGCCGCCGGGATCCACCCGCGGCAACTCGTCTCGGCGGCGCTCGCGCTTGCGCCGGATCTCCTGCTGCGCGATCGCGACCCGGGTGCCGAGTCCGCTGCGCTCGCAGCGGTTGCCACCTGGGCGACCCAATTCACGCCGGCCATCGCTCTCGCGCCGCCCGATGCCGTGCTCGCGGAAATCGGCGGCAGCCTGCGGCTCTTCGGCGGTCTGCCGCAGCTGATGGCGCGCCTTGCCCGGGGCGTGCTCGACCTGGGCTATGCCGCGCGCTTCGCGCTCGCGCCCACATCGACCGCGGCGTTGCTGTTCGCGCGTGCGGAAACAACGGATGGATACCGCCTTTCCGGAACCCTCGCGGGCAAAACCGGAGCAATGGTCCAACGGGCGCCCGCTCCCGAATTCGCCGCCGTGCCGATGCCGGATCCGCAGGCATGGCTCGACGCCCTGTTCCCCCTGCCGCTCGCTTTGACCGAGGCCAATCCTGCCGCCGTCGCGACACTCGCCGCTGCCGGCATTACGAGCTTCGGGCAGGCGTGCGCGCTGCCGCGCGCTGCACTGGCACGGCGCGTGGGCGAGGATTTCGTCGCCCTTCTCGATCGTGCGCGTGGCCTCATCCCGGAGCTGCGACCGCCGTTCGTGCCGCCGCCGCGCTATGCGGGCAAGCTCGACCTGCCCGCGCCGGTGACCAGCGTCGATGCACTCGCCTTCGCGGTGAACCGGCTCGTGCTCGAACTGGCGGGATGGCTCACGGGCCGCGGCCTCGGCGTCACCGGGATGTCGCTCGCGCTCGCGCACGAGCGTTACGTCCGTGTCGCGACCGGCGTGCCCACCACCACCGTCGGCTTCGCGCTCGCCGTGCCGGCGCGCGAGCCCGCGCATCTCGTCGCGGTGCTGCGCGAGCGGCTGGCGCGCGTCGTGCTGCCGGCGCCGGTCGAGGCGATCACGCTCGCGAGCGAGGCGACCGCCCCTCTGGCCAGCCGCAACCTCGGGCTGCTCCCCGGGGACGAAGCCGCCGCGACCGTTCCGCTGCTCGACCGCTTGCGCGCGCGGCTGGGCGAAGGCGCGGTGATGCTCGTCGCGCCGCATGCCGAGCACCGGCCCGAGCGCGCGTGGCGTAACGGGAAAATCGGAGACAGACCACGTTTTCCCGGAACAGCGGAAGCCGCGTGCAAAACGTGGTCTGTCCCCCGCCCCGTCTGGCTCCTCGCCGAGCCGGAACCGCTCGGGCATCGGCTCGAAGCGCAGCCGTGGGTGCTGCGGGACGGGCCGGAGCGGATCGAGTCGGGATGGTGGGACGGCGTCGACGTGCGCCGCGATTACTTCGTCGCCGAGAACCCGCGGGGCGAGACGGTGTGGATCTACCGTGATCACCGCTACGGGATCGACGATGGCGAGTGGTTCCTGCACGGGGTATTCGCCTGACCCTGCTCTCGCGGCTGTAGCGCACAGAATCATCCAGAAATTGGCCATGAACATCGACATCGCTTGGTACAGGTATATTTCATCCAGTTTTATCCTGTTTAACTTCTTGACAACGATCGCCGATGTAGCGTTACAATGCCATCGTCATACACAGTCTGTCTTGATCTGTAAAGGGCAAACCCAGCGAAAGCTGGGGACGCAAAGTCACCGGTCTAAGGGGCCTCGAGGTCCTACGACAGCGGGATCGCCAAGGGGTACCACGATGAAGCCGCCTGTCTCTGCATCACCCGCCAGCCGTTCCTCGTTCCGCCTCGACCGCAAGCGCGTTGCCGCGATCGTCGTGGCCGTCATTTTCGGCTGGTCGGCGGGCGCACTGGCGCAGGGTGAGAGTCGGCCCCCGATGCTGCTCTCCTCGCCATCGGCCAGGAACGACGCGGCAGCGAACATCGGAGCGCAGGTCAGCGACGCCGCGGTGACACGTCAGCGACCCGTCGCGGTCGACCTCGGCATCCTCGATCCGCGCTCGAGCAAGGCGGCGAACCAGCTTGCCGTCGAACTTTTCGACGGCCGGGTGCTCACCCTGGTGCTCGATCACGTCGAGCAGCGCGGACCCGGCAACTTCACCTGGCGTGGAAAGGTCTTGGGCCAGGGCGCCAGCCATGCCATTCTCACCGTGGTCGCGGGCCAGATCGCCGGATCGGTGGTGCTCTTCGACAGCGGAACGCGGACCGGGGTCACCTATCAGATCCAATCCGATGCGAATGGAGCTGCGTCGTTGCGGCTGGTGAACCCGAATGGGTTCCCGCCCGACCACCCGTCGGGCGCCGAGAAGCTGCTGGCGCCGCCTTCCACTTCCGCCGGGTCTTCGACCGCTGCCGACGTCGTGACGACCACGTCGACGACGAGCGCCACCCCCGAGGCGGCCGACAGCGGCGATACCATCGACGTGTTGGTCGTCTACAGCAACCAGACGGCGGCGGCGGCCGGCATCACGATAGGCGCGCAGATCCAGCAGGCGGTAGACCGGGCGAACACGGCGTATGCGAACAGCGGCATCACCACACGCCTGCGGCTCGTCCATTACGAGCCGGCGAACTACGCCGAGAGCGGCGACTTCAGCACCGATCTCAACCGGCTGACCAACGGCAGTGACGGCTACATGGACAACGTGCCGACACTGCGCAACACCCATGGCGCCGACCTCGTCAGCCTGTTCATCGAGAACGGGGCGTACTGCGGCATAGCGTGGATCGGGCCGAGTGCGAATCTCGGGTTCAGCGTCGTCAACCGCGGATGCGCCTCGGGCAATCTCAGCTTCGCGCACGAGCTCGGCCACAACTTCGGCGCGCGGCACGATCCGTACGTGGATAGCAGCACGTCGCCCTACGCCTACGGACACGGCCTCACCAATCCGGGCCAGGGCTGGCGCACGGTGATGGCGTACAACAACGCCTGCGTTGCGGCCGGCACGAGCTGCACGCGCATTCCCTACTTCTCGAATCCGAATCTCACCTATGGCAACCCGCCCAGTCCGCTGGGCACGGCGTCGACTTCCGACAACGCCCGCGTTCACAATGCCGGCGCCGCCACCGTCGCCGGCTTCCGGCTGGCGGCCACCGGCGGCTGCACGTACACGCTGTCGCCGACGGGCGCGAGCATCGGCGCCGCCGCGGCAAGCGGGTCGTTCAGCGTCACCGCGGGGACCGGCTGCGCATGGAACAGCGCCTCCAGCGCCTCCTGGCTCACGATCGGTGCCGGGTCCGGCACGACCGACAGCGGGACGCTCAACTATTCGGCGACGGCGAATGCAGGTCCGGCACGCAGCGCGACGATCACGGCCGGCACTCAGGCCTTCACCGTGAGCCAAGCGAGCGGATGCACGTACACGCTCAACCCGACCAGCGCGAACCTGGGCGCAGACGGCGGAACCGGCAGCTTCACGTTGACCGCGGGTACGGGCTGTGCTTGGAACGTCGGCAGCAGCGCGAGCTGGCTCACCGTATCCTCGGCGGCCAGCGGAAGCGGGAGCGCGACGGTCAACTGGTCGGCTGGCGCCAATGCCGGTCCGCAGCGCAGCGCGAACCTGAGCGTGGGCGGAGCGACTTTCGTGGTCACGGAAGCCGCGGCAGCCGCCACGGGAACCACCGTCGTCGCGAAGCTCAGCTCGTCGTCGCTCAGTCTTGGCAAACTGAGAATCGGAAAGACGAGTGCCGCGAAGAGCGTGACCTTGACGAACCGTGGAGGAGGCACACTTGTCGTCGCCTCGTTGACGCCTGGCGGTACGAATCCCGGCGACTTCACGCGGGGTGGCAGCTGTGCCGTCAACACGGCGCTGGCAAGCGGCCAGACGTGCACACTGCAGTACACATTCACGCCCGGCGCAAGCGGCAGCCGGTCGGCGACGCTCGCTGTGGGCACGAACGGCGGAACCGTCAACCTGGGACTTTCCGGGCGCGGGCAGTAGTGTAGGCAGGGCCACGCTCGGCGGCAAAACAGGGTCAGACTCAAGAAGAATAATTCGAGTCTGAGCCTGCTTTCCTCTAGCGGCGTAACTCCATAGCGCCCATGCCGTGGCGCAACAGCGCGATCCACGCGATCAGGCTGAGCGCTGCGCCGGCGTAGAAGGTGACGGCGGGACCGAAGGCATCCCACAGCCCGCCTGCGAGCGTACTCGCAATGAGGAGCGCGACGCCGCAGACGAGGTTGAAAACGCCGAACGCCGTTCCGCGCAGGTCTGCCGGCGCGGAGGCGCCCACCAGCGCCGCAAGGAGGCCCTGCGTCAGCCCCATGTGCAGGCCCCACAGGGCAGCCCCGGCGAAAACCGTCAGACCGTCATGGGCGTTCGCCAGCACCAGATCGGAAGCGATGAGCGCAATGAGGCCACCGGACAGGAGGTGCGAGCCGTGGCCCCTGTCGGCCGCGGAACCTGCCGGGTAAGAGACTGCCGCGTAGACGATCGACATCACGACCATCACCCACGGCGCCATCGCCGTCGGCAACCCGACATTCTGCGCGCGGAGCACCAGGAACGCCTCGGAGAAGCGCGCGAGCGTGAGCACCGCGGCGATCCCGACGACGATCGCGTAGTCGCGACCCAGACGCCTGGCGTC
>CAYGYQ010000077.1:10428-12041 GCA_964354035.1 uncultured Bordetella sp.
CGTATGCCCTTGCCGACCCGATCGGCGAAGCGCGCCGTGACGATCCAGCCCAGGGTCGGCGCGAGCGATGTCACCGGCGCACCATGGATGACGTCGCCATCGGCGCGCGCGCGGCGTCGCCTGTGTTGCCGATCGCGCGGCCCGCCTCAGGGCGCAAAGTCGAATGCCGCAGTGAGATCGCCGGCATTCGCCCGCACCCCCGGCAGCGACTCGAGCCCGAAACGGCGAGTGATGAACTTGATGATCGACGTCGTATCGTAGCTCGTGTGGTCGACATGCCCGCGCTTCGCGTGCGGCGACACGATGATCGCCGGGATGCGCGTGCCCGGCCCCCAGCGATCGCCCTTGGGCGGCGCGACATGGTCCCAGAAGCCGCCATTTTCGTCATAGGTGACGATGATCGCCGACTTCGGCCACAGCGGGCTCGCCCGGATCTTCGCGATCAGCCCCGCAATGTGCGTATCGCCCGAGAGCACGTCGGTATAGCCCGGATGCTCGTTCAGCGAGCCCTGCGGCTTGTAGAAGGCGACGTGCGGCAAGTCGCCCCGTTCGATGCCGGCGACGAGATCGGCGTAATCCTTGAAGTGCCGCTCGCGATCTGCGGTTCCAGGCGCGAACCGCGCGTAGTAATTGAACGGATGGTGGTGCGGCTGGAAATTGATCGAGCCCGGCTCGCGGTTGTAGATGACGGTGCGCTTCGCGGCGGGCGGCTGCATCGCGTCAGCGAGCGCCGCGTTCCATCCGCCCGCGTACCACGCCCACGATATACCCTTGGCCGTGAGCGTGTCGCCGATGGTCTTCGTCGTCTGCGGCGGCAGCGTGTACTTCGACGGGTCGGCGAAGCGCGGATCTCCTGCCGGCGCCGGCCGCACGGCCGAGGGCTGATACGGCGCGGCGCCCGAGTTGACGACGTAGCCGTCCGGCGTAACGCTGCCGTCGAACAACAACAGGTCGCCGTCACGCGCCGAAGCGGGCGAACCCGGACGGCGTTTCAGCCAGCCGCGTTCGTCGACCTGCGCGCGCAGGCTGGCCGGCGCCGCTTCGTCGCGCGGCGTGCAGGCGCAGATCAGCCATTGATGGTTGATGAACGAGTCGCCGTGGGCCGCCATGAAGAAGTTGTCGGCGAGGACAAAGTCCTTTGCCCATTGCCACATCGGCAGCTTCGAGCCGTCGTAGTACGCCATCACGAAGCCGCCCGCGTCAGACACCGCGGCGAAGCGGTCGTTGCGCCCGCCGTTGATCTGCTCGAAGTTCTGGTAGTACCGGTGGACCGCACTGCGTACGCGCTGCGACAGCGGCAGATCGAACGGCGGCGCGTCGAGGCGGAACGGCCGGTTCGGCAGCCGGTGGGGAAAGACCGGGTCGGGGTCCTTGCCGCGCCAAGCGGGCGGCAGCTCGGCGAGCGGCGCGCCGTCGCGATCGACCTGCGTGTACTCGGCCGGGGTTGCCTGGGCGATGCCGTTCGCGCCTGGGAAGAGACCATAGAGATGATCGAAGCTGCGGTTCTCGGCGTAGATGACGATGATGTGCTCGATGCTCTCGAGCCGCCCCTTTGGTCCGGGTGTCTGCGCCGTGCCGCCGGTGGCCGCGAGTCCCGCCACCGCGACGAGCAG
>CAYGYQ010000077.1:12141-13697 GCA_964354035.1 uncultured Bordetella sp.
CGATCGTCGGTCACGTTGTAATCGGGCCAGAACGAGACGCCGCTGTGCTTCGCCCACTTGCCCTCGAGCTGGCCCAGTTCCTCGCGCCGCTTGCCGTGGACGAGTTGCGCCCCCGCGGGCAGCGCGATCTCGGCGATGACTCCGCGCACCACCTTGCGCTCCAGCGCCCGCCTGGAGACGTAGCTCGGCAGCCAGCCGGTGTTCTGGACGACGAGCCGCACCCGCCAATGGTCGTCGCCCAGCACTTCAGCTTCGGCGGCGACGAGCTCCATCTTCGGCGAGGTCAGCGCCTGCCACAGCAGCCACTTCGGGAAGCGGGCGAGCTCCTGCTCGAGAAAGGCCGGCGGCGGGTTGCCGAATGCGTGAAAGCGGTTCCAGCCGCCGATTTCGATGCGTCCGAGCTGCGGGTGCTCGAACGATCGCCACGGAATGTGGGCGACACCGGCGAGCTTGTCGACGTTCCACCGGTAGAGCTTGAGATCGTCCTCGATCGGGTGGTCGCGGAACCAGTCGATGTACTTGTAGTTCCTGATGCCGGCTTCCCGCATCGGGCTCCAGATCTCGACCACCCAGCTGAACAGGCCGAGATGCTCGTAGATCCAGTCGAACGCGCCGCCGATCACATCCTTCGGGTGGTAGCGGAATTCCTCGTAGACGGATATCGCCGGATAGCCCGTGAGTTCGGTGCCCTTGGCGCCCACCCGATGGTAGTGCCAGAGGTCCTCGGCGTGCATCTCGTCGTCGGCGAGATGGTCGAACGGACGCAGCAGCACGCCGCTCCAGGTGTGGAAGGCCACGCCTCCGGTGAGGTTCGGATGGCCGACGACGAACTGCGCGACCGCGCGCACTTCCGGCTCGGACGTGGGAAACGGCCCGCTTCCGAGCTGCTCGAATTCCTGACGCCAGTTTGCAGGAAAATTTCTATTTAGATCAAGTCCCTGCTTATTCTTCTTCACGCGTAACGTGAAGCCATCCCAACCCTCGACCATACCCTCGGGAAGGATCCGGTAGTAGTTGCCGCCGGTTTCCACGGGATCGCGCCGGACCATCAGCCCCGGTTGCTCGGGGTGATCCTTCCAGAGCCCGTTGGGGTCGGGGATACGCATCTGCAGGATCCGGCCGTCGCCGTCGATGTCCTCGACGGTGAGCCCGTCGATCTCCTCTTCGTCCCACGGATACGGGCGGGTGCTCGAGCGGACCCATTTCGGCTTGTCGGCGAGCGCCCATTCGGCGCCGTCCGGGTTGATCCGCGGACAGACGTAGAACGCCCGGGTATCGAGGGCACGGGTCACTTCGGGATCCTGGCCGTATTGCGTGACCAGCGTCTGCAGGAAATAGAGGTTGGCCGCCGATGCCGCGACCTCGGTCGCGTGGATGTTGCCGTCCACCCAGAACGCCGGTTTCTCCGCCGCCGGTCCCGTGTTCGCGTTGGTGACGGTCAGCACCCAGATGTCGCGGCCCTCGTGGCTTTTGCCGATCGATTCGATCGACACGAGGCGCGGATGCTCGGCGGCGAATGCCTGGAGGGTCGCGGTGAGCTCGGCGTAGCGGTAGAA
>CAYGYQ010000078.1:0-13664 GCA_964354035.1 uncultured Bordetella sp.
CGGCACTTGATGTCGAAGAACTTCTCCGCCCCAAGGTCGGCGCCAAAGCCGGCTTCGGTGACGACGTAGTCGGCAATCTTGAGGGCGGACTTGGTCGCTAGCACCGAGTTGCAGCCGTGCGCGATGTTGGCGAACGGGCCGCCGTGGATGAACGCCGGGCTGTTCTCGAGCGTCTGCACGAGATTCGGCTGCAGCGCGTCCTTCAGCAACACCGTCATCGCGCCGTGCGCCTGCAGGTCGCGGGCGTGCACGGGCTTCTGGTCACGGGTGTAGCCGACGACGATCTTGCCCAGGCGCTCCTTCAGGTCGGCAAGCGAGGACGACAGGCAGAAGATCGCCATCACCTCGGACGCAACGACGATGTCGAAGCCGTCCTGCCGCGGATAGCCGTTGGACGGACCGCCGAGCGCCACCGTGATGTCGCGCAGCGCGCGGTCGTTCATGTCCATCACGCGCTTCCAGGCGATGCGCCGCACGTCGATGTCGAGCGCATTGCCGTGGTGGATATGGTTGTCGAGCAGTGCGGCGAGCAGGTTGTTGGCGACGCCGATCGCGTGGAAGTCGCCGGTGAAGTGCAGGTTGATGTCCTCCATCGGAACGACCTGCGCGTAGCCGCCGCCGGCGGCCCCGCCCTTCATCCCGAAGACCGGCCCGAGCGAGGGCTCGCGCAGGCAGACCGCCGCCTTCTTGCCGATCCGGTTCAGCGCGTCGCCCAGCCCCACGGTGGTGGTCGTCTTGCCTTCGCCCGCGGGCGTCGGGCTGATCGCCGAGACGAGGATGAGCTTGCCGTCGGGGCGCCCGGCCAGACCCGCGAGCCAGTCGAGCGACACCTTGGCCTTGGTGTGACCGTACGGTTCCAGCGCGGAGTCGGGAATTCCGAGGCGCCTGGCGATGTCTCCGATCGGAAGCAGCTTCGCCCGCTGGGCGATGTCGATGTCGGTCAGCATTGCGGATTCTCCTAGAGTGCAATTCCCGCCAAAGGGCGCATCCTATCAAAACGATGGCCGCCGCCTCGTTTCGCGGTTCCGGCCAAGCCGGAGTCCTGGGCGAACGGCGGGCCTGCTATCTACTTCCCCACCCCGATCTCCGCGCGCAGAAACGCCTTGAGCCTGGCATAGGCGTCCTCGCGCGCGGACGGATCGGGCGCGACCGTCACGCCCTGCCCCGGATTGACCCCGTTCGGCACGTCGAGCCGCAGCCGGCCCTGCGCCGCCGGCCCGTCGAAGCCATGATAGACGCCGGGATAGACGGTGATCGTCACCGGCTCGCCCGCCGCGGTCAAGCGCCCGGCGAGATCGATGCATGGCTGCGGCGCGGTCCAGTCGTCGGCCCCGCCGACGAACAGCGTCAGCGGTGCGGCCACCGTGTACCCGTCCCGGGCGCGCAGCGATTCGATGCATCCCGGGTAGAAGGCGACGCCGGCGCGAAAATACGGCGGCGAACCCGTGCGCTCCTTCCATGCGGCGACGGCGCGCTGACGCGTATTGAAGGTCGCCAGCAGCGTGCTACCGCCATGCGACCAGCCGAGCAGCGCGATGCGCTCGGGCTCCACCTCCGGGCGCGTCTGCAGATACGCGAGTGCACCCTGCGCGTCGAGGCGGCGCGCCGTCACGGTGATCGTCCGCTGCCGGTTCGCGATCGTGCAGATCTCCTCGCGACCGCGGGGACGGAAGCTGTCGGGAAACAGCACGACATAACCCTCCCGCACCAGCAGCTCGGCCATACCCTGATGCCGCAGCGACAGCGCATCGCGCCGCGACGGCAGCGTGCTGAACATGCCGCCGCAGCCGTGCAGCGCGACGACCGCGGGATACCGGCTGTCGCTCGCGCCCTCCGGCCGGAACATGAGCGCGCTCACGCGCACCGGACGGCCGGTCGCCGGATCAAGGTCGAGCGAATCGAACGTCACCCGCTCCGCGGCGAGCCGCCCGCGGGTGGCGCAGCCGCTCGCCGTGGCCACGACCAGGGTAATGGCCACGATGGCCGCCCATCGCCTGTTTTCCTTCGTCATCGCCCAGCCTCCGACAGCGCATGCAGGAAGGTGCCGAGCGCCTGCCACGCGGCGAGCTTTTCGGCGAACGGGCGCGTATACGCGGGCGACGACGACGGCAACGCGAGCGTCGTGTAACCGGCATCGCTCCAGACGGCAAGCGCGCGCGCCGCGGTCTTGCCGTTGAAACAGACGAGTGCCAACTCCGGTGCGGCACGGCGCACCCGCCCGACTTCCGCCGGCTCGGCCTCACGGATCGCGCCGTCGAGGCTGCCGCGACGCCGGCACGCCACAATGGCGTCCCACAGGCCGATGCCGTGCGCGCGCAATGCGGCGAGCCGTTGCTGATAGGGCAGCGCGGGCAAAGGCACGCCGATCACCGCCGCCATGAGCGGCCAGAAATGATTGCGCGGATGCGCGTAATACTGGCCAGCCGCGAGCGAGGCCGCGCCAGGGAAGCTGCCCAGAACGAGGACCCGCATGCCGCGCCCGAGCACCGGCGGCAGTCCGCGCAAGTGGGGAGATACCACCTCTTTCGCCTGCCCCGGCCGCGATCGCGGAATCCTGCCGGGCGGACGAGGTGGTCTGCCCCCCATGCTCACAGCGCGCGCGGCCACGCCGCGAGACGCACGGCGTAATCGAGCGCAATGCCGGCGAACACGGCGAGCCCTAGCCAGTGGTTGTGCAGGAACGCGCGGAAGCAGGCGTCGCGATCGCGGCCCCGGATGAGCGTGTAGTGATAGGCGGCACACGCGAGCGCCACGACCAACCCGGCGTAGTAAAGCGGCCCCATCGCCTGCCGCATTCCCACCGCGACCATGCCGGCGAGGTAGGCCGCGTAACACAGCATCACCGCGCGCACGTCGAAGCGCCCGAAGGCGATGGCCGACGTGCGCAAGCCCAGGCGCAGATCGTCGTCACGATCGACCATCGCGTACTCGGTGTCGTAGGCAACAACCCAGAACAGATTGAACAGCAGCAGCCACCAGGCGATCGCAGGCACCACGTCGTAGACGGCGGCGTACGCCATCGGAATCCCGAACGAGAAAGCGATGCCGAGGAACGCCTGCGGCAGCACGAAGAAGCGCTTGCAGAACGGATAGACGAAGGCGATGCCGACCGCCGGGAACGAAAGCAGGATGGTGGTCCGGTTGGTGGACAGCACCAGCAGGAAGGCGCAGAACGCCAGCACTGCGGCGACCAGCAGCGCCTCCCAGGTGGCGATCTCGCCGCTGACGAGCGGTCGGCCCGCCGTGCGCACGACGTGCCCGTCGAAGCGCCGGTCCGCCCAATCATTGACGGCGCAGCCCGCCGAGCGCATCAGGATCGTGCCGACCGTGAAGACCAGCACCAGGGACCACGTCGGCGTACCGTGCGCGGCGAGCCACAGCGCGGACAGCGTTGGCCAGAGCAGTAGCGCGATGCCGATCGGCTTGTCGAGGCGGACGAGCCGCTCGTAGGCGTCGATTCGCGCGGCAATTCGCCCCTGGGACAGCCCGGCGCTCATGAGGCCCCCTTGGCGCTTCGCGCCGTCCCCCGCAGGGGGAACAGTTCGCGCTTGGGGCGGCCCGGCGCGCTCACAGCGGCAGCGTCAGCTGCTTCTTCAGGTCGCGGGGCGCAATTTCGGTCAGGAGCTGCTGCGGCGTTTCGTATTTGAGACGCACCCGCAGCTCGCGCTTCATCCGGGCGTTGACGAGGCGCCGTGATTCGCTCATGAACGACAGCAGGAGCGGCGCGATGCGGCGCTCGGCCTCCTCCCACGACACGCGCGGCGGGCGGGCCAGATGAAAGGCGTCGGCGACGGCATCGAACCAGCCGCCCATCTTCATTTCGGCGTCATCGCTCACGTTGTACGCCCGATTGGGCTTCGCGCGGAACAGCGCCGCGACGGCTGCGCGCGCGAGGTCGTCGGCATGCACGTGATTGGTGAAGACGTCGTCGTCCGCGTGCAGCGTCGGCGTCCCCTGCCGGATCCGCTCGAGCGGCAGCCGCGTCTCGGCGTAGATCCCCGGCGCGCGCAGGATCGACAGCGCGACGCCATGGCGCTTCGCCCAGGCGCGCAACCGGTCTTCCGCCGCGACCCGGCGACGCGAACGCGGCGTCCGGGCGCGGCGCGGCCGGGTCTCGGCGACGCGGGCGCCGGCGCAGTCGCCGTACACCCCCGACGTCGAAATGTAGACGAACCGCTGTGGTATGCTTCGCGCCCGCGTCAGCGCGGCGATCAGTTTCCGGGTTCGCGCGTCGTCGCGGCCGACCGACGGGGGCGGGGCGAAATGCATCACCGCGAACGGTGCCGTGCGCAGACGGTCGAGGCTGCGGAGCCGGTCGAGGTCGCCGATGATGGGAACGATGCCGTGCGCGCGCAGCCTGGCGCTGTCCTCGACCCGCCGCGTAAGCCCGTAGAGGCGCACTTTGGGATGCAGCAGGCGGGCGGTGCGCAGCGCGACGTCGCCGCAACCGATCAGTAATACCCGGATCACGTTCTAGGGCCTGTTCACACCATGTCTGCAGGACGCGTCGTTCGCGCCGATGCACGGCGCGGGACCCTTGCCTTCACATCGTCGCCATGCCACACCAGATTACCATAAACCCCAGCGGCCTTTCGTTTCCTTGCGGCGACGGCGACACGGTCCTGACGGCGGCGATGGCCGCCGATCTGATGCTGCCCTACGGCTGCCGCAACGGCGCCTGCGGTACCTGCAAAGGGAAGATCGTCGGCGGGCAAGTCGACTACGGCCCCCACCAGCCGGCGACGCTCACCGACGAGGAGAAGCGGCAGGGCCTGGCACTGTTCTGTTGCGCGAAGCCGCTGACCGACCTCGTGCTCGAGGTGAGGGAAGTGCGCAGGAGCGGCGATATCCAGATCCGCAAGCTGCCGTGCCGCGTCGAGTCGATCGACAAGCCGGCGCCGGACGTCGCCATTGTGAAGATCAAGCTGCCGGCGAACGAGCGCCTGCAGTTTCTGGCCGGCCAGTACATCGACCTGCTGCTGAAGGATGGCCGCCGCCGCAGCTTCTCGCTCGCCACGCCACCGCACGACGATGCGCTGCTCGAGCTGCACGTGCGCCATGTCCCCGGCGGACATTTCACCCAGCAGCTGTTCAACGAATTCAAAGGGCGCGAGATCCTGCGCTTCGAAGGGCCGCTCGGCACGTTCTTCCTGCGCGAGGAATCGGACAAGCCGATCATCTTCGTCGCCGGCGGCACCGGCTTCGCGCCGATCAAGGGCATCATCGAGCACGCGCTGCATCGCGGGATCGACGCGACGCGACCGATGGTGCTGTACTGGGGCGCGCGCGCGAAATGCGACCTCTATCAGCCCGATCTGCCAGGCCAATGGCAGCAGCAGAGCCGCAACTTCACTTTCATCCCGGTGCTGTCCGATCCCGCGCCCGAGGACGGCTGGCCCGGCCGCACCGGCCTCGTGCACCAGGCGGTGCTGGACGACTTCGCCGATCTGTCGGGGTATCAGGTCTACGTGTGCGGCGGTCCAGCGATGGTCGATGCCGCGCGCAGGAGCTTCGTCGAAAAGCGCGCGCTGCCCCCGGAAGATTTCTTCGCCGACAGCTTCACGTACGCGGTGCCGCCGGGAATGCAGGAAAAGCAGGGGCCGGCCTGACCGTCGACCGGCTCACCGTCTTGCGGCGAACCGGCGCAGCGGAAAAGTAGGGTCAGACTCGACTTTGGGCAGACTTGCCGTCTTGTCGCGAACGCGCGCGAAAAGTCGAGTCTGACCCTACTTTTCGCTACTTCTCGAGCTCGGCGAGCGCGAGCTTCAGCGCGGCTGCGAGTTGCGCATTGGCCTCGGCGTCGCGGCCGATCCGCCCGAAGAGCTCGCCCAGCGCCACGCGCGTGCGCCAGATGTCGTCGAGCGCGAGGCTCGCCTCCAGATAGGTCTGCGCCTTGCCCCACAGCTGCGCCCGTTCGCACAGCACGCCCAGCGCATACAGGAGCGTCGAGTCGCCGCTGTGCAGCGCGAGCCAGCGTTCGGCCTGCTCGAGCTGCGGCGCGCCGCGCGCGGGCCGGCATTGCGCGTAGAGCGCGACGAGGTCGGAGTTCCATTCCCGCTCGAGACTGCGGGCGAGCAACTCCGCGGCTTCGCGGTCGCCGCCCAGCGCGATGAAGCTCTTGGCCGCAGCGCGCGCGATCTTCGGCATGCGCTGCTCGGCGTCCGAGAGCTTGGCCCAGTAGGCGCGCAGCCCTTCGCCGTCGAGCACGCGGGCGGCGAGCTCCTGCGCATGGGCCGCCGCGCGCACGAATTCCCCTTCCGGCGCGCCGTACACCTTGCGCTTTACCAGCTGGTCGACGAGCGCCGGGATTTCGGCGTAGCGACCGGCACCCTGCAGCGCGCGCAATTCCAGGCGCACCGCGGCGGTATGCGACCCCGCCTCCTTGCGCAGGAGGCCGAGGATGCGGAGTGCCTCGAGCGGCTGGCCCTGCTCCAGCTTCATCTCGGCTTCGAGCATCAGCCGCGGCACGGCGAGACTCGGCGCGCTGGCATCGGGGCGCGCGAGCAGCGCCTCGGCGACGTCGAACTCGCGGGTCGTGATGGCCGCCCGAGCGCCGATCAGCGCGGACAAGCCGGACGACCCCGGTATGGCCAGCGCCTCATCCGCGAATTGCCGCGCCCGGCCGAAGCGGCCTTCGAGCAGCGCAACGATCGCGGCGTCCTGCTTCGCGCGGGCACGCTCCAGCTGCTGCCGGCGCCGGTACAGGCGCACCTCCTCGGGCAAGCCGAGCGCGCGTTTGACGATACGCAGCAGCGCGTAGCCGGCGACGAAACCGGCGAGCGCGAGAACGAGCAGCAAATTGAGCGATAGCTCGACCCGGTAGGGCGGCGCGACGAACAGCGCATAGCCGCTCGTCAGCCGTGCCGCAAGGGCAACGGCCACGGCAGAGCCGGCGAGCAGGAGGAACCAGAACAGGACGCGCACCGGGCAGCCTATCGTGGCGCCGGCGCGGCCGCGGATCCCCGTCCCCCCGCGCGATCCTGCCCGAGACGCAGCACACGCAACGCTTCCAGGCTCCGGTTCAGATCGGGCGTCTCGCCGGGCATCGGCGACGTCGCGAGCTGCCGCACCGTCGCCTGCAACGCCTGCACCGGTTTCGCGCGGGTGTCGAAATACTGCTTGAGCCACGCCTCCACGGCGGAGAGATCGGCCTGAAAACTCGCGTCGTTGCGCGCCAGCAGCGCGATCCGCGCGGTGAGCAGCCGCAACTTCAGGTTCTCGCGCAGGAAATACTGTTGCGCCATCGGCACCAGCGGTGCCGCGGGCCGGTCCGCGACCTCGATCCGGATCAGCTGCTTCGCGTCGCTCCAGAGGTCGGCGAAGAAACGGCGCCACGGCGAATCGTCGGCAGGCATCGCGGCCTTGTCCGGCGCGGGTGGCGGCACCCGCTCGTCCATCGCGAGCGGCAGCATATCGACAGCGGCAATCCCCTGATCGAGCTTCAGGCTCATGCCGACGATGTCGACGTAGGGCACGGCCTTCAACCGGTCCATGTCGCGCGCGAGCGCGCGCCGCAACGGAACGAATTGCGGACGATCGAGACGCTGCAGCTTGGCCTCGGCCAACTGTAGCGCCGTCAACGCCGACGGCACGTTGCCCGCAAGCTGCAATTGCTGGCTGGCGACCAGAAGCACCTGCTCGATCTCGGAGATGGCGATTTCGTCCCGCGATGGTGCGAGATCGCGGTACAGCGCCTCGAGTGCCGCCTGCTCCGCCTGCGATTCGGCGAGCCGCGCCTCGAGCAGCGTGATCTTGGCCTGCGCATCGCGCAGGTCCGTGGCGAGCTGCGTCTGCGCCTTGCCGGCGGCTTGCGTGGACGACTCGATGCCGGAGAGCCGTTGCGCGACCTCCATGCGCAGTGACTGCTGCGTCCGTCTGCCGTCGAGCCAGAACGCAACCGCGGCGAGGACGGCCAGCGCGCCGACCCCCACCAACAGCCAGGGGGAGGCCGAGCGCTTCCCGATGGCGGCGCGCAACTCCGGCTTGGCATCCCCCAGGGCAGCCTCCCGGGGCGCCGAAACGGCCTCCGGGGCGTCCAGATCGCGACCAGCGGGGGCCAATGGACGGTCGTTGAGGTCGGACATGGTCGGCAGCGGGAATTCGACGTTCGATTCTAACAGGCGGGGCACCGGACCGCGGCGCCGCCGGGATTGCGCGATAATGCGCCGCATGCTCCGGCCCCTGTCCTTGCGCCGGACCCACGTCAGCAACCCGGACTCCTCCGCCATTTCCGCACCAGGACGCCACCGTGTCGACCGTGACCCTTCTTGTCGCCCTCGCCGTCGCACTCGCGCTCGGCTACGCTGCGGGTCGGGCGCGCAGGCGCAGCGCGAGTCCCGCCGCGGGGCCGGGCGCATCGCCGGCCGCGGCACCTGCTCCCCGCTCGGAGGCGCCACCCGCCCTGGCCATCCCGTCCCCTACGCCGCCACCGCCCAGCGCCACCCAGGACAACGCGATCGCCGAGCGTGCGCGGATCATGCGCAGCCTCGAGACGGAGTCCGCGATGCTGCGTCGCGCGATTGCCGCGCGTGACGCCGCACTCACCCACCTTGCCGATCTGGCCGCCGACCGCGTGGGCCTTCATCGCGATCTCGCGGCGACGCGCGGCGAGACTGCGCGCTATCGGCAGCTCGTCATGGATCTCGAGAACGACGCCCCGCCGCCGTTTTTCGGAACCGGCGCGCCGGACGACCTCAAGCTCATCGTCGGCGTCGGCCCGGTGCTCGAGCGGATGCTGCAGCAACTCGGCATCACGACCTACCGGCAGATTGCGCGCTGGAGCGAGCGCGAAATCGACGAGATCGACGCCAAGCTCCCGGAATTTCCCGGCCGTGTCCGCCGCGACGGCTGGGTCACGCAGGCGCGCGAGCTGCACCAGAGCAAATACGGCGCGCCGCCGTCGCCAAGGGAGCGGGGTTGACGCGCACTGACGCGTCGCCCACGCCGCACATCACCGCCGCGGCGCTGTTTCCGGTCGCCGTGCTCGCTCTCGTCTGGGGCTGCAACTGGCCGGTGCTGAAAATGGGCGTCAGCGAGATCGCGCCGCTGACGTTTCGCGCCTTGACGCTGCCCTTCGCCGGGCTCGGCTTGCTCGCGGTTGCCGCGCTCTCCGGCGCCTCGATTCGCATCCCGCGCCCGCTGTGGATCAAAGTGGCCCTGCTGGCGCTATTCAACATCGCCGGCTGGAACGGATTGCTGCTGTTCGGGGTCCAGCAACTGCCGGCGGGGCGCAGCGCGATCCTCGCCTTCACCATGCCGGTGTGGAGCGTGCTCTTCTCGCTTGCCCTGCTGCACGAGCCCCTGTCGAAGCGCAAGCTGGTGGGCATGGCGCTGGGCGTGCTCGGGCTCGGCGTCTTGCTGGGCGAGGACATCCGGCACCTCCAGCGCACGCCGACCGCCGCGCTGTTCATCGTCGGCGCGGCGATCTCGTGGGCGTTCGGGACGGTGCTTCTGCGCAAATGGCGACTGCCCGTGCCCCAGAATGCGCTTTCCGGCTGGCTGATGATCGCCGGCTGGGTCCCGCTCGCGTTGCTCGCGCCGCTCGTGGCACCGCCGGGACCGCTGGCGATGCCCTCGGCCGGCGCATGGTTTGCGGTCTTCTACAACATCTTGCTCGCAGGGACGTTCGCGCACTGGGCCTGGTTCACGCTCGCGCGCACGCTGCCCGTCGCGGTCTCGTCGATGTCCTCGCTGCCGGTGCCGATCGTCGGTGTGTTCGCCGGGATGCTCGTGCTGGGCGAGCGCCCGGGCGCGCCCGAGTGGACGGCGCTGGCACTCGTCGTCGCGGCGATGGTCGCCGTGCTGTGGACTCCGAAAGCCGAGCCGGCGGCGCCGGTGGCGGACCCCTAGCGCCCGCCCGGCCGCCCGAAGGGCACTATGCGCCCCCTTGGGGGGCAGCGAACGAAGTGAGCGTGGGGGTCCATCATCCGCCCGTTCGCGCTGCACCGCGACATCGCGCTCTTCTTGATCTGTGCCAAGGTCCGGCCCGCGCCGCCGCCCAACAATGGGCGTCTCGCGTCGGCTGCCCGCATCGGTTGTGCACGCCCGGCCGCGGCGCCGGACGCCCCAGGAGGTGAACCCTTGCTGCAGATCGTCATCCAGGGCCGTGGGGGGCAGGGCGCGCAGACGGCCGGCAGCCTGCTGGCGATGGCGTTCTTCGCCGAAGGGCGGCAGGTGCAATCCTTTGCGAGCTACGGTGGCGCGCGGCGCGGCACGCCGGTGAGCTCGTTCATCCGCGTCGACGACCGACCGATCCGCGTGCGCTGCGACATCGAGCAGGCCGATGCGATCCTGTGCTTCGACGCGAGCCTGCTCGAGGGTCGGCTGCTCGCGGCGGCCCGCCCCGACACGCTGATCGTCGTCAACTCGTCGCACCCGCCCGCCGAGTTCGCCGGGAAGCTGCCGGGGTATCGCGTGATACCGGTCGACGGCATCGCGATCTCGCGCCGCCACGGCCTCGGCCGGATCGTCAATTCCGCGCTGCTGGGCGCCCTGGCGCGGGCGATCGAAGCGCCGAAACTCGAGGCGCTGACCCGCACGCTCACCGCGGAGGCGCCGAAGCTGCATGACGAGAACATCGCGGCCTGCGAGGATGGGTACCGCACGGTCGATGTCCAACTCGAGGCCGTGGCGGCCGCGGCGGCCCTGGTGGGGACATGAACGCGAAAGATCCCGGGCCGAGCATCTGGACGACCGGCTCCACCGAGGTGTTCAAGACCGGCACGTGGCGATCCGCGCTGCCGCAGCACATCCATGCCCCGGCGCCGTGCCATGCCGCCTGCCCCGTGGACGGCGACATCGCCGAGTGGATCGGCCGTGCCCGCGCGCGCGACTTTCGCGGTGCGTGGGAAATCCTGACCCGCCACAACCCCTTTCCCGCCGTCGCCGGGCGTATCTGCCACCATCCTTGCGAAGCCGCCTGCAATCGCGCCAGCTTCGACGATGCGTTGGCCATCTGCCGGCTCGAACGCCATATCGGCGATCAGGCGCTCGCGGAGGGCTGGACGTTTGCACCGATGGCAATAGCGCACGCGGAACGGATCGCGATCGTCGGTGGCGGACCGTCCGGATTATCGGCTGCGTTCCATCTGCGCCGCCGCGGCTATGCGGTCACACTGCTCGAATCCGCCCCGGACCTGGGCGGCCTGATGCGCTACGGCATTCCGGCGTATCGGCTCGCGCGCTCCGTGCTCGACGGCGAGATCGCGCGCATCGTGGCGCTCGGCATCGACGTGCGCTGCGGCGAAGCGATGGAGACATGCGCAGACTTCGCGCGCCTGCGCCAGGAGTTCGACGCCGTGTACCTCGCCATCGGCGCTCGCCGCCAGAAGCGCCTGCCGCGGCTCGATTACACGCGACCCTGGGTGATGGACGGTGCCGACTACCTGGCGCGGGCGAACGCCGGCACCCCGCCCGCGCTGGGCCAGCGCGTGGTCGTGATCGGCGGCGGCAGCGCCGCGCTCGATGTCGCGCGCAGCGCACGGCGCGCCGGGCACGCGGTCACCATTCTCGCGCTCGAAAGCGCGGGTCAGATGCCGGCGCAGCGCGACGAGATCGCCGAGGCGCTGGAGGAAGGCATTGCGCTCGTCGACGGCGCCATGCTGACCGAGACGATCGACACCGGCAGCGCGGGCCTCTCGCTCAAATGCGTGCGCGTGCGCTTCGAGGCCGGAGCGGAGCGCGGACAGTTCACGGTGACGCCGGTCGCCGACGGCGAGTTCTCGCTCGCGGCGGATGCCATCGTCCCCTCGATCGGCCAGGATCCCGAGCTAGCACCCGTCGAAGGTGCGCTCGAAATCGACGGCGCACTGGTGAAGGCCGATCGGCAGCAGGCGACCAGCCTCGAGCGCGTGTACGCGGGGGGCGACGTGTCCAGCATGGCGCGCTTCGTCACCGAGGCGATCGGCATGGGCCAGCGTGCCGCGCACGAGATCGACCGCGTGCTGCGCACGCGCGCCGAAGGTGGCACCGCCGATGCCGGCGCAGGTGGCACCGCCGAGTCGGTCGTCCCGTTCGCCACGATCAATACGTTCTACTACCCCGCGCAGCCGCGAACGCCCGCAACACGGCTCCCCGCCGCGCAGCGTCTGGCGAGCGACGCCGAGGTGCAGCTCGGCTTCGATCTCGACGGCGCGCTCGCCGAAACCACGCGCTGCTTCTCCTGCGGCACGTGCATCCAGTGCGACAACTGCGTGGTCTACTGTCCCGACCTCGCGGTAAAGCGCGAAGGTGACGGCTATGTGGTCCTGACCGACTTCTGCAAGGGCTGCGGCATCTGCGTCAAGGAGTGCCCGACCGGCTCGATGAAGATGACCGAGGAATCTCGATGAATGCCGGCGACGGAAGGATGGCGCGCGAGAAGCCCGTGCTCCTGACCGGCAATCATGCAGTCGCCTGGGCCGCGCGCCTGGCGCGACCCAAGGTGGTCCCGGTCTATCCGATCACGCCACAGACGCCGATCCTGGAGAAACTGACCGAGTTCCAGGCCGCCGGCGAGTTCGACGCCGAGGTCATCACCCCCGAGTCCGAGCACTCGGTGATGTCCGCCTGCATCCCGGCCTCGCTGGCGGGTGTGCGCGTGTTCACCGCGACCGCCTCGCAGGGCCTCTTGCTCATGCACGAGCTGCTCCACTACGCGAGCGGCGCGCGGGCACCGATCGTGATGGCCAATGTCAACCGGACCTTGGCGTCGCCCTGGGCGTTCTGGCCCGACGAGACGGATAGCCTTGCCCAGCGCGACACCGGCTGGATCCAGTTCTACACGGAAAGCGCGCAGGAGTCGCTCGACACGGTGCTCCAGGCGTTCCGGGTCGCGGAACGCGTGCTGCTGCCGGTGCTGGTGAACCTCGATGCATTCTATGTTTCCCACGCGCTCGAGCCGGTGCAGGTGCCGGCGCAGGAACGGGTCGACGCCTTCCTGCCTCCTTACGCGCCGGAGCACCGCCTCGACACGGCAAAGGTCGAGTCCTGGGGCAACGTGGTCACGCAGGAGATGTTCTATCGGCATCGCCAGGCGCTCGGCGCAGCGATGGATCAAGTCCCGGCGGTCGCCCTCGAGGCGGACCATGAATGGAGCGAGCTCACCGGCCGCAGTTACGGGCTCGTCGAGCGCTACCGCTGCGACGGCGCCTGCATCGTCGTCATGGCGATGGGCAGCATGTGCGGCACCGCGCGCGACGCAGTCGACGCGATGCGCGACGACGGCCTGGCGGTCGGCCTGGTCAAGGTGCGGCTGTTCCGGCCGCTGCCCGTGCAGGCGCTCGTCGCGGCGCTGGCGGGAGTGCCCGAGGTGCTGGTGCTCGATCGCAACTATTCGCCCGGCCACGGCGGGGTGTTGCACCAGGAATTGCGCGCCGCGCTCTACGGCATGCCCGGCGCGCCGAGGATCCACGGCTATCTCGCGGGCGTGGGCGGCGTCAACGTCTCGCCGTCGAGGATCGCCGAATTCGTCCGGACGGCGCGCGCGAGCGAAGCGCTGCCCCATTCGGTATGGGTAGAATGAACAGGAACTGACATGCAGAAACTCGAATTGCGGGAAGACCCGATGCTTTGCTCCGGCCATGCGGCGTGCCCGGGCTGCGTCGATGCGCTGTCGGTGCGGCACGTACTCGCCGCGATGGGCCCGAAGACGATGGCCATCATTCCGCCGTCCTGCATGGCGATCA
>CAYGYQ010000079.1:0-13547 GCA_964354035.1 uncultured Bordetella sp.
AACCCAGAAGCTCGTCGCGCGGCTCGGCATGAAGGTTGGCGACTTCGACGTGATCGAGTTGAACGAGGCCTTCGCCGCCCAGGCACTCGCCGTGCTGCGGATGCTCGGGCTCCCGGACGACGCGCCGCACGTCAATCCCAACGGCGGCGCGATCGCGCTCGGCCATCCGCTGGGCGCTTCCGGCGCCCGGCTCGCGACTACCGCGATGTACGAGCTCGCGCGCCGTGGCGGCCGCTACGCGCTCGCGACGATGTGCATCGGCGTCGGGCAGGGCATCGCGCTCGCGATCGAGCGCGTCCAATGAATCGGGTCATCGGCGCCCCGGCGCCATGGCAACAGGAGATGAGATGAGCCAGAAGAAGTTCGCCTCGCACGCCGACGTCGAGGAGAAGCAGGTCACGTTCGAGCGGCTCTCGGAGCACGCGTACGCGTACACTGCCGAGGGCGACCCCAATACCGGCATCGTCGTCGGCGACGACGCGGTGATGGTGATCGACACGCAGGCCACGCCCGTGATGGCGCAGGACGTCATCCGGCGCATCCGCGAGGTCACCGACAAGCCGATCCGCTACGTCGTGCTGTCGCATTACCACGCGGTGCGCGTGCTGGGCGCCACGGCGTACAAGGCCGATCACATCATCGCGAGCCGCGATACCTACGATCTCATCGTCGAGCGGGGCGAGCAGGACATGAAGAGCGAGATCGAGCGTTTTCCCCGGCTGTTCCGCGCGGTCGAGTCGGTGCCGGGGCTCACCTGGCCCAACCTCGTGTTCAAGAAGCGACTCACGCTCTGGCTCGGCAAGCTGCAGGTCGAGATCATGCAACTGGGCCGCGGCCACACCAAGGGCGACACGGTCGTCTGGCTGCCGCAGGAGAAGATCCTGTTCTCCGGTGATCTGGTCGAGTATGAGGCCACGCCCTACACCGGTGACGCCTACCTGGCGGACTGGCCGGACACCCTGGACAATCTTGCCGCGCTGAAGCCCCTGAAGCTCGTTCCCGGGCGCGGCGCCGCGCTGATGACGCCCGAGGCGGTCAAGGCGGGCCTCGACGGCACGGACCGGTTCGTGAGCGAGATGTTCGCAGCGGTGAAGCGAGGTGTCGACGAAGGCAAGGATCTCAACAGCGTGTACAAGGAAACGTATGCGGCGCTGAAGCCGAAGTTCGGCCACTGGGTGATTTTCGACCACTGCCTGCCGTTCGACGTGACGCGCGCCTACGACGAGGCGACGCAATATCCCGATCCGCGGATCTGGACGGCGCAGCGCGACCAGGAAATGTGGGAAACCCTGGAAGGCTGACCGATTCGATCCCGATCACCCCGATCGACGATGAAGACGTACACCAATCCCGTCTATCCGTACGCGCGTCCGGCTGAGCTCGACGCCCCGGGCGCGCGCCGACCGGTCGTGATCGTCGGCGCCGGGCCGGTCGGTCTTGCCGCGGCGATCGACCTCGGCCAGCGCGGCGTTCCGGTCGTGGTCCTCGACGACGACCGCACGGTGTCGGTCGGATCGCGCGCGATCTGTTACGCCAAGCGCGCGCTGGAGATCCTCGATCGGCTGGGCTGCGGCCAGCAGGTGGTCGACAAGGGCATCGGCTGGAACGTCGGCAAGGTGTTCTTCCGCGACGAGCTCGTCTATCGCTTTGATCTTCTGCCGGAGCCGGGCCACCGGCGCCCCGCGTTCGTCAACCTGCAGCAATACTGGTTCGAGGAGTACCTGGTCGAGCGCGCGCAAGCCGTCGCCGGGGTCGAGCTGCGCTGGGAGAGCAAGGTGGTCGGCGTCGCGCCGCACGCGGACCACGTCGACGTCACGGTGGCCACCCCGGACGGCGAATACACGCTCGAAGGCGATTGGATCATTGCCGCGGACGGCTCGCGCAGCGCGGTGCGGCAGCTGCTCGGCCTCGAATGGGAAGGCCAGGTCTTCCATGACCGGTTCCTGATTGCCGACATCCACATGAAGTCCGATTTTCCGACGGAGCGGTGGTTCTGGTTCGATCCCCCCTTTCACCCGAATCAGTCGACGCTGCTGCACCGGCAGGCCGACGACGTCTGGCGCATCGACTTCCAGCTTGGGTGGGACGCGAATCCCGAGGAGGAGCGCATGCCCGAGCGCATCCTGCCGCGCCTGCGCGCCATGCTCGGCGAGGACGCCGATTTCGAGATCGAATGGGCGAGCGTCTACACGTTCCAGTGCCGGCGCATGCAGAGCTTTCGCCACGGCCGCGTGCTGTTCGCCGGCGACGCCGCGCACGTGGTGTCGCCGTTCGGAGCGCGCGGGGCCAACAGCGGCATCCAGGACGCGGACAATCTCGTCTGGAAGCTCGATCTCGTGCTGAAGGGGCTTGCGCCGGACCGGTTGCTCGACAGCTACGATGCGGAGCGGACGCGGGCCGCCGACGAGAACATCCTGAATTCGACGCGCTCGACGGACTTCATCACGCCGAAGAGCAACGTGTCGCGCACGTTCCGCGATGCGACGCTCGGGCTCGCGAAGAAGCACGCGTTCGCGCGCCGTCTCGTCAACAGCGGACGGCTCTCGGTGCCCGCGATACTCGTGGATTCTCCGCTCAACACGCCGGATCGCGATCCGGATTTCGCACACGGGCCAGGGGCGACGGTTCCCGGCGCACCGGCCGCCGATGCTCCGGTCGCGGGGCCTGCGGGAGAATGGCTGCTCAGCTACCTCGGCGGTGACTTCACGCTGCTCGGATTCGATGCGGCGGTCGGGCCGTTTGGCGTCGCGGCACTCGCGCGCGATCCGATCCCGTGCAAGGTCGTGCAGGTGGGCGGCAAGCCGACCGCAGGCGCGACGACGATCGAGGATGTGCAGGGTCTCGCGGTCCGGCGCTACGGCGCGAGGCCCGGCACCGTCTACCTGCTGCGCCCCGACCAGCACGTCTGTGCGCGGTGGCGCGAGTTCGACCTGCCGAGCGTGCGGGCGGCGATCGCGCGCGCGACGGCGAGCGCATGAAGGGACGACGATGGCCACGCTCAATACCGAAGCCAACATCGCCGCGCCGGACGACTTCTACGAGCGGCTGATCGCGACCCACCGCGGGCTCACCGATGCGCAAAGCGCGCTCGTCAATGCCAGGCTCATCCTGGTGCTCGCCAATCACATCGGCGACCCCGGCGTGCTTGCGCAAGCGATGGCGGCGGCACTTGACGGCGTGGGTGCCGCGGCCGACGCCGGAGGGGGATGAGCCGGCGCACCCGTGACCATCCGCATGCACCGGCGAACAGGATACCGGCGTGAGATCGAGCTGCGGCCGAGCTGGCGCAGTCAGGCGCTCAACGCGCTATTGCGCCTGACGATGGGGAAACCGCTCACCCACGAGTCGGACATCGTCGCGCTGCGCCGCCAGTACGAGAAGCTCGACGCCCGGCAGTTCCGGGTCGGGCCGGACGTCGAGCGCACGCCCGTCGAATGCGGTGGCGTGCCGGGCGAGTGGATCGTCGTGCCGGAGACGCGCGTCGCGCGCGTCCTGCTGTACCTGCACGGCGGGTCGTTCGCGTTCCGGTTTCCCAATGCGCACGCGGCCCTCGCCGCCCGCCTGTGTCGCCAGCTTCGCGCGCGGGCTCTCATCCCGGACTACCGGCTGGTCCCGGAGTTCCCGTTCCCTGCCGCGCCGGACGATTGCCACGCGGCGTACCGTGGCTTGCTCGCCCAGGGTGTCGACCCGCAGAACATCGTGCTGGCCGGCGATTCGGCCGGCGGCAATCTCGCCCTCGTCACGCTGCACCGGGTGCGCGCCGCCGGGGAGCCGCTGCCCTCCTGCGTGGTGCTGCTCTCGCCGGCCGTCGACTGCACGCTGGGCAGTCCGAGCATGGCGACTTTCGACGGGCAGGACCCGATGATCCGGCTCGCGAGCCTGCTCGTGCTCAGGCGGCACTACGTGTCGTCGCCGCAGCTGTACACGCACCCGGAGGTCTCGCCGCTGTTCGCCGATTTCGGGGGCTTCCCGCCGCTCTTCTTCCAGGCCGGAAGCACCGAATTGCTGCGCGACGAGGCGATTCGCGCCGCCGAGAAGGCGCACGCGGCGGGGGTCGATGTCGAGCTCGAGCTGTGGCCGGGTGCGCCCCACGTGTTCCAGATCGCGGGCTTCCTGCCCGAGGCGGCGCTTGCCATCAACCACATCGCGCGCTTCGTGCGCATGCGCGCGGGCTGGCAGGACATCGTGACCTGAGGGCGGCGCGCGCCGTTTCCCCCTGTTTCCTTGACCTCGCGCAAAGGTGCGTCGCGCGGCGAGCGCGGCGGCGCCACGCGGCCCGTCCACGGACGTATGCTGGTCGCGGATGCGCACGACTGACGCCGACCGCCGCTCACCGGTATTCATTGCGCGAAAACTCACCAAGATCTACCGGATGGGGGAGGTGTCGGTGCGCGCGCTCGCCGATCTCGACCTCGAGATCCTGACAGGCGAATTCATCGTGCTGCTCGGGCCGTCGGGCAGCGGCAAGTCGACGCTGCTCAACATTCTCGGCGGGCTCGACACGCCGACGTCGGGCGAGGCATTCTGGCGGGACCACAACCTCGTGACCGCCGACGAAGCCGAGCTCACCCGCTACCGGCGCGAGCACGTGGGCTTCGTGTTCCAGTTCTACAACCTGATTCCGAGCCTGACCGTGCGCGAGAACGTCGCGCTCGTGACCGACATCGCGGTATCGCCAATGACCGCCGAGGAGGCGCTCGATCGCGTCGGGCTGTCGGGACGGCTGGACCACTTCCCGTCGCAGCTCTCGGGCGGCGAACAGCAGCGCGTCGCGATCGCGCGGGCGATCGTCAAGCGCCCGGATGTGCTGCTCTGCGATGAGCCGACCGGCGCGCTGGACTATCCGACGGGCAAGGTCGTGCTGGAGGTGATCGCCCGGATCAACGCGGAGCTCGGCACGACCGCCGTGGTGATCACGCACAACGTCGCCATCGGGGGAATGGCAGACCGGGTGATGCATCTCGCCGACGGCCGCATCACGCATGTCGACGTGAACGCACGCAAGCTCACGCCGTCGGAGCTGTCCTGGTGAAGGCCCTCGACCGCAAGCTCCTGCGCGACCTGTGGCAGATGCGGAGCCAGGTCGTCACCGTCGCGCTGGTCGTCGCGAGCGCGTTCTCCGGCTTCGCCGGCTCGCTGGCGACGTACTACTCGCTCGAGCAGGCACGCGAGCGGTTCTACGAGTCGGCGCGCTTCGGGCATGTGTTCGCCGACCTCAAGCGCGCGCCGCGCGAGCTCGAGCGTCGCGTCGCAGCCATACCGGGTGTGAGCGAAGCGGAGACCACGGTCGTGTTCGACGTTACGCTCGACGTCGCCGACGTCGCCGAGCCGATCGTGGGCCGGTTGATCGGCCTCCCCGAGTACGGCGCCCAGCGGCTCGACCAGCTGGTGATCCGCCGCGGGCGTGCGCCGGAGCGCGGTGCCGGGAGCGAGGTCGTCATCTCCGAGGCCTTCGCCAACAGCCGCAATCTGGGTCCGGGGAAGAGCGTCACTGCGCTCATCAACGGCCGCAAGGAGACCCTCCCCATCGTCGGTGTCGGCCTGTCCCCCGATTACATCTACGCGACGCGCGGCGGCGCCTTTCCCGATGACCGCAACTTCGGCGTGCTCTGGATGGCGCGGGACCGGCTTGCCGCGGCGTACAACATGGAGGGCGCGTTCAACCATCTCACGGTGCGGCTGACGCCGGGCGCCGTGGAACGCGCGGTCATCGACGCGCTGGACCGGTTGCTGGAGCCCTATGGGGGCATGAACGCGCACGGCCGCGACGAGCAGCTGTCGAACCGCATCCTGAGCCAGGAGATCAACCAGTGGAAGGTCATCGGCACGCTGATCCCGTCGATCTTCCTGGCGGTCGCCGCGTTCCTCCTCAACGTGGTGCTGAACCGCCAGGTCGCGACCCAGCGCGAGCAGATCGCGGCGCTGAAGGCGCTGGGGTACGGCAACGGCGCGATCGCCGCGCATTACCTGCTGCAGGTCGTGGTCATCGTGTGCCTCGGCATCGCGATCGGCATCGCCGTCGGCTACTGGTGGGGTGACGCGGTGACCGCGCTGTACGCGGAATTCTTCCACTTCCCCAGTTACAGCTTCATCATGCCGCTCTGGGTCATGCTGACGGCCGGGGCGGTGACGCTGTTCGCCGCGGTGGGTGGGGCCATGGGCGCGGTGCGCAACGCCGCCGCGCTGGCGCCGGCCGAGGCGATGCGTCCGCCATCGCCGGGGCGCTTCGGGCCGACGCTGCTCGAACGGGCCGGCCTCGGCCGCCTGCTCTCGCCGGCGCTGCGGATGGTGATCCGCAACATGGAGCGCCGGCCGCTGCGCGCCATGCTCACGACCGCGGGCATGGCCTCGGCGGTGGCGATCATCATCTCGGGGCTGTTCTGGCGCGACGCCCTCGAGTACATGATCGACGTGCAGTTCGAGGCTGCGCAGCCGGGCGACGCCGAGATCGCGCTGGTCGAGCCGCTGGCGTCGCGTTCGCTGCACGAAGTCGCGCGGATGCCCGGCGTGATGCAGGTCGAGGGCTCGCGCGACGTTCCCGTTCGACTGGTCGCCGGCCACCGGCACTACCGGACCGCGCTCCTCGGCGTCCCGTCCGCCGGCGAGTTTCGGCGCCTGCTCGACGCCGATCGCAACCGGATAGCGGTGCCGCCCGAAGGCATCCTCCTCACCGACCGGCTGGCCGAACGGCTGGGTGTGGGCACCGGTGATACGCTCGTCGTCGAAACGCTGACGGGGAGCCGCAACCAGCGCGTCGTTCCGGTCGTCGGCGTGGTCCGCGACCTGATCGGATTGTTCGCGTACATGGACCTCGATGCGCTGAACCGGCTGCTGGGCGAAGGGGAAACGTTCTCCTCGTTCTCGGTCCGACTCGACCGGGCGCAGAGCGACACCCTGTTCCGGCACCTCAAGGAATTCCCGCGCGTGGCCACTGTCGCCAGCAAGGCCGCGATGCTGCGGAGCTTCCGCGAGACTTCCGCGCGCAACGTGCTCTATTTCACGACGATACTCACCGCGTTCGCGTCGGTGATAGCGATCGGCGTCGTCTACAACAACGCGCGGATCGCGCTGCAGGAGCGCGCGTGGGAGCTCGCGAGCCTACGGGTGCTCGGATTCACCCGCGGCGAAGTCTCGACGTTCCTGCTGGGTGAGCTCGCGTTCGAGCTCCTGGTGGCAATTCCGCTGGGCTGCGTGCTCGGCTATCTGCTGTCCTGGGCGATCGTGGCGATGAGCCACACCGACATGATCGCGATCCCGATCATCGTCGCGCCACGCACCTACGCGTTCGCCGCGCTGGCGATCGTGCTCGCGGGCGCCGTCAGCGCGCTCATCGTGCGCAGACGGATCGACCGGCTCGACCTGGTCGGCGTGTTGAAGACGAGGGAATAGCGATGGACAAGGTCTGGCTGCGCAGGGGTTCCTGGATGCTCGCCGGCGTGATTGCCGCGGGCCTCATGGTGTGGGCGTTCGCGCCGCGCCCGGTCGAGGTCGAGACGGCGAGCGTGACCCGCGGCCCGTTCCGGAAGACCGTCGACGAGGACGGCAAGACGCGGGTGCGCGATCGGTACGTCGTGTCGGCGCCCGTCCCCGGCCGGCTGCTGCGCGTCGATCTGAAGGCGGGCGCGACGGTCGAGCCGGGGACGCTGGTTGCACGGCTGGCGCCGGCGGCGCCGGCGCCGCTGGATGCCCGCACCGAAGTCGAATACCGCGAGCGCCTCGGAGCAGCCGAGGCCACGCGGTCGCGGGCGAACGCCAACACCGAACGGGCGAGTGTCGCGCTCGAACAGGCAAAGGCCGAGGCGGCCCGCGCATCGAAGCTTGCGGATCAAGGATTCGCTTCGCGCCAGGCGCTCGACAACGCGCAGCGCGAGGTGGAACTCAGGGCGAAGGAACTCGCGGCGGCGCAATTCGACGCTCATGCGGCCGAGCATCAGGTCGCCTTGGCACAGGCCGCCCTCACGCGCTACCGGCAGGACGCCGGCGGCAGGGCGGCCGGTTCCACCTGGGAGATCCGCTCGCCCGTCCCCGGCCGCGTGCTGCGCGTCCTCCAGGAAAGCGAGGCCATCGTCGCGGCCGGAGCGCCGATCCTGGAGATCGGCGATCCGGCCGTGCTCGAGGTCGTCGTCGACGTGCTGACGGCCGATGCAGTCGCGATCCGGCCCGGTGCCGGGGTCGAGCTCGACCACGGCGGCGGCGCGCCGGTGCTCGCCGGCCGCGTCCGTCTCGTCGAGCCGGCGGCGTTCACCAAGATCTCGGCGCTCGGCGTCGAGGAGCAGCGTGTCAACGTCCTGATCGACTTCGCGGCGCGGCCGACAGCGTGGGGAAATCTCGGTGACGGCCATCGCGTCGACACGCGGATCACCGTCGCGACGGCAGATGACGTGGTGCTGGTGCCCGTAAGCGCGCTGTTCAGACACGGCGATGGCTGGGCGGTGTTCACGGTGTCCGATAGCCGCGCGCGGTTGCGGCCGGTGACGACGGGTGCGCGCAACGGCATGGTCGCCGTCGTCCTCGACGGACTCGATCCCGGCACGCAGGTGATCGCCTATCCGGCGGATGCCGTCGCGGATGGCGTATCGGTCAAAGCGCGCGGGCCGGGGCGGAAGTAGCCCGTATGGTCGAGGCATGAGCGCGCCGGGCCGCCCCAAGCGCGAATACCGGAGCGCGAAGCGCGAAGGTGCTCCAGTGAGCGACTCATCCACCCGAGATCGCCGGTTGCCCGATGCACGACCGCTGCGCCGGTTGGGTCTTGCGTTGTTCTGCCTCCTCGCGAGCTGGCCGGCATCGGCCGATTCCTCGCCCGATGCGCGGTCAACGGCGAACGCGATCAGCCCCGCCAACACGGGCCAGGCACTTGCAGCGCCCCGGGTCAGCCGAGTCTGGATCGAGCAGGTCTATTCGCCCGAGGATCCCGGGCCCGTCTGGTTCACCGCCGAGGGTCCGCGACCTTCGCTGAGCCTGGCGCTGCGGGAGCTGCGAGCCGCCGCTGACCGTGGGCTGGCGCCCGAGGATTACGGCGTCGATCTGCTCGAGCGCGAGATCGGTGCGCTGGTGGCAAGCCGCGCCGATCCGGACAGGTTGGCGCACGTCGACAGGGCGGTGACGGCGAAGGTCCTGCGCTTCCTGTCCGATCTTCGGTTCGGCCGCGTGCGTCCGCAGGAGGTCGAACCCCACTATCGCGCGACACCCAGGGACGCGTGGTTCGTGACCGAGCTGCGCGCGGCTGTCACCCGCGATGGCCTCGCGGCAATGATCGATGCGGTCGAGCCCGCATTCCCCCTCTATGTGCGGCTGAAGCGTCTGCTGGCGGATTACCGGTTGCTCGCGGCCGAGCCGGGGATCGTGCTGCCGCCGCCACCCTCTGCGCGCGGCAAGATCGTCGCCGGGGACATCTACGCCGGCGTTCCGGCCTTGCATGCGCAGCTCGTGCGGCTGCGGGACCTGGCCGTGGATGCGGCACCGCCCGCGGACGACCGGTATACCGACGCGCTGGCCGAGGCGGTTCGGCGCTTCCAGGAGCGGCACGGCCTGCAGCCGGACGGCGTTCTGGGCAAGGAGACCCTCGCCGTACTGAACGTGCCGCTCGCCGCACGGGTGGACCAGATCACGCTGTCGCTCGAACGGCTGCGCTGGCTGCCGGCATTGCCGCCGGGGCCGCTGATCGCGATCAACATCCCTTCGTTCAGGCTCTGGGCCTTCGCCGATGCCGCTGCGGCCGGGCGCGCGACGCTGTCGATGCCCGTCGTGGTCGGCAGGGCGGTGCGCACGGAGACGCCGGTCTTCATCGGCGAGATGCGCTTCGTCGAATTCAGCCCGTACTGGAACGTGCCGCCCAGCATACTGCGCAACGAAATCCTGCCCCGGCTGGAAACCGATCCGTCCTACGCCAGGCGCGAGGACATGGAAGTCGTGAGCACGGGCCGCGACGGCCAGGCGCGCACTGGGTTCGATGACGCGGCGCTCGCGGCCCTCCGCTCGGGCGAGGCGCGCCTGCGCCAGCGGCCGGGAACCCGAAATGCGCTGGGCGGCGTGAAGTTCGTGCTGCCGAACACGATGAACGTCTACCTTCATGCCACGCCGGCCCGCGAGCTGTTCGAGCGCACCCGTCGGGATTTCAGCCACGGCTGCATACGCGTGCGGGAGCCCGAAGCCCTTGCGCAGTTCGTGCTTCGCGGCAAGCCGGAATGGACGCCGGAGGAGATCGCGGTGGCGATGCGATCCGGCGTGAACCGGACCGTGCCGCTGGCGTCGCCCGTTCCTGTCGTCGTCTTCTACACGACGGCCATCGCGGATGCCGAGGGGCGCGCGCTGTTCCTCGCCGACGTTTACGGCCACGACCGCAGGCTGCAGGATGCGCTGCGCAAGGGTTCCGGCGCAGCGCGGTAGCGCCGGCGGCGGCACGCCACGGTGGATGCCGGATTACCAGCGGCGCATGCGCCCGGTATCGAGGTGCACGAAGCGAGATTCGGGATAGAAGCCGACGCCGCCCGCCCGCAGCGAGGTGGCCGCATCACGCAAGTCGGCGAGCGCAACGTCGGCGAGGCGGACGTCGATCGCGCGCCCCTCCAGATGGAGGCTGTGGCTGGCCACGCCGCCGCCGCGTCGTTGCAGCGCCTCGTTGGTCGCCGGGGAGCGATAACCGGAAATGACCTCGAACGGGGCCCTGGTGCCGGTCAGCTCGCCCAGCAGGTGCAACCGATCGAGCAGCTGCGGATCGATCGGCCGCGACTCGCCGTTGCGGAAATCGCGCAGGAACCAGTTCACGCGCGTGAGCGCCTCCGGCAGATACGTGTCGCCATGCGCGTAGGCAAGCGACAGCGATTCGCCGGTATGCGTGTGCCGAAACGAGACGGTGCGTGGCACTCCCGCGTTTGCGTGCGCGTGCTGCGCAAGCGCCAGGAGCGGGGCCGCGCACAACGCCGCGGCTGAGGTGAGCAGGTGCCGGCGCGCAGCGCAGGCGGGCAAGGATGCGACGGCAAGGGCAGGAGGCATTGGGGCGAAGGGCATGCGCAGGTCGGTGGGGTCGAGCCGGAAGCCGGGGATGATACACGCAAAGAACCCGCTTCCGGGACGACCGCACTGTCCTTCGGCGCACGCGCTTTGGCGACTCGCCCGACAGTTGATGCGGATCATGGCCGGAGGCCGCGCGGGACGGCATCCTTGCCCGCATGGCCGACGTCCCATCACCCGGATCCGGACCGACGGCGCGCAAGGTGCAGGATGGTGCACGCCACCCCCGGCTTGCGCGTGAGCTGAGGACAATCCGCGCGATGACGCGGATCTATTGCCGCGGGCATCACGGAACGGGAGCGAGCGACGGTTTGTGCGTCGACTGCGAGGCGCTGCTGCATTACGCCACCCGCAGACTCGATCGCTGCCTGTTCGGCGACGACAAGCCGACCTGCGTGAACTGCACGGTCCACTGTTACAGCAAGGCGATGCGCGAACGCGTGCGCGAGGTCATGCGCTACGCCGGCCCGCGGATGGTCTGGCGGCATCCTGTCCTCGCCATCGCGCATCTGCGCGACGGGCGCCGACCGGCCCCCGATCTGCCGACGCCGAACCGGAACAAGTACGCGGCGACCGCAGAAGGCCAGCGAGGCCGCGATCGGGATGGTCCAGACCCTGGCCCAGCCTAGCGGCGAACACCGCCGAAATTCGGCGCGGCCTTGATCTTCGTCAACGCGCGGGCGGTGAACTTTGCGGCGCAGGTGGAAAATTCATACAGGGACAGGGTGCGCATTGGCAAAGGCGCTTTGCGCATTCCCGCCTCGGCAGCATCTGAAGGAGGCTGGCAATGAAAGCATCGGTGGGAAGCAAACCCAGGGTTCGCGACCCGGCCCGGATCGCGAAGCGGCATCACGCCCATTGGCACGGGCAACGCATGCGCGAGGTTCCGAACGTCGAAGTGGACGACGAATTCGAGGCCGGTCCGGAGGCATCGGCGATCGATGTGCTCGGGGCGGAGTTCTGCCATCGGATCGTCAGGGACCTGGCTGACGGAGGGTGTGGCGAGGGTGTCGAGGTGGACGGGTACGACCCGACCGATTGGCTGCAGTCCGAAGCGGATGGAGCGCACCTGCTGCAAACGCCCCGGCACTGATGAAATTCAAGGACTACTACGCGATTCTCGGGGTCGAGCGGGGCGCTACGGCGGATGCGATCAAGGACGCCTATCGCAAGCTCGCGCGCAAGTATCACCCGGATGTCTCAAAGGAAGCCAACGCCGAGGCGCGCTTCAAGGAGATGGCGGAGGCCTATGCGACGCTCAAGGATCCTGCCAAGCGGGCGGCCTACGACCAACTGGGGCGCCACGGGTCTGGCGAGGATTTCCGCCCGCCACCGGATTGGTCGACGCAGTTCGGCGGCGGGTCGGGAGCCTTCGACGGCATGGATTTCGCCGATCTGTTTGCGGGACTGGCCGGGCACCCGCGGGGTGGAGGTCGGCAGGGTTCCGCGCGGGCGATGCGGGGGCAGGACTACGAGATCGGCGTGCCCATCACGATCGAGGAGTCGTTCGGCGGCACTGAAGTGAGCCTCGATCTGACGACCACCGAATTTGACGATCAGGGAGCGCCACGGCGGGTGCCAAGGAACGTCAAGGCGCGCATTCCCAAGGGCGCCACCGACGGGCAGGTGCTGCGACTGCCGGCCCAGGGTGGGAAGGGCTTCCACGGCGGCCGCGACGGCGACGTCTATCTCAATATCTCGCTGCGCCCGCACCGGCTGTACCGCGCCAGCGGGCATGATCTTTTCCTCGACTTGCCGGTGACGCCCTGGGAAGCCGCGCTCGGGGCGGATGCGGCGATCCCTACACCCGCGGGCGCCGTCAAGCTCAAGGTCCCTGCGGGAACGCGCGGCGGGCAGCAATTGCGCCTCGCCGGCCGCGGCTTGCCCACGCCGCAGGGCGGGGCAGGGGACCTCTACGCGATCGTCCAGATGGTGCTGCCGCCGGAACTGACCGAGCGCGAGCGCAGTCTCCTGCGCGACCTTGCGGCCGCATCGGCGTTCAACCCGCGGCGGCACCTCGAATAGGAGCCTCTCCATGACGAGCGAACACGCCCGAGCTGCATGGTCCGATGAAGGCGCCCGTCTGCGGCTTTCCGAACTGGCCGACCTTGCGGATCTCTCCGAAGCCGAGTTGCTCGAACTGGTGGACTGCGGCGCGCTGACGCCGGACGAAGACACGCCGGGCCAGTGGGTATTCGGCCTCACCTCGCTCACCGTCGCCCGCACCGCCCGCCGCCTGCGCGAGGACTTCGAGCTTGAGCCGCACGGGACAGCTCTGCTGCTCGTCTTCGTCGAGCGGATAAGGCGGCTGGAAGAGGAGTTGCGCGACCTGCGGGCGCGGTTGCCCCGCTAGTTGCACGGGACGCCGGCCTCCGGGCTTGGCGCACCCCGGCTGCGTCACGCCGTGCGCCGCTTGCGGTCCATCAGCTGCAGGATCATCGGTGTCAGGATGAGCTGCATCGCGAGGCTCATCTTGCCGCCGGGCACGACGATGATGTTCGGCCGCGACATCCACGAGTCGTGCAGCATCGACAGCA